>NZ_CP087263.1:320178-640357 GCF_020923435.1 Brevibacillus humidisoli | reverse complement strand
GCGACCCGCTCCCTTCGATGCGACGACTGGCCCAGGAGCTCCGGATTAGCGTGATCACGACGAAAAGGGCTTATGAGGAACTGGAATCGGAAGGGTTTATCACCTCCATCGTCGGAAAAGGTTCGTTTGTTGCGTCCCAAAACAGCAGCATCCTGCGGGAAAAACGTCTCACTGCAATCGAACAAAGCCTGGCCGAGATTGTACAGCAAAGCAAACGATACCATATCAGTCTTGAGGAACTTAAACAGATGCTAGACTTGTTGTACCAGGAGGGATCATAGATGGAAGATGCCATTAACGTGACGAGAATCAGCAAATCTTTTAAAGACTTTCGATTACTGAAAGACGTTTCTTTCTCCGTCAAACAAGGGTTCATAACTGGGTTTATCGGCCCAAACGGCTCTGGCAAAACAACAATGATCAAATTGATCATGAATCTGCTCAAGCGAGATTCCGGTTCGATCGAGCTGTTTGGATTGGACAATGACCAGCATGACAAGGAAATCAAGCAACGCGTCGGCTTTGTTTACGCAGACAACCATTTTTACGATCATCTGACAGTCGAACAAATGAAGCGGATTGTTGCCCCGTTTTACCAACACTGGGATGAAGCATCTCATCATCATGGACGAACCGACTTCCGGCTTAGATCCCATTATCCGCCGAGAAATTCTCGACATTTTATCCGAGGTAATCCAGGACGAGAGTAAAACCGTCTTTTTTTCCACACACATCACCAGTGATCTGGAAAAAATCGCCGATTACATTACCTTTATTCACAACGGAAGCATCATTTTTAGCGAGTCAAAGGAAACAGTACTAGAGCAGTATCGCATGGTAAAAGGAGCAAATGAGCTTCTGGATGAGGATATGCGCAACATGTTCATTCATGTGCGACAAACGAGTGTCGGCTTTGAGGGATTAACCCATGATCCGCAGTTGGTCGCAAGCCGCTTCCAACACCAGGTGCTCATCGAACCAGCTTCGTTAGAGGATATCATGGTGTATACGGTAAAGGGGAGGACATAATGTACAACTTGCTTTTGAAAGAATGGATCATCAGCAAAACGACGATAGCCATCAACATGACGCTGCTGCTTGTGACCAGCCTGGTGACCAGCGACGGGCAAGTACCGATCTATTTGCCGATTATCTTTGGGTGTGTGTTTATTTTCGGCAATAGTTTTCAAGAGTATAAGAACAATAGTGAAGTACTGGTCAATAGTCTCCCGGTCAGCCGGCCGCAAATCGTCGCATCCAAGTATCTCGCTTCCTTGCTTTTCGGAGCAGTGGTCACCAGCTTCGCTGCCGTTTTAAACATGTTGCTGCCTGTTTTCGCGGTGTATGAGATGCTTCACATCGTACTTAGCATCAGTCTCATCGGTCTGTTTGCAGCCGTATACTTTCCGCTTTACTATCTGCTGGGACCCAGGTTTATCCAGTATGGCTTTCTCGCCTTGATGCTGCTATGTATCACAGTTCTTCCCATGGTGGTCAATCTAGGGGTGAAAAATGGTTTCTGGGGACTCGCAGCCGTATTTGAACAGGTTTCTCCCGCTCTGCTCTCTCTCGCCTTCCTCGGAGTGGCAACGGTCCTGCTGCTGGTATCCTGGGTCATCTCCGTCCGCCTCTATCTGCGAAAGGAGTTTTAAAAAAGCGAGTGACATCACAGGATGCCCCTCGCGATCCCCCCAAGGGAACATGTAGGTTCCTTTGGAGGAAAATGACATCGTTCGTTATGATGCACCTTCAATCAACGGCTGTTCGGGCAGAGTGACAGTAAACGTAGATCCGGCCCCTTCTTTGCTCTCGACGGAGATATGACCCTGAAGGTTCTCCACCAGGTGCTTGACGATAGCCAGCCCCAGACCAGTACCTCCCGAGTCGCGTGAGCGCGCCTTGTCGATGCGGTAAAAACGCTCGAAGATCCGGCTGATCTCCTTTTCCGGTATGCCGATCCCGGTATCGCTGACCTTGAGATCAACAGTGTGCTCCTTCCGCTCGATCTGCAGGTCAATTCTGCCCCCCTCCGGCGTATAGGCAATAGCATTGGCCACTAGGTTGAGCAAAATCTGCCGTAAAGCGTCCTTGTCGCTCTGGATAAACGGATTGGATTCGCTCGGCAAGGTCAGAGTCAATTGTTTTCGTACCAACTGCTCCTGAACAAGTGAGGCGATTTCCTCCATAATCTCCTGCACATTGACAGTGGTCAGATGGAGGGCGATTCTACGCTGCTCGATCTTAGACAGATCGAGAATATCCGTTATCAGGCGATAGAGCCGGTCACTCTCGTCAGAGATGATCTGTAGAAAATGGCGGGCCGTCTCCTCCTCGTGCATCGCTCCATCGAGCAAAGTCTCTGTAAAGCCTTTGATCGATGTGATCGGAGTCCGCAGTTCATGCGAGACATTGGCCACGAAGTCGCTGCGCATCTTCTCCAGCCTGCGAATCCCGGTGATGTCATGAAGGACGACCACTACGCCTCTGTGTTCACCCTTGCTGTTGATGTACGGTGCAATGTTTACGTCCAATATCCGTTCTTGCGGGTAGTAGATGTGCACTTCTTCGCGAACCCGTTCTCCCGTGTCGATGCATCTGTCAATAAACTGGCTGAGCCCAAAGTTTTTGCCGGCTTCGATGTGCAATCGACCCACCAGATCTTGCTGACGCGTCCCCAGCATCGCCTCAATTGCCGGGTTAACCAGCATAATCCTCCGGTTTTCAGTGACAAACATTACTCCGCTGGTCATGTTGGTGAGCACACCGGTCAGCCTCTGTTGATTCTCCGATATCTCGTACATCTGCTGTTCCAGGCTGGAAGCCATGAAGTTAATCGCTCCGGCCAGCTGACCGATCTCGTCACGCGCTTTCAGCTTCACTCGGCTCTGAAACTGTCGCTGTGTGATGTTGCGGGCGACACGGGTAATCTCCTCGATCGGCTGGGTAATCCCCTTGGATATTCGCGCGCTCGCCAGTGAAGCCACGATCAATGTGATCAATAGACCCGTAACCAGGCTGTACCACATCTGATGAATCGAGTTTGTCACGCCTTCCATCGACATCGCCGATCGTACAGCCCCAATTACTTCTCCGTCGTTGAGTACTGGCACCGCTACATAAACCATGTCATACTCCAGTGTTTCGCTAAAGCGCCGGGACACTTCCGCGTTCCCGGAGAGGGCTCCACGGAATTCAGGTCGATCAGCATGGTTCTCCATCTGCTCCGGATCGGAATCGGTGTCCGCGATGACCGATCCGAATTGATCGATCACCGTCACTCGCGCTTCTACCGACTCTGAGAAGTTTTCCACCCGTTGCGTCAACAGGTCCTGGTTATAAAAAATTTCGGGAGCGTGAATCGCTTCCGAAATCAGCAATGCTTCTTTTCGCAGAAGGTCGGTCAGCGTGTTCATGTAGGAGCGCTCCAGCACCTTCGCGAAGAAAACACCCATCAGAATCAGGATGATCGAGATAAGACCCAATAATGTCAGGGTTAGTTTTAGGCGAAAGCGAGTCACGCTGCTCCCTCCCCGTATCGTCAGCTTTCCAGTTTGTAACCGAGACCACGGACCGTTTTAATGTAGCGTGGATTCTTTGTATCTTCTTCTAGCTTTTCCCTCAAATGGCTGATATGAACATCAACAATTCGGGAATCGCCGACAAAATCGTAATTCCAGACAGCATTCAGCAGTTGGTCGCGGGTCAGTACCCGTCCCTGATGGCTGGCCAGATAGTGAAGCAGTTCAAACTCTTTCGGAGTCAGCTCCACCTTTTCCTCACCGCGATACACTTCGTACTTGTCTGGATAGAGCCGGATATTGCCAAACTGAAGCATCACGTCTTCATCCGCATCGGACCGTACCGCCACCTGTGTTCGCCGGAGGATTGCCTTGACGCGGGCTACAACCTCCCGCGGACTGAATGGCTTGGTCAGATAGTCATCCGCTCCAAGCTCCAAGCCGAGAATTTTGTCCAGTTCGTCATCTTTCGCCGTGAGCATCAAGATTGGGGTGTTGATTCGATCCTGACGCAGCGCTTTGCATACGTCCATCCCGTCCATCTTTGGCAGCATCAGATCAAGAACGATAAAGTCAGGTTTCTCCTGATACGCCATCTCCAATCCCTGTTTGCCGTCTGACGCGGTTATCACTTCAAACCCGGACTTTTCCAGATTAAACTGCAACAGCTTGACAATCGATGGTTCGTCGTCGACAACCAAGATCTTCGTCACTGCCTATATCCCCCTGTCCGCTCTTTCGAAGCTTCAATCTCTTTTTTCAGTCTGCCAGAAGCCTCTATGTGAAGCAAGTATTTTTTACAGGCAGAGAATGCGCCTGCAGGATAAAACGGGTGGGCAACGCCATTTTGCTCATGCTGCTGGCAGTTGTTTCTGGGCATAAACGATAAACTCTGCTGCAAGCGGGGAAAGGCTCTGAACGCTGCGGACTCCAAGCCCCACTTTGCGAAACACCCTCGGTTGAAGAGGTACCGCCCGAATCCCTTGCCGCTCTGCTGGAATGGATCGTTTGGGCAGAACGGAGACGCCAATCCACTCCTGTACCATCGCCAGAATCGTACCTGTGTCGTGAGCCTCGCACGTCACATTGGGTGCAAACCCCTGTGAGGTGAAAATATGGTGAATAAACGGTGCACAATCTGTTTAGGGCATGATAAAACACTTGTCAACAAACTGTGAAACGGATAGAAAGGGGTGCTGGCTCAAGGGATGAGTGTCCGGCAGGCAGACAACCATTTCATCTTCCCATAATGGGATGGCCTCTACTTTTGCATTCGGCAGCGAGTCAAACCCGATATCGGCAATGGACTGCTCAATCCAGCTTGGCGCTGTCCGCACCCATCTCATTGAGAGAAGTCCGGAAGAGATGGTTCGGCAACAATTGGATGCGTACAATGCCCAAGATGTTGATGCGTTCGCCGCCTGTTATGCGGCAGACTTGCAGATGATGCAGCACCCAGACGGTACAGGGAGGATCAGTGGACGGGAGATGAACACAGCAAAGGATGAAAAAGCGTCCCTCGAACGGAGGGACGCTTTCACACATCGATTACTGCAACACCTTGAGCACGTTGCGAACCGAATCAGCCGATTTGTCCAATGCAGCTTTTTCTTCAGCTGTCAGATCCAGTTCGATCACTTTCTCCAGCCCATTGCCGCCGAGCAGCGTCGGCACACCCAGGTAGAGATCGTTGTATCCGTACTCGCCTTCCAGATAAGCGACCGAAGGCAGGATGCGCTTCTTGTCTTTGAGGATCGCTTCCGCCATCTGTACCAGCGACGCAGCCGGCGCATAGTAAGCGGAACCGTTGCCCAACAGAGCGACGATCTCGCCGCCGCCTTTGCGTGTACGCTCCACAATCGCGTCGAGGCGATCTTGCGGAATCAATTTTTCCAACGGGATACCGCCAGCGTAGGAATAACGAACCAGCGGTACCATGTCGTCTCCGTGGCCGCCCAGGACAAAACCGGTCACGTCTTCCACCGACACGTTCAGCTCCTGAGCGACAAACGTGCGGAAGCGGGCCGTGTCCAATACGCCGGATTGACCGATGACGCGCTCCTTCGGAAAACCGGATGTTTTGTAAAAAGTATAGGTCATCGCATCAACAGGGTTGGAGAGTACGATCACGATGGAGTCAGGTGCGTATTGTTTCACTTGTTGCGCTACCGAGCGCATGATGCCGGCATTGGTGTTGACCAGGTCGTCGCGGGACATGCCTGGCTTCCGTGCGATTCCCGCTGTAATAATGACCAGATCGGCCCCTTTGATCTCTTCATAGTTGGCCGTGCCCGTAATCTGGGCGTCAAAACCAAGCACTGGGGAGGATTCGAGCATGTCCAACGCCTTCCCTTTAGTTGGATTCTCCAACTGCGGGATGTCTACCAGTACAATGTCACCCAATTCTTTTTGCCCCAGGATGAACGCTGTCGTCGCACCAGTAAAGCCGCTGCCGATGACGGCGATCTTTTTTCGTTGAAAGCCCATCTTTTTTCCTCCTATCCGTTTCTTTACATGTTTTTGATCAAGGCATCACCAAACTCGGAGCATTTCAGTTCTGATGCCCCTTCCATCAAACGTGCAAAGTCGTAGGTAACGGTTTTGGACGAGATCGTTTTCTCCATCGAAGAGATGATCAGATCAGCCGCTTCGTTCCAGCCCAAGTGGCGCAGCAGCATTTCGCCGGACAGAATCACCGAAGACGGATTTACTTTGTCCAGGCCAGCGTACTTAGGTGCAGTTCCGTGTGTTGCTTCAAAGATGGCGTGTCCCGTCAGGTAGTTGATGTTGGCCCCTGGTGCAATGCCGATACCGCCTACTTGAGCTGCCAATGCGTCGGAGACATAGTCACCGTTGAGATTCAGGGTAGCAACCACATCGTACTCGGCTGGACGGGTCAGGATTTGCTGCAAGAAGGCGTCGGCTATGACGTCTTTCACGATCAGCTTGCCAGCTGCTTCTGCTTCTTTTTGTGCCTTGTCGGCATCGCCGCCCTCTGCTTTGATGCGGTCGTACTGTGCCCACGTAAATACCTTGTCGCCGAATTCCGCTTCCGCAACAGCGTAGCCCCAGTTTTTAAAGGCACCTTCCGTAAACTTCATGATGTTTCCTTTGTGAACCAGCGTCACCGATTTGCGGTTGTTTTCCAGTGCGTAGTTGATCGCTGCGCGAACGAGGCGCTCGGTCCCTTCCTTGGAGACCGGCTTGATGCCGATACCGGACGTTTCCGGGAAGCGAATCTTTTTCACGCCCATTTCCTTTTGCAGGAATTCAATTACTTTTTTCACTTCCGGAGTTCCTTCTGCCCACTCTACACCAGCGTAGATGTCTTCCGTGTTTTCGCGGAAAATCACCATGTCGGTCAGTTCCGGATTTTTTACCGGAGAAGGCACACCATCAAAGTAGCGAACCGGGCGGACGCAGGCGTACAGGTCAAGCTCCTGACGCAGGGCCACGTTAATCGAGCGAATGCCGCCGCCAACCGGTGTAGTCAGAGGACCTTTGATCGCAATCAGGTACTCGCGAACAGCGGTGAGCGTATCCTCTGGCAGCCATTCTCCGTATTTGTTAAACGCTTTTTCCCCGGCATACACTTCAAACCAGGCGATTTTCTTTTGACCGTTATACGCTTTCTCAACTGCGGCATCCAACACGCGGACAGCAGAATTCCAAATGTCAGGACCGGTTCCATCTCCCTCGATAAATGGGATCACCGGGTTGTTCGGCACAAGCAGTTTTCCGTTATCAACTTTGATTTTTTCGCCGGCAGTCGGCATCGACAAGTGTTTAAACATCAGGATTTCCCTCCCAAGTGGTATGTAAAAGTGTTGAAACCATTATCCATAGAGAGGAGAACTACCCCTGTGCGGTGATAGTTCTCCTGCGCGCAAATAACCGGAAAAGAGGTGGCTATTATCGCTGGTCAATCGGTACGTAGTGTTGGTTTACCGGACCGATGTACTCGGCACGCGGGCGGATCAGACGGTTGTTTTCATACTGTTCCATGATGTGAGCGGTCCAACCGGACATTCTGCTGATCGCGAAGATCGGTGTAAACAGATCACGTTCCAAACCGAGCGATACATAGACCGAAGCAGAGTAGAAATCGACGTTTGGCTTCAGTCCCTTTTCCTTTGTGACCAGATCCTCAATCTTGATTGACATCTGATACAGTTCCTCACGACCTACCTGTTGGGTCAGCTCTTTGGACATTTGGCGCAGCCATTTGGCGCGAGGGTCGCCGTCTTTGTAGACGCGGTGACCAAAGCCCATGATCTTCTGCTTATTGTCCAACGCTTTGCGGATGTAAGGTTCAACGTTGTCAATGGTACCAATCTCGTCAAGCATCGCAGCTACTTGTTCGTTGGCTCCTCCGTGAAGCGGCCCTTTCAAAGCGCCGATCGCCGACACGATGCCGGAGTAGATGTCTGTCAGAGTTGCGACCGTGACGCGGCCGGCAAACGTCGATGCGTTGAACTCGTGATCAGCGTGCAGGATCAAGGCAGTATCGAATGCTTTGATCGCCGTCCCGGTCGGCTCCTTCCCATTCAGCATGTACAAGAAGTTTTGGGCGACACTGAACTGCGGATTGGGTGCGACCGGTTCCAAGCCCTTGCGGATACGGGCAAATGCGGCAACCAGCACCGGGGTTTGGGCAATCAGTCGGATCGACTTCCGGTAGTTCGCTTCCAAAGACATGTCCTGAGCTTCCTTGTCGTAGAGGGCTAACGAAGAGACGGCTGTACGCAGGGCTGCCATTGGATGGACATCACGCGGGTAAGTGCGAATGCTGTCGATCACCTCTTGCGGCACTGCCGCAGACTCACCTAACTGCTTCTGCAGAGCGGAAAGCTGGTCTCTCTTCGGTAGCACTCCATGCCACAACAGATACACGACTTCTTCGAAGGTAGCGTTTTCAGCCAGTTCGTCGATGTTGATCCCGCCATAACAAAGTACACCATCAATAATCGAGCAGATCGACGACTGTGCGGCGACGACACCTTCCAAGCCTTTGGTAGTTGTCATAGAACTCTCTCCTTTTCCGACAAGTTTGTCTCTCTATGCAGTTGCGCATGATCTTCCTTTTAGCTGCCATGTCTGTTGCTCTCTCAACGACGGCATCTGTCGATTCTGCATCTATGGCAAGAAAAGCTTCGAAACCTTCAACAGGCACCGCATAGAGAAAAAAGGAAGCTTTCCTCACCCGTTCGTCCCGGCCGTCTATAACGAAACACCAGGGGGGATGAGACCGAAAAATACCTTTTTGGAAAAGTAAAGAGAGTACATCATGTAAATGTACTTTCTTCCATGGCAAGTAAAAGAAAGATTTCAAACATAATCCGACAACAATTATAAAAGAAAACGAACCGTTTGTGAATGAAAAATGTATAAAGTGTATACACTGGCGCTTTATGTGTCCTGATCTTGCCTCTGATGCAGAGACTACGGCATAATGGTACAAGAAATGGTTTTTTTATACATACATATCGATAGACGGGGTTACTCATACCTGTAACCAAGACAAGGGGTGATTCATCTGACACCTGACAACTGGGCAGTTCGCTTATTTCAGATCATTCGTTTTATCTGGGTTGTGCTGTTGGTCTTTGCCGCCTACTTTATTATCCAGTTCCTGACACCATTACTTTTCCCATTTCTGATCGCCTTAGTCATTGCGCTTGTGATCAATCGCCCCGTCACCTGGCTAACGGAAAAGGGACGCATCCCCCGCTGGCTGTCGGTCTTAGTCGTACTGCTGATCTTGCTAGCTTTGATCGGCGGTTTGGCCACGCTGCTGATCGCGGCTGTAGTGGTCGAAACCGGGGAGCTGCTAAACAGGCTGCCTACTCTGATCAACGAGTTGACTACCTATCTGCAGGAGTTGATCGAGCAGGAGGTGCTAACCAATCTGTACGATCGGTTTACCTTTTTCTACGCTCAACTGGACGAGAGCTACCAGCTGGCGTTGAAAAACAACATCACCTCGGCGTTGGACACGATTTCCAGCGCGGGCAAGCAGTTGGTTCTAGACCTGCTCACCTTTGTCAAGAACAGGCTGCTTTCGCTGCCTGACTTCGCCACCATGCTGGTGATCTCTCTGCTCGCCGCATTCTTTATCAGCAAAGACTTTTACCTCTGGCGAAACCGGTTCCGGCGCCTGCTCCCTGGCGGAATAAACAGCCGCGTCGATCGGATCATGCTCGATCTAAAAAGTGCGCTGGTTGGTTTCATCAAGGCACAGCTGACGCTGATCTCCATCACAGCGGCTATCGTAATCATCGGATTGCTGATCATGCGCGTCGAATATGCTGTCACGATCGGGCTCTTAACCGGCCTCGTTGACCTGCTTCCCTACCTTGGCACTGGGACGGTCTTTATCCCGTGGATCATCTATGCCTTTTTCAAAGGGCAGTATGGACTGGTCATCGGCCTGTCGATTCTCTACGGGATTGTTGTCATCCTGCGGCAGATCATCGAGCCAAAAATCGTCGCAGAAAACGTCGGGCTTGACCCTCTGCTGACACTGGTCGCTCTCTTCATCGGGCTTAACCTGTTCGGTTTTTTGGGGTTGATCATCGGTCCGGTCAGCTTGGTTGTGATCAACGCCCTGATCAAAGCGAACGTCTTTCAGGATGTTGTGAAGTACATCATGGGCAAGCCGGCCTGAGCATAGATAGCTCGCTACACGTCTCTGAATAGCAAAACCCTTCCAAAGCTCGTGCAGACGGGAGGGTTTGCTGCGTCAGAAGGGGCCGCAGCGGACAGTTCTACTTCCGCAGGTTGGCAATGGAGCGACTGGAGGAAAAGAGCTACTCTCCCCCGTTCCACTCCCCTTCACAGACTATCCAGCCCCTTTGGGGACCGGGCAGTCAGCGCCGAAACAAAATGCGTATCTTCCCTGTTCGGATCAAGTGCCACAGCCACTGTTTCAGCAAGTGACGTATCATCATCCTGGTATATGGAATCAGCAAGAGAAAGCCCAGGCTGTCTGTAAAAAAGCCTGGTGTCAGCAACAGCAAACCTCCGACAAGGATCATAAACCCGTCCAACAGTACATCGGTTGGCATCTGTCCTTGTGCGAGCTGAAGCTGTGTCAGCCGCAGCACCTGCAGCCCCTGCTGTTTGGCCAACCACGCTCCGGCGACGCCTGTGGCCAACACCAATAGAACAGTAGGCAAGGTCCCGATTGCGCTTCCAACGGATATCAATCCCCACAATTCGATGATCGGCACGATCACAAACAGGACTAGGAGTATGCGAAACACGATTGATCACATCCTATCCGGATGGTTTCACTACCGTTGAGCAGCCCTCATATATCGCTCCCGCTCCGCCTGCAGCCGATCATACAGTTCCGGCAGCTGACGATCCAGGCGAACTGGCTTCAGGCTGGCATTGGTAAAAACGTGGCTGGTTTGACCATGTACCAGCAGCTCTTGATCTTCGACCCGGTAGACCTCATAGCCAAATACCAGCCTTACCGATGTAAGCTGCTCGACCCAGGTGCGCACTTCCACCACATCGTCATAACGGGCTGGCCGCTTGTACGAGACCGAGGCATCCGTCACAGGGAGCAGAACGCCTCTTTCTTCCATCTCCCGGTAGGAAAAACCTACTTCTCTGATGAGTTCGGTACGCCCCATCTCAAGCCAGTTGAGGTAGTTGGCGTGATATACCACTCCCATTTGGTCGGTCTCTCCGTACCGTACACGAAACTGAATCGTACGATAGCAGGCAGTCTGCACGCGACCCTCTCCTTTGCGGAATACGTTTCTTTCTTATTGTACCATAAAAAAGCAGCAAGGACGGGTATTCCCGCCCATCTGCGATTATAGTACCCGGGTCAAGCCGGTATAGATGTGGCCTCGTTCCGGGTCGACAGTAACCAGTTGGCCGTCTTTTAGAACTTCCGTCGCCCGCTGCACTCCGACGATGACGGGAACATTGAGATTAAGTCCAACGATCGCAGCGTGTGAGGTTAATCCTCCCTCTTCGGTAATGACTGCACCCGCCCGTTCAAATGCCGCGATCATGTCAGAATCAGTGCCATACGTAACGAGCACAGAGCCTTCCTTCACCTTCTGCAGCGCTTCCTCAGCCGATCGGGCGAGCACCACGTTTCCAGTCACGACCTTTCGTCCAATCCCCTGACCCTTGGCAATGATGTCTCCAATCACATGAATCTTGAGCAAGTTGGTAGTTCCACTCTCACGCACAGGCACACCAGCCGTGATGACCACCAGATCGCCGTGGCGGACATAGCCTGCCTGAACCGCTTCGCGAACAGAGATCTCCAGCATTTCGTCCGTCGTCGATGCCATGCTGCCCAGCACCGGATAGACGCCGTTTACCAAGGCAAGCCGCCTCGTCACACTTTCGTGTGGTGTGACGGCCACGATCGGCGCCTTGGGTCTGTACTTGGATACCATGCGCGCTGTATGACCACTCTCGGTTGCGGTAATGATCGCGGCTGCCTCCAGGTCCAGCGCAGCATTGGCTACAGCCTGGCTGATCGCATCGGTAATCGTTACCTGTCGCCGCAACGCCTGGGTGTGCAAAATCTCACGGTAATTGAGAGCCTGCTCGACACGTAGAGCAATCCGGTTCATTGTCTCCACCGATTCTACCGGATATTTTCCGGCCGCTGTCTCACCGGAGAGCATGATCGCATCCGTCCCGTCCAGGATGGCATTGGCCACATCGCTCGCTTCCGCTCTCGTCGGCCTTGGGTTTCGCTGCATCGAATCAAGCATCTGGGTAGCCGTAATCACCGGTTTGCCCAACTCGTTGCACTTATGGATCAGCTGTTTCTGAACGAGCGGTACTTCTTCTGCCGGAATCTCTACCCCTAGATCACCGCGTGCGACCATCAACCCATCGGCGACGGTCAGGATCTCGTCGACGTTGTCTACCCCTTCTTGGTTTTCGATCTTGGCGATAATGTCAATCTTGGCGTCAAACCGCTCCAAGATTTCACGGATTTCCAAGATGTCAGCCGCTTTCCTGACGAACGAAGCCGCGATGAAGTCAACGCCTTCGCGGATACCAAACTGGATGTCTTGCGAATCCTTTTCCGTGATGCCCGGCAGATTGATCTTCACGCCAGGTACATTCACGCCTTTTTTGTTTTTCAGGACACCGCCATTTTTGATCCGGCAAACAATCTCAGTCCCCTCAATCTGCTCCACGGTCAAACCGATCAAGCCGTCGTCGATCAGGATAGTGCTGCCTACCTCTACATCCTGCGGCAAATCTTTGTATGTAATGGAGACACGTTCTGCCGTTCCCGCTACTTCCTCCGTAGTCAGGGTAATGGTGCTGCCCTCACGCAGCTCCACTTGGTCGGCTGCAAGCATCCCGGTACGAATCTCCGGCCCTTTGGTGTCCAACAGAATGGCTACTTGTGCGCCAAGTTCCTGGCTAGCTTGGCGAATGTTGCGAATTCGTTCGGCGTGCTCCTCGTGTGAGCCATGAGAAAAGTTAAGCCTGGCCACATTCATCCCGACACGGATCAATTCTTTCAGTTTCTCCACCGACTCGGATGCCGGACCGATCGTACATACGATTTTTGCCTTTCTTAACAAAGTGATACCTCCTCACTGAATGGCCAATCCTTGACAATATAGGCGAAGGTCGCGCGCTTCCAAAGCGAGTCCCGCCTGCTGCTTTTTCTCCTGACACCAAGTCAGCTCCTGTCTGTCCGTTGTTTAGATGGACAGGGTGCGAGCCAGCTGGTAGATGGACAGATCCAGTTGATGTTTCTGGGCGAGCGCTTCGTCAATGTCAATATCGACGATCTGGTTGTTCTGGATGCCAACCATCCGATCCGCTTTTCCCTGCAGCAAGAGGTCTACTGCAGCGGCTCCCATCCTGCTGGCGATCATCCGGTCAAAAGCCGTCGGCGATCCGCCGCGCTGGATGTGGCCAAGCACGGTTAGCCTTGTTTCCCAACCAGTTCGCTGTTTGATCACCTCAGCATAATCGGCGGCACTGCCTACTCCTTCGGCAACGATGATGATCGAATGCTTCTTGCCGCGCCGATACCCCGCATGAAGCCGTTCGATAATGTCGTCCATCTCTTGGTCCTCTTCCGGGATGATGATCGATTCTGCACCAGCTGCAAGACCCGCGTAGAGAGCCAGGTCTCCCGCGTCACGCCCCATCACTTCAATGATGTAGGTTCGCTCGTGGGACGTTGCCGTATCGCGGATCTTATCGATTGCCTCTACGATCGTATTTAAAGCGGTATCGAACCCGATCGTAAAATCAGTGCAGGGAATATCGTTATCGATCGTGCCAGGCACACCGATCGTAGGGACTCCTTTTTGGGTCAGTTTCTGGGCTCCGCGGAACGAGCCATCTCCACCAATCACGATCAACCCTTCAATGCCATGAGAACGCAGCTGATCCACCGCTTTGCGCTGTCCTTCCTCCGTCCTGAACTCTTCACTCCGAGCAGTGTAGAGGATCGTCCCACCCCGATGAATGATGTCACCGACAGAGCCGAGGGTCATCTCCCTGATGTCACCGCGAATCAGCCCGTCGTAGCCGTGGTAGACCCCAAACATGTCCACTCCGTGATAGGCAGCACGACGAACCGCGGCGCGTACAGCGGCATTCATGCCTGGTGCGTCTCCGCCGCTTGTCAGTACAGCAATTTTTTTCATGCTGGACACCTCTCTTCTTCTCTTATAGCATGGCTTCTCCGGAAAACAGTATGTAAGATTTCTCCTCGCACTCCATCTGTTCCATTATATCTACCTTATCTGTTATACTCTTTCCTCACGATTCCCATCATTGTGACATACTCTTCCGAAGATTCATTTTACTCTGCATAAAACTATGGCACGACTACGATTGTAGCAGATTCCGGCATTTGACGAAAGCAAAAAAACAACGCTTCCCTATCTATAGAGAAGCGTATGTTCCAATCTGTTTGAATTTGTTGTAACGATCCTGTATCAGTTGTTCTGGAGTCATCTGCCACAGTTGTTCTAGCCCTTTTGTCAATGTCTCTTTTATTGCTTGTGCCTGCCTTGCAGGATCCCGGTGGGCACCGCCAAACGGTTCTGCGATGACTCCGTCGATCACACCCAACTCCAAGAGGTCGGGAGCGGTAATCCTCATCGACTCTGCTGCGCGAAGCGCCAGACTGGCATCTTTCCACAGCAGGGCCGCCGCGCCCTCCGGAGAGATAACGGAATAAACCGCGTTTTCCAGCATGTAGATGCGGTTGCCGACACCAATCGCCAATGCTCCGCCGCTGCCTCCTTCTCCTGTGACCACGCAGAGGATCGGAACACGGAAGCCGGCCATTTCACGCAGATTTCTGGCAATCGCCTCACTCTGTCCGCGTTCCTCTGCGGCCTTGCCGGGATAGGCGCCAGATGTATTGATAAAGCAGATGATCGGCCTGCCGAACTTGTCTGCCTGCTCCATCAGGCGCAGTGCTTTGCGATATCCCTCCGGGTGGGGCATGCCGAAGTTGCGGCTGATATTCTCTTTGGTGTCTTTCCCTTTTTGGTGGCCGATTACGGTCACAGGGCGTCCATCCAACTTGGCAATACCGCCCACAATCGCGGGGTCGTCCCCATACAGGCGATCCCCATGGACCTCGATAAAATCCGTAAAGATCATCTCGATGTAATCCAACGTAGTCGGTCTCTCTGCATGACGGGCGATCTGCACTCGCTGCCAGGGGGTCAGGTTGCCGTAAATCTGCTCAGCCAAATCCTTTGCCCTTTGTTCCAGACGAACCACTTCATCGGAGAAGTCGATTCCCTTTTCCTCTGTAAACCGTCGCAACTCTTTAATCTTTTCTTGCAATTCGACAAGCGGTTTTTCGAATGGCAGGTCTCCGGCCATGTTACACTCCCTCCCGGACGGTATGCATCTCTGCCAGTTTGCCCAGTGTCTCGCGCAGTTCCTTGCGATGCACGACCATATCAAGCTGGCCGTGCTTGAGCAGGAATTCTGCTGTCTGAAAATCTTTGGGCAGCTCCTGACGGATCGTCTGCTCGATGATGCGGCGGCCGGCAAAGCCGATCAGCGCTCCCGGCTCCGCTATATTGTAATCACCCAGCGAGGCAAAGCTGGCAGATACGCCCCCGGTCGTCGGATTGGTCAATACGGAGATAAACAGCAAGCGTTCCCGGGCCAGCGCAGCCAAGGCAGCACTCGTCTTCGCCATCTGCATCAGGCTAAGCACTCCCTCTTGCATACGCGCTCCCCCGGATGCGGAAAACAGGATAAACGGACACTTCCGTTCGATCGCTCGTTCGATCGCCCGCGTGATTTTTTCACCTACGACAGAGCCCATGCTGCCCATACGAAAACGGGAATCCATCACGCCTAAAACAACCGGAATCCCATGCAGCCTGCCCTCTCCCGTGACAACCGCTTCCTTCAGGTTGGTGGCGCTCCTGTCTTTCTCCAGCTTTTCCTCATAGTCGGGGAAATCAAGCGGATTGGCCGATGTCATCTCGGCGTCGAATTCCTCGACAAACGCTCCCTCATCCAGAATCATCTCAATCCTCTCCGGGGCCGACATCGGAAAGTGATGCTGACAGCCTTTGCAGACACGCAGGTTTTTCTCGAGATCCTTGGAATAGTGAATCGTGCCGCAAAGGGGGCACTTATGCATCAGCCCTTCCGGGACTTCTTTTTCTTTTGGTTCAACGACAGGTGATGTCCCCAACTGCTGGCTGGGAACAGTGGCAAACCTGCGCTTCTTGCCAAAAAGATCTTTTAGCACAGTAACACCTCACATTATAGGTTAGTGAAGGATCGTGCTGAGCACCTCTTGAACTTCGTGAACTTCACTCTCTGGTACGAGGATTTCGTATTGCTTGGACACTTTCGCCTCACGTACTTTGACCAGAAACCCTTCATCGGTTAATCGAAGCTGAATGCGTTCGGCGATTTTCGCACTTGGAGCGATGTAGATAACCGTCCACATATGGCTTCCTCCTTATACCTCAGACAAACATGTGCAGCCTGCATCATCATATCACAGCGATTCTCACTGCCGCAAACCTACAGCTTGCTGTTTTCCAAGTGTTCTCGCATGCGCATGACAGCTGTCTGTTCGTCTCCGTTGCGAATCGCCAGCATGATCTGCTCGTGTTCCATCAAAGCCGTTTTGGCACGCCCCTCTCTAGCAAGTGAGGTGCTGCGAACAGTGTCGCTGTACTCGACAAGCGGAGCCCAGATCCGGTGCAGGATCGAGTTCCGGCTGGAACGACAGATGACACGGTGGAACAGGTAGTCCTCTTCTGTTGGGATCTCCCCCCGTTCCACTCGCTCCCAGGCGACGGCAAGGATGCGTTCCATCTCCTCAAAGTGCTTGTCGCCGGCTCGGCGACAGGCCAACCGTACCGCATCCAGTTCGAGCAGCTTGCGCATCTCCACCAGATCTTTTTTCGTCTTGTAGTCCCGCAGGATGAAGAAGCCCAATACGTCGATCAAGCGGTTGTGACGGTAATGCTTGAGGAAGGTCCCCTCTCCTCGCCTCGTCTCGATCAGACCGAGCAATTCCAACGCGCGAAGCGCCTCACGTACCGATGAACGTCCTACACCCAACTGTTCTGACAGCTCACGCTCAGAGGGAAGTTTATCGCCGACACGCAAATTGTCCCGCTGCACAATATCATGAATCTGCAGCAAAATATCCTCGTACACTTTTCGATTTTCCAAGGAGTCGAGCACGATTTCATTCCCTCCCTTGAACGCATGGAGAGAAGGCCATCCATGATGCCTTCCCCGCCATCTCTCAGAACTTTTGCTTTCCATACGAAGCTGTCGATGCTTCGTTAAGCGTCAGCTTTCTACGCTTGCGTATAGCTGATCGAGGAGAGCTGCTTGGTTCTCTCCTTCACTTCTTCCGGATCCACTGTACGACGGGCAACGCCGCTTTCCATCGCCGCTTTGGCTACAGCCGCCGCCACATGAGGAGCGACACGAGGATCAAATGGAGCCGGGATCACTTTGTCCGCCGACAGTTCTTCCGAGCTGATCAGATCAGCGATCGCATAAACAGCAGCTTTCTTCATCTCTTCGTTGATGTTGGTGGCATATGTATCAAGCGCACCACGGAAGATACCTGGGAAAGCAAGCACGTTGTTCACTTGGTTGGGGAAATCGGAACGTCCGGTTCCGATCACCGCTGCTCCCGCCTGTTTCGCCTCCTCCGGCATGATTTCCGGTACCGGGTTGGCCATGGCAAAGATGATCGCGTCGCGATTCATTGATTCCACCATCTGCATCGTCACCGCGCCAGCCACGGATACTCCGACAAAGACGTCAGCACCTTTCATCGCATCGGCAAGGTCACCGCTCTGCTTGTCGCGGTTGGTCAGCTTGGCCACCCCTTCTTTTACTGCATTCATCCCGAACGTTCTGCCTTCGTATATGATTCCTTTGGTATCACACATGATAATGTCCTGTACACCCATGCTGAGCAGCAGCTTGATGATGGCAATCCCTGCGGCGCCAGCCCCGTTCACCACGACGCGAATCTCATCGAGCTGCTTGTTGACGACCCGCAGGGCGTTGATCAACCCGGCCGCGGTCACGATCGCCGTGCCATGTTGGTCGTCGTGGAAGATCGGAATATTGGTTTCCTTCTTTAAGCGCTCCTCGATGGCAAAACAGGCGGGGGCGGCAATATCTTCTAGATTAACACCGCCAAACGTAGGTTCCAGCAGTTTTACCGTCTCGATGATTTTCTCCGGGTCAGACGTGTTCAGGCAGATTGGAAATGCGTCAACGCCGGCAAAAGCCTTAAACAAAGCAGCTTTTCCTTCCATCACAGGCATGGCCGCTTCCGGTCCGATGTTGCCCAGTCCCAACACTGCTGTCCCGTCACTTACCACCGCCACGAGATTCCCTTTGATGGTGTACTCGTACACTTTCGTCGGCTCGTCGAAAATTTCTTTGCACGGTTCCGCCACACCTGGAGAGTAAGCAAGACTCAGGTCATGTGCATTGCGGATCGGCACTTTGGTCACCGCTTCCAGTTTCCCTTGGTGTTTTCTGTGAAGCTCCAAGGCTTCTTCTCTCAGTTTGGACACCGTTACCACTCCAATCTTACCTGTTGGATAGATTCACTGACAATCATTTTTTTACACAAATTCCGTTTATTCCCTAAGTGGTCTGACCACTTAATCTACCATGTACTCATTATAACAAATCGTTTCCATCTGTAAACATGCCGAATGCAGCAAAAAAAGGAGGCGATTCGTCAACCTCCTTCATTTATCGACCATTCTTTTAGAATTACTCCGCTTCTCCCTACAATTGCTCGCGCTTTCTCCAGGAAGACCTCGTCCACTTCCACCCGCCAGTCATCCGGCAGGCGAATCGTCTGTTTTTTCCCGGCGTAATGGAGAAATACGGGAATTGTTCCTTTTCTTTCGACAAACAGCTGCTTTAGTTCTGCCAATGTCGAATCACGTTCCTGTTGGGCAGAGATTTTGACAAACAAGACCGTTTCTGTCGATGGACGAGGCAGAGTCGCAGCATCCCAAAGGCGGGAGGCAAGCAGCTTGATCGTCTCTTCCTGGACATCGACGCGCGCCTCCAATACGACCAGCTTCTCCCGGTCCAGCAGGTCATGATGGGCTGCAAACACCTGCGGGAAGACGACCACTTCCACCGCTGACGTGCGGTCTTCGATCGTGAGGAAAGCCATAGGATCTCCCTTTTTCGTCTGAATTCGCTTGACCTCAGCAATCATGCCGACTACTTTTACGTGTTGGTTTTTTTCCGTTTCCGACAGTCGGGAAATCTGCTGTACACCTGCGCGATTGGTCAGGTGCGGATAATCGTCCAGGGGGTGTCCCGACAGATAGACACCGAGTAGTTCCCGTTCTTCTTTCAACTGTTGGTTTCGAGAAAACGGGGGAACATCGGGATAAACGGAGGGGTCAGACGGCACTCCCTCGTCCTGTATCGCTGCATCACCAGACTGCAAAGGGTCATCTAGCGAAAACAGATCAATCTGACTCCCCGCACCAGCGCTTCGTCGAGAAACGCCGTTATTGAGCACCATGTCGAGCATGACTAATAGCTGGGCACGGTGACCAGGCAGCGTGTCCATTGCGCCGCACGAAATCAGCGATTCGATTACCCGGCGGTTGACGAGACGACTGTCGACTCGCGTACAGAAATCACGCAGATCCCGGTAGGGCCGCTGCTTTCGCTCGCGGACAATCGCTTCGATTGCGCCGTAGCCTACGTTTTTCACTGCCGCCAAACCAAAGCGGATCGCATCGTGCTGTACGGTAAAAAAGGCTTCACTTTCATTAATGTCCGGAGGCAGGACGGCCAATCCCAAGCGGCGCGCCTCTTCTGTGTACTCGGCGATCCGGGTCTGACTGCCAATCGACAGGGACAACAGGGATGCCATAAAGGTGAGCGGGTAATTCGCCTTCAAATAGGCCATCTGATACGCGATGACCGCGTAGGCGACGGAGTGAGCCTTGTTAAAACCGTAGTCGGCAAAGCGGACGATCAGATCGTATATCTGATGCGCCAACTTTTCGTCATATCCCTGACGAACACTGCCCGCGACAAACTTGGCCCGCTGTTCAGCCAACAGTTCGCGCTTCTTTTTGCCCACTGCCCGGCGCAGGATGTCAGCCTCCCCCAACGTAAATCCGGCCATTCGGGAAGAGATCTGCATGATCTGTTCCTGATACAAAATAAAGCCATGGGTCTCCCTCAGAATTGGTTCCAGGTCAAAATGGGCATATGTGACCTTTTTTTTGCCGTGTTTGGCCTTGATGTAATCCGGTATGATCTCCATCGGCCCCGGTCGGTAAAGGGCGAGCACGGCAATGATGTCATCAAGTGATTCAGGCCTCAGTTCTCTCAGCACATTTCGCATGCCGGATGATTCCAGTTGGAAAATGCCTGTCGTCTCGCCTCGGCTAAGCATGCGAAACGTTTTCTCGTCGGTTGGCGGCAGACGATGCAAATCTACCTCGATACCCTGCTGCTCCAGCAAGCGAAGCGCTTCCTGGATAATCGTCAGGTTGCGAAGTCCCAGAAAATCCATCTTTAAAAGCCCGATTTCCTCCAGCACATCCATCGGATACTGGGTCAGCGTCAACCCCTCCGCCCCTTCCTGTAGTGGTACATATTGGGTCAACGGTTCTCGGGAAATGACCACCCCGGCCGCATGTGTCGACGTGTGACGGGGAAGTCCCTCCAATCCCTTGGCCACTTCGATCAGGTTGGCCACCTGCTTGTTTTCTTCCATCAACGCAGGAAGTTGTGGATTGAGGGTCATTGCTTTGTCAATTGTCATGCCCGGAGACTGGGGGATCATCCGGGCCACGCGGTCAACGATCCCCAATGAGAGACCAAGCGCTCGCCCCACATCACGAACCGCCGCACGGGCAGCCATCGTCCCAAACGTGACGATCTGTGCAACGCGATCATGACCGTATTTGTCAGCCACATAATGGATCACTTCATCACGGCGTTCCACCGCAAAGTCGATATCGATGTCAGGCATGGTGACCCGCTCCGGGTTGAGAAACCGTTCAAACAGCAAGTTAAACCGCAGAGGATCTACATTGGTGATCTTTAACGCGTAGGCAACCAAGCTTCCCGCCGCAGATCCGCGGCCGGGTCCAGTAGGTATGTCGTTTTCATGGGCGTAGCGCATAAAATCCCAGACAATCAGAAAGTAGTCGGCGAAGCCGGTCCGCGTAATGATCGACAACTCATGCTCAAGTCTCTCCTGTATCTGTGGCGTGATTTCGCCATAGCGCTCACGGCAGCCCTGTTGGCACAAATCACGGAGATACTGGCTGGCATCCGTTCCATCGGGCACGGGAAAATGCGGCAGAATATGCTGTCCGAACTCTAATTCAAGATTGCAGCGCTCAGCGACGGCAGCCGTATTGCGAATCGCTTCCGGTACGTAGGAGAACAACCGGGCCATCTCTTCGCCGCTTTTCAAATAGTATTGGTCAGTCTCGTACCGGTAACGCCCCTCTTCTTCAACCGTCTTGCCCTCTTTGATGGCAAGCAGGACGTCCTGCCACTTCGCGTCACTTTGTTCTACATAGTGAACGTTATTGGTGACAATCAGCGGAATACCGGTATCTTGGTGAAGGTGCAGCATCCGCTGGTTGAGGCGCCGCTCCCATTCCGTGCCATGATCCTGCAGTTCGAGGTAAAAGCGGTCATGTCCAAAGGTTCGCTCGTACCAGCGGGCGGCCTCTCTGGCCATGTCAATGCCACCGTCCGCCAGCAGACGAGCAATCTCCCCTTCACGGCAGCCGCTCAGGGCGATCAATCCTTCCGCATGAGCCGCTAGTATCTCCTTGTTCAACCGGGGCAGTATGTGCAACCCCTCCGTCTGGGCAATGGAACTCAGCTTCAACAGATTGCGGTAGCCGGTCAGGTTTTCGGCCAGCAGCACTAGATGAAATGGCGTTGAAGTATGACGCGGCGGGCGTTCGCTCAAGCGCTCTTCAACGAGATAAGCCTCCATGCCGATGATCGGTTTGATTCCCGCTTGTCGGCACGCTTTGTAAAACGGAATCGCTCCGTACAGGTTGGCATGATCGGTAATGGCTAAAGCCGGCATCCCCCATTCCTTTGCTTTAGCTACCAAAGCATCAATGCGGGCAGCGCCGTCAAGCAGACTGTACTCGCTGTGTACGTGCAGGTGAACAAAGGTCGTTTCCACCTGACTCCCCCTCTTTCGATCATTTCCACATATTTTGTACTAACCATTATACCGAATGTTGCGTGCAAATACGAACATACAATCGCTCCAATTGACCAGGGATCGATTCTTTTTGTAGGATAGGAGAGATGAAGAAGAACGGAAAGGACCGATGATGCATGTGGACCGCGTTCTACGCGACTGGCTTACTCGCTTCCCTAGTCGGAAGCGTCTACTACAGTGTAATGGCACGGCGAAGCGGGATCCATCCCCTCCAAGCCAGAATGACACTTGGCAAGATGAACATGGCCCTGGGCGTTTTGATGCTTCTGTTCGGCTGCAATCAGTTCACCTATGAACCGCTAACGACAGTCAGGCTGATTGTGGCATTGGTTTTTCTGTTTGTCGGCGGTGTCAATCTGATCGCGGGAACCCGTAGATATCTCTCTTATCGTCACCAATGGAAAGAATCGGAAAGACATGCTGATTAAGTAGCGGGTCATTTTTCCTTCACTTCCAAACGTTTTGTCTGGTCGGAGGGACGTTTGTACTATATAATCGATTGTGTGACATTCTTACGCTTCAGACAACCGTACGCGATGCCTGCGGTTGTCCTTTTTGTTTCCATTGGGTACAGAAAGTTTTTTCGCGGCTGCCTCTGTCTGATGATATACTTGTAGGTATCAGGAAGCATGGGGAGGGGGCAGAGATTGGACGTTAAACTTGACCAAATACTGGAGTCACTCCAAGGACTCAATCAAAAGGTGGAGCAGATGGATGTCAGGATCCTCCAGCTCGATCACAAAGTCCAGCAGATGGACGACAAGATCCTTCAGCTCGATCACAAAGTCCAGCAGATGGACGACAAGATCCTTCAGCTCGATCACAGAGTCCAGCAGATGGACGACAAGATCCTCCAGCTCGATCACAAAGTCCAGCAGATGGACGACAAGATCCTCCAGCTCGATCACAAAGTCCAGCAGATGGACGACAAGATCCTCCAGCTCGATCACAAAGTCCAGCAGATGGACGACAAGATCCTCCAGCTCGATCACAGAGTGGAGCAGATGGACGACAAGATCCTCCAGCTCGATCACAGAGTGGAGCAGATGGACGACAAGATCCTCCAGCTCGATCACAAAGTCCAGCAGATGGACGACAAGATCCTTCAGCTCGATCACAGAGTCCAGCAGATGGACGACAAGATCCTCCAGCTCGATCACAGAGTGGAGCGAATTGATCAGCAGCTGGCAGAAACAAACGAAACGGTTCTGCAGCTCAAGAATTCAGTTGAAGCCCAACATCTGGCAAACATTGAGTGTGATGAGTTGATCCTGTTTGAACTAAAAGATATGAACGACAAGATGCGCTACATAAACAGGCGAATCGCTGATGTAGAGCTGGACATGGTTACGAGACAACCTAGACACGAGCAAGGCGCGTAACCTGGATTTTCCCCCATACCGCAGCAAGCCGCATCTGAGGAATTCTCAGAGGCGGCTTGTTCGTTACCGTTCAATGATTTGTGCCGTGATCATCGCCTGTCCGACCAGTTGATCACTGTGGTAGACGGAAACCTCCACTTTTCCAAAGCGACGGCTGATATCAAGCACGCGCGGCTTCACCTGGATCTGGCTCTCCAACTGTACCGGCTTCAAAAAGTAGACCATGATGTTTTCCGGTACCATGTCTCCTTTTCGATGCTGCCGCAGCACACTGCAAGCAGACTCGACCATAATTGTCGTCATCACCCCACTGGCGATTGTACCGAGATGGTTGGTCATCTGTGGTGTCACATCACCGCAAAAGACGGATCCCCCGTCACCCAGTTTCTCTTCCTGAAACCGGTTCATAATCAGGTTGGGGAACGTCTCACCCATTTGCGGTTGTTTTTGCATGTACTGCAGGGCCTTGATTACATCCTGCCGACTTAAGACGCCAACCAGTTTTTTCGTGTTATCCACTACCGGCAGCAGTTCAATGCCTTCCCACACCATCAAGTGAGCGCACGAGGCAACAGATACACGCGCCAGTGTGGTGATCGGATTCTTGGTCATCACCCGCTCGATCACAGCAGTGGGCTCGTGACCAATGATATCCCTTGAGGTAACAATCCCTACTACCTTCATCAGTTCATCGACCACGGGAAACCGTGCTTCACCATACCGCTCCGTGTAGGCGTGCCAAGTGGCGATCGTATCGGTAGTACGCAGGACAGGTGTTTCGGACAGCGGTTTGAGAATATCCTCCACCATGATAATTTCTTTTTTGATCAACTGGTCATAAATCGCTCGGTTGATCATCGCGGCGACAGTAAACGTATCGTAACTGGAAGAGATAATCGGCAATTCCAGCTTGTCCGCCAACTGCTTCACTTCATCACTAGTATCAAATCCACCGGTGATCAGAACGGCGGCCCCGTGTTGAAGCGATAGCTTGTGCGCCTGGTAGCGATTCCCGACGATCAACAGACTGTCGGCTTCCACGTACCGCATCATCGCTTCCAACTTCATCGCACCGATGACAAACTTGTTTAGCGTCTTGTGCAGACCGGCCCTTCCACCAAGAACATGACCGTCTACGATATTGACGACTTCGGCAAACGTCAGTCTTTCAATATTTTCTTTCTGTTTCTTCTCAATGCGAACCGTACCCACTCGTTCTATCGTGCTCACATATCCCTGCACTTCCGCTTCCTTGATTGCACGGTAAGCCGTACCTTCACTTACTTCCAGATCCTTTGCGATCTGTCGAACCGATATCTTCGTTCCGACAGGCAGTCGATCTATGTAGTCAAGAATCAGTTCGTGCTTGGTTGCCACCTTTCATCACCCCTCCCCCTCTGGAAAGCGTTTATGTGAGATCGAACAGTATCCTCGGATAGACCCACAGCATATAAAAGCAAGGCAGCCCTTCTTCGATCACTATACCTGAAGCCCATACAAAAAAAAGAGTGCAGCGATTCTGCTGCACCGTGGAAGTATATCATTAAGGGGGTTTTCATCGTAGTTTTATCTTACCCCGCTAATATTACAGCAATATTACAAGGTGGTTACAATTTGGTTTCAGTTGGACAAAAGATGCTCGGACATGTACAGTATCCGCCATATCCGCCGCTAGAGCGTCATCGTCTCGCTGGGAGCGAGTACCTTTCCTTCCACCCCTATCTCTGCCAATCGTCTGACAAATGCTTGATCGTCCTGCTGGAGCAAGGGGAAGGTATTGTAGTGGATCGGTACAACCAGCTTCGCCTTTAAAAACTGTGCCGCGTGCCAGGCATCCTCCGGTCCCATTGTAAAGTTGTCACCGATCGGCAAAAAGGCCAGATCAATCTGATGCAGTTCGCCGATCAACTTCATATCGCCGAACAAGCCGGTATCCCCTGCATGATAAATCGTCTTGCCATCGATCGTCAGCAGCAGACCGGTCGGCATCCCCAAGTAGATCAACTCCTGCTTGTCATCAAGTTCATAGGCAGAGCCGTGGAAAGCCTGGGTCAGTTTTACGCGGCCAAACGGAAACGTGTGAGCCCCGCCGATGTGCATGCCACGCGTCTTGAGCCCTTGCCATGCCAGGTATGTAGCCAGTTCGTGGTTGCCAATCACCGTAGCGTCATTGGCTTTGGCGATCTGTACCGTATCGCCTACGTGATCATTGTGCCCGTGAGTCAGCAAGATGTAATTTGCCTTGATCTCTTCCGCTTTTACTTGTGCAACCGGATTGCCTGTCAGGAATGGGTCGATCAGCAAGCGGTGGTCCCCCGCAGCAATTTCGACGCAGCTATGGCCGTGGAAACGAATCTCCATTGTCATGTCCCTCCTTCGGTTTCTGGGAATCCAAGCAGCCCTTGAAAAGGTTCAGCAATAATCCGCTGGATATCCTGCACCATCTGGATGAGTCGCTGCTCGCTGGCAAAAAGCTCGCGAATCTCCGTGTGCATGTTGATCGTCTCATACAAACGACGCAGCTGTTCCACATCTGCTTGCGAGGGAGCCTCTCCCTGCATCTGCCGCATTTCCATTCCCAACTGCTGTTTGCGGAAGTCTTCAAGCATCCGCTTGGCGTTGGGATCAGCATCTACTTTCGCCTTCTGAGCCGCATACGCGCGGAACTCGTCACTTTCTTTAATATCCCTTGCCAAGTCATACACCTTGTCGTAGTTCATCTTCTTCCTCCTTTCCATTTCGATCAGACGCGGAGCACAGCCTGACGCGGCCTACAACCACAGGTTGAGGAACCCTTGCACCAGCCCGATTGCTCCTCCAAGCAGAAAACCGAGCAGCGTAATCATACGGAACTCTTTTCCAGATATGCCGATAATCATTTCTTCTACCCGCTCAAGCGGGAATCCTTCTACCTGGCGTGCGACAATCTTCGCAACCTCCAGCTTGTGAAACAGCCGCTCCACATTCTGCTGCAGCACCTGAACAATCCATTCCGCCAACCGCGGGACCCACTCTTCTATCATACGCTTGGGCAGTTGTCCGAGTGAGTCGGCTATCGGCTTGTCCACCAGGTGAATGCTACGCTCTTCCGCATAGTCGACCACCCGTCTGCTCCAAGCAATCAACTGCGGTTCGCCAATCCAGTCCAACACTTCCTGCAGCGGTTTGTCCAGCAATCGATCGGCTTCCTGTCGGATCACATCCGACAGTTTTCGAGCCAACTGCGGGTTTTCCAACGATTCGTCGACTTGCATGAGAATTTTGGCGACCATTTTATCGTCGGCGAGAAACATGCCGACCAACCCGCCGAACATGCCGCCTCCTATAAATCCTCGCAGCATCGATTGAATTTGCTGAACACCATCCAGGGAGCGGAGATAGCCGCGAAAGCGAACCAGCAACTGCTCACTGAGCGAGGCTGCCGCCTGATTCAACTTGCCCTCCGCTTCAGGCGGCAACAGTTCACGCAAACGTCTACGGCCTACACGTTTCAACCATTCTCTGATCCATCCGTCCCACTGGTGCTGAACACGCTCTCTCAGTTCATTGCTCCAACGCCCGTCTTCGGCCAGGATGTCGGGAGCTGCACGCTTGATGACGTCGCGAAGCGTGCGCTTGCTATGTAGCAGCTCCTCCAGATGACCAGTCAACCAATTCGTCAACATCTTCTGCAAGTCGCCAGTGACAATCGCCCGTTTTACACCTTCTGCCGTCAACAAGTAATGCTCAACCAAATAGCCCATTTGTTGCCCCAGTTCTTCCCGCCGTCTCGGGATTAACCCTGGGGTGAACGGCACGCGGTAGCGGCCCAGCATCCACGGTTTGTAAGGACGAAACAGCATGCGGACAGCCAACTGATTAGTAAATCCCCCGATCGTTGCCCCGATCGCCACTGTTATTCCTATCGTCAACCACTCGTTCATGGACATACCACTCCTCTTCCACAAAGGAACCAAAGTATTGATCCGTTCATAAAATAAGACTAACCTAACGCCTATGAAAAGGGGATAACGATGCCGCACATACGGACGATCGTCGCAGCGAAACAGGTGAACGAAGCAGAGGCGGATCTCTATCTTCCTCGAACGGCTATCCGTTCGCTGAACATACCGGCCGGACCGCTCGCTGTCCAGTTTGGCAGCCGAATCGGGCACGCTGTCGTCAAAAGCATCCGGACGCAGGCAAGCTCAGGAATCGGCCCATCGCTTGCCCGGACGCTGCTGCTTCCTACCGGTATGCCGATTCGCCTCCGCTACATGGTCCAGGAGCGTCGTCTCGTCTTTGGACCGCTGATCGGGGTCCTCCTCTCCCAGTACAAAACGGGTATCGTAGCGCAACCACTGGGGCTGTACACCTCTTTTCTAAACGAACTGGTCAGCCTATGCCGCATCCGTGGAGGCATCGTTCTCGTCTTTACACCAGACGATGTAAATTGGGATTTGCAAACAATCCAGGGATTGGTTTGCAAAGACGGAAGATGGCATAGGCGGACCATGCCGCTGCCTCAGTGCATCTACAACCGACTCTCATCAAGGGAAACGGAGCAAAGCAATCAGGTAGCCACCCTGATCCAGCGCTGTCATGAACTGCAGATTCCCTTCTTTAATGAGCGCTTTCTGAACAAGTGGCAAGTTCATCAAGTACTGATGCCTCAACCGGAAGCAGCTTCTTATTTGCCAAACACAGTTCGTTATGAAAGTTTACAGGAACTTCGGCAGATGCTGCAAGAACACCGAATCGTATACGCCAAGCCGACCAATGGCAGCATGGGCAAAGGGATTGCGCGGATCAGCCGTTACCCTGGCGGTTATCGGCTGGAGTTGGCGAACGGCCGCAGAAGCCAGTACAAAAGCCTGCCAGCACTGCACCAAGGGCTCCAAAAACTGAAACAGGGTAAAGCATACCTGCTGCAGCAAAGTTTGCCTCTGATCGGCGCTGATCGACGGCCCGTTGATTTTCGAGCCTTAGTGCAAAAAAACAAAAAAAGGACAATGGGAGGTCACCTCACTGGTTGCACGGATTGGTCCAAACCGCGTCGTGTCCAATGTGTCCCGCGGCGGCAGCATGATGTCGGCAGTCCGCGCACTGCATATGTGCGGTCCTTGGAAAGAAGCAGCCCGTCCTTCGGCAGCGATGTTAAAACAAGCCGCCCTCCGGTTAGCCAGGAGCCTTGAGAAAGCACTCCCTGGTCATTACGCCGAATTCGGGATTGATCTCGGTGTAGATACAAGAGGGCGTATCTGGCTGCTTGAGGTAAACAGCAAACCCTCCAAAGCGGAAAACACCCTGCAGACCCCCGAGGGAACCGTTGATCCTCCACAGCGTCGCCCACGGCCATCCGTCCGCAAGCTGATGGAATACACGGCCTACGTCAGTGGGTTTCCGTATACTGGTACACAAAAACGGACATTCGGACTCCATACCAAAAAAAGAATCAGCAGGTGACAACGAATGACGAGAAGACGGAAAACAATGGGCATCATGGCCATGGTGAAACGGGATGAACCGCGTTTTATCGAAAAAAAGTATTACCAAAAGCTGACGGAGATCGGACGTAAACAGGGAATCCGTGTCTTCGTCTTTTCTCCGCGTCAAGCCGATTTTGTCCGTCGACAGGTAGTGGGTTTTGAATACCGCGACGGCAGGTGGCGTAGAAAATGGCTGCCGTTTCCTACCGTGGTGTACGACCGCTGTTTCATCAACTCATCCTATCGTCACTATAAGCCATTTATCGAACGCTTGCAAAACGACCCAAAGGTGATCTTCATGGGTCGTGGACTTTTCGGCAAGTGGCAAGTCCATCAAATCCTCCTCCAATCACCGCAGCTCGTCCCATACCTTCCCGAGACCCTTCCTTATTCGATGCAATCGTTTTTGAACCTGTTGAAACGGGACGGGACGACAATCCTCAAACCCGCGACTGGCACACATGGTGCAGGTGTGATCCGGATTGACATCTGCAAAAAATACTACTCCATTGTCGGCCGCAATCACCGAAATCAATCGTTTGTCAAACAGATAAAAACCCTTGCCGGTATTAAGCGATTTGTCCGTCGTTTTACGATGGGCCGTATGTTTTTGGTGCAATCATACTTAAGTCTGCATACACCAGCAGGAGACCCCTATGATGTGCGTGTGCTGGTGCAAAAAAATGGAGCCGGCAAATGGGTGACGACAGGCAGCGCCGTTCGTATCGGGAGAAGCAACATTACTTCCAACCTGCACGGAGGTGGCAATGCCGTTACGCTACACGCGTTTCTCACTCGCTATTTTACAGAGGAAAAACGGACAACAATTGAACAGCAGATCGATGAGATCGTTCGGCTTCTACCCCCTTTCCTGGAAGAACACCATGGGCGGCTAACCGAACTGGGCATCGATATCGGGATTGATACGAAGGGAAAAGTCTGGATTATTGAAGTAAACAGCAAACCGGGGCGCAGTGTGTTTCGACTCACCAACGACCGGGCAGCTCGTATCCGCTCCGTCACACTGCCGGTCAAATACGCGCAATATCTCATGAAGATCGTGTAGGAGGTACAATGCATGGAAACCATTAGGGTGCGGTTACGCTTCCTCGCTTATCCGAACGAAGTCGGGATCATCCTGCCGCTTCATCTGTGCCAGAAGCTGCAGCTTCGACCCCGCCAAAAAATTATCGTATCCCTCGGCAAACGGGAAGTGACAGCTACCGTTTATCAAAACCGAAAATATCCGGAAAGCAACATCGTTAAAGTGACCAGTGCATTAAAACAACGGTTGGGAATCCCACACGCAGGCCTCATTCACCTCAAACGAGAAGACGACACCCTGCGCATCGGTCCCGCGATCGGCATCGTTACTACCGGGGTGACCAACAACTTGGAAAAACCAATTGGATTGCGCACCGGTTTCTTTCAGAAGCTGTTGAAGGCGCAAGAAGGAAAGGGGGTTTTTTACTTTATCTTTGCTCCCCAGGATGTCGACTGGGATCATCATCTGGTCAGAGGTTGGTTCCTCAGGCCAACCAAACAGGGGCGCTACGCCTGGCGAAAGTTGACGACCGCCATGCCCGACGTCGTATACGACCGCATCCCCTCCCGTGCCGCCGAAAAGCAAGACATTGTGCAGGCGTTTAAGCTGCGCCTAGCCCATGAGGAAAACCTGCCGATGTTCAACCGCGGATTTTTTGATAAGTGGGGTGTCTACAAACTGCTCTCCCCACTCCCCGAAGTAAACGAACACATTCCAGAGACACACCTTTCTCCCTCTCTTGAAACCTTGCGTTCCATGCTCCGAAAATACCGCATGATCTACATGAAGCCGATCAATGGCAGCCTTGGATACGGCATTGTAAAAGTACGCTACCTGCCGCGCCGTGGATATGAGCTAACCTACCACAACGGCTCGGGCCATGTCCGACGCATGTTTAAAAAGCTGCTCCCGCTCTACCAGCACGTATTTCGCAATCGCCGCAAGCGATCCTACCTGATCCAGCAGGGAATCCAGCTCTGTACCTATCAAGGGCGACCATTTGATTTCCGGGTCCACCTGCATAAAAACCAGCAAAACGATTGGGTCGTCTCGTGTATGGCAGCGAAAGTCGCCGGTGCCGGCAGCGTCACCACACACGTTCGGACCGGGGGAATGGTGATGCCAGGAGAAGAAATCCTTGAATACTTGTTTGGGGCGCAGTGGCAGTTAGTGGAGGAACGCATCCGAAACGCAGCAGTTCGCCTCTCAAGCGCAATCGAAGAAGCGCAAGGCATTCCGTTAGGCGAACTGGGATTGGACATGGGCATCGATACACACGGCCATGTCTGGATGTTTGAGGCTAACTCCAAACCAGGACGTTCCATCTTTAAACACTCCCGTCTGCGGCAGGCCGATGAGATGTCGCTTGGCTTGATTGTCGATTACAGCTGTTATCTGGCTAACTTTTAATGGAGGATATATGCGATCATGAAAAGCATGGTTCAGGAAGGAGGAATCCTCATGCGACAACCACGTTCCGGTTGGCTGACCATACACCCTTCCGGCCGTTGGTACCTGCACGCACCCAACGACAATCTACGCCTGCTGCTGCTGGCCGGGAGGCGGAAGTGGATGTTCGCGAAACTGGGGCCGTTCTCCGTTACCAAACGCATCCACCTCAACAGGATGCCATACACCCGTGGACGGATCCGCCTCAAAGTCCGCTGGTCCTACAGCAATCATCAGCTAACCATCGGTCCGCTGATCGGCATCCTGACCGTGAGCGACGGCAGCGGTTTCCGCGGCAACAAGGAAAACTTCAAAGATATCTTCTTGTCTGGCAAACGTCTTGGCGGGATTGTATTCGTATTTACGCCAGAGGGCATCAATTGGGCCAAAAAAATGGTTAGAGGCTACCTATATGACGAAACACTGGACACGTGGACCGAGCATCAGCTCCCCTTTCCACACGTCGTCTACAACCGGATACCGACGCGAAAGCTGGAGAAACGAAATGAGGTAAGCGATACGATCAAACAACTAGCATCATTTGAAAATGTAACGTTTTTCAATCCTAGCTTTTTTAACAAACACGCACTTTTCCGAATGCTGGAGAAAACACCTGAGGTGAGCAGCTACCTGCCGGAAACAGGCAGACTGGAATCATTGGCTCAACTGAAATCATTTGTTTCCCGCCATCCTTTCGTCTACTTGAAACCAGTGCTTGGCAAGGCAGGAGAGGGAATCATGCGTCTGGAAAAGATCAATCGCCGATGGAGGCTGCGCCAGGTGCAGGAAAAAAGAGCGGTCACCTACTTCTTTCCCACGGTCGGAAAAGTGTGGGGATTTCTCCGAAAGCAGATCAAAGGGAAACGATACATCATTCAACAAGGCATCCCCTTGGCCCGGTACAAAGGACGCCCGTTTGACGTTCGGGTTCTCGTCCAAAAGAACGGCAGTGGACAGTGGGGCGTGACCGGTATTGGCATTCGCCGGGCGGGAGCTGGCAGCATCACCACCCACGTCCCACGAGGCGGGTCGATTCAATCTACAGATCGAGTCCTTTCTCACCTGTTCAAAGAACAGGCCGAAGCTGTGCGGCAGCAGGTGGAGCAGACAGCGCTCACCATTGCCGCTTCGCTCAATGACAAAATCGAAAACCTGGCTGAGATGTCCATGGATCTAGGGCTGACCGATGAGGGGAAACTCTGGTTTTTTGAAGCAAATGCCAAGCCGGAAAAATTTGATGAACCAAACATCCGCAAAGGCTCCCTATCCAACTTGATTCGGTACAGCCAATATGTATCCCAACTTGGTGAAGGAAAAGGAGCAAACGTAGGATGAACCTGCTGACACTCACACCATCACAGGTTGAGCGCAACCGCCATCTGCTGTTGAAGTTCATCCGGCAGCACGGGGATAACCGGATCACCCGAAGAGCCGTACACTGGTTGAAAACGGTGAGGCTTGATCCACGAGAAGACGGGACTCGGATTCTCGTCGCATTGGATGAGAAAAAACTGGTCGGCCTGTTCGCCGTCGCAGCATACGGGCTAAAGGAAGCCTTTCTCGTCATCCACCGCGATTGCCGCAGTATGGGGATGGGAAGGCAGCTGTCCGAGGCTATGCAGCAGCTGCTGCCGAAACTGTACGTAAGGGTTGCACTTGATCATGCGGCCAGCCTGCGCTGTTTTATGCACAGTGGATTTGTAGGCGTGAAGCTGTTTGACGGCCCGACCGGCAAACCCACCCTCTACTTGGCCGCTGGCGAGTGGAGCAAAGCCGATCTGGCTGGCTGTTCCTCGGAATCAGGAATCAGTGATCAGGACGACTTGTTTGCAAAAAGCATCCGTCTCCCGTGAGGCGGATGCTTTTTGCACGAAAAAACCGCCTAGACCTGATAGGTCTAGACGGTTAATGCCAGTTTGTTAGGCTGTTCTTATTCCGGCAGCACGCGGCGCGTCATGACGACACGATCTTCCCAAGAAGTGCCGCTAAACTTGGAGTAGGTAACACCCGGACTGCCATACGTGTGCAGCAGTTGGTCATTTCCAGCGTAGATCGCTACGTGAGTGATCCGGTTGGAGGAACTGCCGTAGGTACGGAAGAACACCAGATCTCCCTTGCGCAGTTCGCTCTTGGAGATTTGTTTGCCCACCGTCGATTGCTGACGCGAATCGCGAGGCAGTTTAATGCCGTTCAATCCATACACATATTGGGTGAAGCTGGAGCAGTCAAATCGCCCGGAATCCGGATATTCGGCTCCAAACTTGTACGGCGTGCCCATAAAGCGCTCGCCAGTGGCAATAATCTTGTCTGCCAGTGCAGTATCCGGCTCTTCAGGTTGCTGCGGTTGTTGCGGTTCCTCACTCGGCTTGTCCGGTTCCGTTACGGAGCCATCGTCCGGCGTCTCGTTGGCAGGAGGCTGAACGGAATCTTCAGCGGTGATGCGGCGAGCCCCGGCAAAGTGTTCTGCCACATCGCTAAACTGTTGTTCTACTACTTGCCCCCGGCTGCGAGAAGCATACAGAAACTTGTCGTCTCCTACATAGATTCCTGTGTAGTTCAGAGAAGATCCAGAGCTGGAGTTGAAGAACAAGACATCACCAGGCTGCAGCTGATTGCTGCTGACAGCTTGTCCCATCTGATATAAGGAAGAGATGCTGTCATCAGACTGAACCCCTGCTTTCCCTAACACATACGAAACATATCCGGCTGAGTCAAATCCGTTCGGGCCATTGGCACCGGACTGATACGGTTTTCCTAATTCCGCTTTGGCATAGCTGGCTACTTTAGCGGAATATTCGGAATCACTCGAATGATCAGTATCTTGATTCGGTTTTTCGTTTTGATCAGGTTGCTGGACGTTATCGTTCTGATCAGGTTGCTGGACGTTATCGTTTATGTAACGTCGCGCCCCCGCCAAATGATCTGCTACACTGGAGTAGTCTTTTACAATGACTTCCCCTTTGCTGCGGGATGCGTATACGAAGCGGTTGTTTCCGGTGTAGATTCCCACGTAGTTGAGCGGTGCACCCGAACTGGAATTGAAGAACAGGACATCGCCAGGCTGAATCGCATCCTTCTCAACCGTAACTCCCGAACTGTACAATCCGGAAATGCTGTTGGCCACATCTACACCCAGCTTGTCAAACACGTATGCCACGTAGCCGGCGGAATCAAACGCTGTGGGGGCATTTGATTGGGACTGGTACGGGGTACCAACCAAGTCATTGGCCAGTTGTACCACTTGGGATGGAGTAGCAGATGCTGCTGCCACATATCCCCCTTGTCCGATTAACAAAGATGTGCTGAGTAATACAGCAACCGACGATTTCTTTATCCAAGCTTGTTGTCTCGCTTTTGTCATGTTGTACCCTCCTACGCAATGATGTCGTATCCGTGTTGCTGGATACGTTACCATCTTAAAACAGTTTGTGGCGGGTTTTAAGATTTAAAAAATTTCCAAGTATGTTTTTGAATCTCAAGTCCTACCAAGGTTACCAGCGACAGAAACCTTGCTATATATGTATTTCCTAACCTTTTCTGGGCCTATCAGCCTATCTGCAAAATGCAAAAAAAAGACATAAAAGGTGAGGGCTTCAATTCTAAATACTTGCATTCTTTTTTGGGGTGAATGTACTTTTCTCCTTTGGTAAAAATGAGAGCAGGGTGGTAACAGATAACACCAATGTGACGATTGTCCGTTGGTAGACAAATGTGCACCGCGTGTTGCACGGTGCTGTGCGGTGACTAATCAATCACACGATAGTCTCTGCTTGATACCTGCTACATCGTTTAGATAACCGCAAGGCCGCCTGTTCCAGGCGGTCTTTTATTCATCAAGGAGGGGAAACCATGAAGCCGTACGGTAACTATCGCAAGCTATACGAATCCCTGCGCCGCTACGATTCTCAACAGGTAGCCGTGCAGCGAATGGAAGACCTGGCTGAAATCGAAGAGATTTGGCGGTATTACGAGAAACTCTCAATAGATGAACTCCGCCTGATCGGTGCGGCGATTAAAAAAACGGAAGCCCAACTCGGGTACATTCCGTTTTGTTTTTCCACGGTACCATTTGTCTTTCTCGTCTTTTCGGCCAAACTGTCCACCATGATTACTTCCAATCTGATTGTGCTGTTTCTGGCCATCGTGACATTGGCATCGATCGCGATCTACTTGATTCATCGTCATTTTACCCATAAATCGTACAATGCCTTGCATCTGCACATCGTAGAGGCCCTGCTGCATCTGAAAAAAGACGAGGATGGAAAGGAGAAAAATGACGAAGACGAGAAGGCAGAAGAAGACGACGAGAAAAAAGACGACCAGCCTGAACCGATCTCTTCTCTCTCTTGCGGCTCTGCTAGCTCTGCTTCCTCATCATAATCGCTTGATACAGCTGATGGAGCGTATGCAGACTTGTTTGGTCCACACTAAAATAAAGGCCATCGAACCAGTACCTGTCCTCTGATACACCGGCCATCTGACTGCCGAAATGCTTAAACTGCTGATCCACGCAGGATTCGGTATCATCCAGCTGTTCCCGAACCTTTACGTGCCGCTGAATCTGCGGGGCAAAGCTCTTCCACAGCTCGGCCATCCCGGTGTTCTGCCCATGTTGGGTCAAGCGATAGAGGGCGAGGTCAATCTGCAGCCAACACGTTACGTAAAAGTGGAACTCGCAAAACAATACCCAGAGTGCTTGCCGAAGCGGCCCCTGCTCTCCGGTTTCCTGCCAGACTGCAACCGCTCGCCTGACATCCTCTTTTTTCTCCTGAATCAAGTCATAGTGGCTGACCGCTCCGCGGTAAAACTTGCCAACAATCCGAAACAGCATCTCGGGAGTGCGCGGCGGCAGACCCCTGTATCGATCTTCGATATCCCTACCCATCTGATACCTCCTGGCGCAGCCGTCATCAAGATGACCCGGCTCAACAGCACCGGGTCACCTCACCTTTGACTCTTTCGTTTTATTGTCCCACACTCTCCGTGAGCTCGGCAAATGCTTTTTGGATGGCTGATAGAAGCCAGGTAAAGTAGAATAGATGATGGAGCCAAGGGAAAAAGTTGGAGATGAAAGGGGTAGACAGATGGCTGCAGCTTTTCTCGTTATCGGTAGCATCGCCGCGTTGCTGGCCGTTGCATTGGGAGCATTTGGCGCGCATGCCCTGAAGCGAAAGTTATCGGCAGACATGCTGGCGATCTTCCAAACCGGCGTACAATATCAAATGATCCATGCCATTGCCATCCTGCTGATTGGGGGCTGGTGGAAGCAATTCGGTGCATTGGCCCTGTTCAGCTATGCGGGTTGGTTTTTCCTCGCCGGCATCCTTTTGTTCTCGGGTAGTTTGTACGCGCTCAGTCTGAGCGGGGTGAGAAAGTTAGGGGCGATCACCCCGTTAGGCGGGCTTTGCTTTTTGGCCGGATGGTTCTGTCTCGTGCTGGCCGGTCTGTCAATCGGGTGATGCTGCGCAAAAAAGCGTCGGCTTCCTCAGACAGGTTGCCGACGCACTCCTTTTCCACGCAGTTTTGCCAAGATGGTGTGGCGATACCGACGAAAAATGTAGTAGAAGATGAAATATCCAATCAAACTGAAAAAGATGCTGTTAAACACCGACCCAACTACGAATTGGACACCGATATCGGTAAATGATTCCACATTTGTGACCGGCTGTGCGCTGGCAACAGGCCCCATCTTCACCTGCTCTCCGTAGAAACCCGTCACAGCATCAAGAATCTCGCCTGCCTTGTAATTCATTAGGAAGAGAATCGGCCATAAAAAAGAACCCAACGAAGCGGCAATAATCGCAGAGGGGACGTTGCCTTTCGTTATTTTGGTCAATAGTACCGACAGAGCTGGCCCAACGCCAAACGTAGGAAACCAGCAGGGGAAAAACCCAACGACAAAACCGAGTGAGATTTGGCGAACGCCCGATTTGAGTCGAAACAAGCGAATCAGGTAAAATTTAATTTTTCTGGTAAACTTCATACTTCACGTCCTCTGTTGGGTTCATCTTTTGCAATATCTGCAAGTTTTCGACAAAAATCTTCAGAATTCCTGTATCTCAGGCAAATTTTTTTGGTGTAAATGTATGGAAGTATGAGCTACGAGAAAAAGCGTCGGTATGAAACGGTTCTCACCGTCTCCCGACGCATTTTTCCCGACTGCCTTTAGATAGAGCAGCAGATGGAACTGATTGGATCCAGTTACAGCTTTCGGTCTGGTCTGTATTCTACGCGCTTCGACAAAAAGCGATACAGAATCGTTGCCACTTCGGCTCGCGTCAGCTGCGCATCTGGCTGGTATTCAGCACCTGCACCGCTGATCAGACCAATCTCACTGGCGATCGCCACATAGCCTTTCTGTTCGATCTCTGCTTTATCCGCAAACGACAGAGCAAACAAGCTGTCCAGCTCCGCCAGTTTCTCATAGCCAAGTGCTGTAACGAGAATCTCTGCTGCATCCTCTCGCGTAATCGCACGATCCGGTTCAAACGTTTTCGATTCGGTCTTGATCAGTCCTTCTACTGCGGCCCATTCGATAGCGGCATAGTAGGAATGCTCTTTACTTACATCGCTAAACCGGGGCTCCCGCTCGCCAAAACGGTGCAGCAGATAGTCGCTATAATCCCCCGGCATGTACTCGTTGGTACGCAGCAAGATATCCAGGAATTCCCCGCGGCTGACCACTTTCTGCGGATTCACCTTTCCATCTTCTACTGTAAGAGCCTTCAGTTGAACTAGATGGCGCAGTGCCTCTTCCGCTGGATGGCCCGCGATATCGCTCGGAAGGTCGTCTGACGAATCTTCTGTCTTCCGCTTGGCCGCTTCACCGGTCTCTCGATCGATTACCACGCCCGTTTTCGCATCGATGTAGGTCGGAACCTGCCACGGTTCCTGAAAGCGGTAGACAAGCATCGCTTCGACAGGCTGCTGCGGATTCCGCTTGTTGAGGCCTTTCCGTTTTCTAACATCCTCGTACCTCAGCTCCAGGATGGCATCCTGAATAAACTGTTCTTTCACTTCAGCAGGGTCAGCCAATTGGCCAGCTTCCGGAAACTCGGCATGATCATCCCAATTCTCACTGTACAAGACGATCTCACCGGTTTCCGCAGATATCTCAACCCGAACTTGATTGCCCAGTACGCGGATCCCGTTTACCTTCCGTTCAAACTCAAAGCTGTAAAGCGGGATGCGGCGGTCTTCCCAAGGACCGGATCCAGTCCAGTACAGCTCATGCAACTTATCTTTTTCGTGTTTTTTGACAAATGCCAGCGCGGTTTCCCTCGCCACCTCCGCAGAGACGGGATAGTCAGACGGCTCTTTTACTTCTTCCGCGTCCTCACTCTTTTCGTACAGATAAGGAGTGAGGTCAAAATAGATCAGGTTGCCCGTCTCCGCATCGATCTCAGCGCCGCCCCAGCCCACACTGCCATTTCTGTATTCATACTCCATACGGATCGACCAGACCGGCCCATCGGTACGATAAAATTCTTCTTCTCTTTCAATCGCCCTAACCGTTACATCTTCCGGCAACGAAATGAATCGATTCAGGATCTCCACTGCTTCCTTATCTGTTACCGGTTTGCTTTGGGCTGTGCTGCCGCTGTTATCCGCTTTTGGTCCCAACGGCTCATCGGGCACCTCTGTCTGCTTGATCGGCTCTCCTTGGTAGTCAACGGCTTGCCCGGTTTTTGCCTGGATCAGGCGGGGAGTTGGCACAGGCTCATAGGAGAGGACATACGCCTCGTCTGCTTCCTGCTGCTCCTCCCGCATCGTCCGCAGCTCGGGATTGAGGTAAGCCAACTCCATCTCAAACTGTTCAGCCAGCAGCTCACGGATTTCACTCTCTTCCAGCAGCCCCTCCTTGGATTCAAAGTTTACCTGCTGCAGCGAAGAGGAACGAAAACCGCGCAAGTTGCCTTCGCCGTCAATACTCATGTTGATGTTGTCACTTGGGAATGGAATGCCTTCGTGCACAGCGTGAAAGGTGATGTTGTAGGTATCATTGGGGTCACGCAGCACTTCCCCCCATCCACTCGCGTCGTTTCGGTCTTCGTGCACATATTCACCGGTGAGGTGATCGGAGAGTTTCTTCAGCCATTCTTCTCCGATCTTGACCGCTTGTTCATAGTTGACTTTTGGCGGAAAGCTGATATTTTCACTTTGCCCGCTCCAATTATCGTACTCCAGAATGCGGCCGGACTGCGAGTCAATAACTACTTGCACCCGTTCAAACGGTTCCTTATCCTGCCTCCAGCTGATCTCCCACACGAGCGGCCCCTCTTCGTAATACCACTCACGATGGGAGATCTCCGGCCCTCCAAAACCGTCCAGCTTCCCTACAAATTTCTTTGCGATATCAACCGCTTCTTCACTCGATATGTTTGCTTCCGCCAGTTGGATACCTGTTGTTTTTCCCGTTGTCGCACTTGTGCTTTCAGCTGTTACCGTAACTGTCTGGCTTGTGCGGTCCGTCACAGCCGCAAAAGCAGACGGGACCGCCGTCATCACCAGAGAGGCAGCCAGGACGCTTTGCACAAATGCCCTGCTCCACGGATACCTGTTTTTCCTCACATGAATTCCTCCATTTCCAGAAATCGTCTACATCATTTGATACGAATCAATCTGGAGAAAGTAGCGATTAATGAGTCAAAAGTACTAATTCATTCCATTTACCCCTTTTCCGGTTCCTCCATTCGCACGCCGGTATGTGCTTGAAACAGGACGCGCAGATAGCGCTGTTCATCCGCTTGTCGCGCGGACAGCAGCGTACCAAAATAAGCACCGAGAAATCCTAATGGAACGGAAACGATTGCCGGGTTGGTCAGTGGGAAAAGGGGATTCATCCGAATCCAGCCATCCTCAGGGTGCATCACACTGGGGCTGAGAACGACTAAAATCACTGAGGAAAGAAGGCCGGTAACAATACCGCAAATCGCTCCGGCAGCCGTAAACTTTCTCCAAAAGAGGGTAAACAGGATCAGCGGCAGATTGGCCGATGCAGCCACGGAAAACGTAAGAGCAACCAAAAAAGCGACATTTACGTGCTGCGCACCAATCGCCAGTACAATCGAGATCAATCCTACACCGATGGAAGAACATTTGGCTGCGTACATCTGCTCCCGTTCTGACGCTTTGCCTTGGCGGATCACGTGGCTGTAAAAATCATGGGCAAACGCCGAAGAGGCGGTCAGCACCAACCCTGTCACCACGGCCAAAATCGTGGCAAACGCGACGGCTGAGATGAACGCCATCAGAAACTCTTCACCGAGGGCGTAGGCCAACAGCGGAACAGCCAGGTTTCCCCCGTCATCGGCTGCCTTTAGCCTCTCCCAGCCGACAAGTGCCGCCGCTCCAAACCCGAGGATAATCGTCATAATGTAAAAGATGCTGATAATGCCGGTAGCCGTCACGATGGAACGGCGAATCGTAGCGGCGTCCTTCACCGTAAAGAAGCGGGCAATAATATGCGGAAGACCTGCTGTACCCAGAATCAGCGCGAGATGAAGGGACAGGGCGTCAAGCGGATCACGGTATTGGTTGCCGGGAGCGAGGAACTGTTCCCCCAGCGGTGTGGCGGTGGAAACATGCTGAAATAATTGCAGCAGACTCCAATCGAAGCGGGCCAGCACGATCAGGCAAACGATCATCGTACCGGCGAGCAGGAGAATCGACTTGATGATCTGGACCCACGAGGTAGCCACCATCCCGCCAAACACGACGTAGATGGTCATCAGACTGCCGACGATCAGGATCGCCGTACTGTACGTCAGATCGAGCAGCAGATGAATAAGCGCTCCGGCACCTACCAATTGGGCAATCATGTAAAAGATCGATATCGTCACCGTATTGATCGCGATGACGCCGCGCAGCAACCCATTGTCAAAGCGGACCGCGATTGCGTCAGCCAGGGTAAACCCCCCCAGGTTACGCAGCGGTTCGGCAACAATCAGCAAAATCACCAGATAAGAAACGAGAAAGCCAATCGAATAAAAAAACCGTCAAAACCGCCTAAGGCAATCGCTCCCACAATCCCTAAAAACGAAGCCGCGCTCATGTAGTCGCCGGCAATCGCCAAACCGTTCTGGATGCCGGTCAAGCCATGGCCAGCCGTGTAAAAATCACGTGTGTTGGTCGTCTGTTTGGCCGCCGAATAGGTAATCGCCAGCGTCCCGATGATAATCGCCAAAAAAAACGTAAACCCGGTCAGATTCATAGCTGCATCCCTTTCCGTTCGTCTTCACGCAGACAAGAGCAGCGCTCCTCCTATCTCCCTGATGTTCAGTTCCCTTTTTGACTGTTGTTTTCCTGCCTGACAAAGTGACCGGAGCCAAGCCAGGCGGTTAAGGCAAACATCAGGTAAATCGCCTGCGTCGCTTGCTGTCCCTGCAGCAGCACTTGCAGTCCGATCCCGATGCCCAACGCAGGGATGACCAGCAGAAAGGTACGGATGATCCGTTCAAATCCGGGCCGCGGCGACAGCGGCCAGATGCGTGCAAACACCACACCTAACGCCACTCCCAATCCAGCCACCGTAAAGATTTGAAAGATCACCCGCGGAGTGGGAAAGGGCCATCCGCCTACGTAGTGACCCACCAGGTAAAACAACTGGAGAAACAGCGAAAAACCTACAGCCTTTCGTACTGCTCGCAGATCAAGTACCGGTACCATGATATAGATGATTACCATCAGAGCGGCAAGAACAACCGTCCAGCTCATCTAGCCTCCTCCTTTTGCAGGAATCTCGGTAGAACAACCACGCTTGTCGCCGAGCCCCCAAGGCTGATCGTAGAAACAAAGCAACACCGAGAGAGACAGAGCTCTCCCGATGCTGCTTGGAAAAACCGGCTTGTCCCCGATTCCTCAGGCGACAGCCGAAGTTTTTCTGATCCTTTCAACCTGTATCACGTGAATCAACCGTCAGCCGAAAACTGTAACAGTATATGTGACAGTATAGATGATCAGCTCGCCTGGCCGGGTGAATCAGCCAATTCTGGCGTTCGAATATCTTCGACCATCTGTTGGATTTCCGCAGGCGGCGCAGCTGTTGCCCGAGAAACGATGTATGCCACCACAAAGTTGAGGATCATGCCGACAACCCCAACTCCCTGTGCGTTGATTCCCAGAAAACTGCTGAGAATCGGCTCTTCGGTGCCGAATATCTGCGGTGAGCGCATTAAGAGAATCATCACAAAGGTGAAGATGAGACCGATCAAAATCCCTGAGACGGCACCTTCCCGGTTCATCCGCTTATCAAAGATCCCCAGGAAGATAGCCGGGAACAGACTGGCAGCAGCCAACCCGAAGGCAAACGCCACCACCTCGCCGACGAATCCCGGCGGGTAGATGCCGAAATAGCCCGCGACCAGTACAGAGAGGAAGATCATGATGCGGCTTACACGCAACCGCTGCTGTTCGGTAGCATTAGGTTTGAGGATGCGGTAGTAAAAGTCGTGGGAGACTGCACTGGACATGGCCAACAGCAATCCGGATGCAGTAGATAGCGCTGCCGCCAGTCCCCCCGCTGCTACCAGAGCGATGATAAACGGAGACAACTGAGCTACTTCTGGAGTGGACAGAACGATGATATCCTTGTCGATAATCACTTCGTTTGTCGCCGCATCAGGCGTCAACTGAAGCGTGCCGTCCCCGTTCTTGTCCTCCAGTTGCAGCAGACCAGTCGATTCCCATTTTGGAACCCAAGCTTCCGTGCGCACCTGATCCAGCGTCTGATTGTGGAAACTGTTGATTAGGTTGTACTTGGCGAACACACCGATGGCAGGCGCCGTGGTGTACAACAGTCCGATAAAAACAATGGCCCACAGTGCTGAGTAGCGAGCCGCCCGCACACTTTTTACGGTATAAAAACGAGTGATGACGTGAGGCAGTCCGGCTGTACCGACCATCAGCGCAAGTGTTACAGCAAACACGTTAATCGCCGACAGATCCTGGAAAGGCGCTAGATATTCTTTTAGCCCCAGCTCCAGCTGCAGATCGCTTAATCGCTGGGCGATATCGCTAAACGTAAGGGCAAGCTGTGGAATCGGGTTGCCGGTCAACTGCAAGGCAATCGCCACAGCCGGGATCAGATACGCGATGATCAATACGAAGTACTGGATGACCTGCGTCCAGGTGATCCCTTTCATGCCGCCCATAACTGCGAAAAAGGCGACAATCGCCATCCCGATCAATACCCCAACGATGATATCCACCTGCAGGTAACGGCTGAATACGATTCCCACACCACGCATCTGCCCGGCTACGTACGTAAGGGAGATAAAGATGGTGGCAATCGCCGCAACAGCCCGCACTCCATTGGAATAGTAACGGTCGCCGACGAAGTCAGGCACGGTATAACGTCCAAACTTGCGCAAGTACGGAGCAAGCAGCAGAGCCAGCAGCACGTACCCACCTGTCCAACCCATCAGATAGATGGTACCGTCGTATCCCATGAAAGCGATAAGGCCGGCCATCGAGATGAACGATGCTGCGGACATCCAGTCAGCAGCGATCGCCGCACCATTGGCAACCGCCGGAATCCCCTTGCCCGCTACGAAGAAGCTGCTCGTATCTTTTGCCTTGGCCCACCAACCGATGTAGATGTAGGCGCCAAAGGTCAAAACCACGAGGATCATGGTTAAGGTCTCAGCACTCAATGCGATACCTCCTTGCCCGTGCTCTGATCGCTCAAGATGACTTCGCGGGCGCCAAACTCTTTGTCAAGCGTATCCATCCGTTTCGCGTAATACCAGATGAGAACAATGAAGACCAGAATCGAACCTTGTTGTGCGAACCAGAAGGCCAGCGGCAATCCGAAAAACGAAATGTTGTGGAAAGGAACGGCCAGAACAATAGCTGCCACGTACGAGACCAACGCCCAAATGACCATTAATCCCTGGATGAGCCGCGTATTTTTCTTCCAGTAGATCTTTTGCTTTTCCGTCAGGTCCCGTGTTTGACGATCATCCACAATACTCACCTCCGCCAAGTAAAAAAATCTGCTTGCACGCAATCATGGGCTTATGGCCCATATCACCTGAAATCAGCCAACAGTAGCGATTCTCTCGGCAGCCTGCCGAATCGGTCTCCCCCCTTTGCTGGTTTCGCCGCTCTCTATGCTGGATGTAAGCGCTTTAATACGGCGAGATTCATTATAAAGCAAAGTTCAAAATTTTACACATATTCTGTATAAAACGTTTAAATCAACGTCTAAACAGCAAAAAACCAGTCTTTTCTGACTGGTTTCTGGATAAGGTATATCGTTATACCAGACCTACTGTCCCTGCAGCAGTTTCAGCAGATCTTTCGCGCAGGAACGGGAAACGGGGATTTGCGTCCGCTGCTCGTCTTTTAGCGTAACATTATAGGCTCCATTAAACCACGGAATTAGTTCATACACATAGTTTAGATTGACCAGATAACTGCGGTGGGTGCGAAAAAAGGCATAGGCGGCCAGCTTTTGCTCCAACTGTTGGAGAGTCATTTTGGAGGTAAAACGCTGCTGCAGCGTATAGATATTGATCAACCGATCCTCCCGCTCAGCGTAGAGTATCGCTTCCGGATCAATCACGACCAGTCTGCTTCCGTCATCGAGCAGCAGTTTGGACAGTTTCCCGGCAGCGGGAGCAGCAGAGGCAGCAGCAGAGAGACCCGCTGCCTCTCTTTCCGCGTTCCTGTTGTTCTGCTGTGCCAGCCTGACTCGGACTCGGTTCATCGTCTCTTTGAAGCGCGATGGGTCTGTTGGCTTCAGCAGATAATCAACAGCATTTAAACCAAACGCCTCTACAGCGTAGTCTTCGTATGCAGTGGAACAGACGATCAGCGGGCAGCGCTCGCTGGCTGCGAGAATTCGTGCCGCCTGAATTCCTTCCATCTCAGGCATTTTGATGTCGAGAAAAAGCACCTCTGGTTCGTGCTTGCGTACCAGTTCCAAAAGTTCCCTCCCGTTAGTGGCGCTAGGGAGCAGAACCACGTCTTTTTCCTGCTCCAGCAGATAACCCAACTCTTCTCTCGCCAGCCGCTCGTCGTCGGCGATCATCACTTTGATCATCGTCATGCACGTCACCCCCCTTCATGCCGATATTTTACAGTGTAGCGCTTTCATTTCTTGAAATGCCGGTTACACGTCAGGCTGATGACGGGATCGAAAACGAGATCTGGCAGCCTCCCTCCTCCCGGTTTTTGATCTGCAAACGGGAGTCGCTGCCAAACAGGCTGATCAGCCGCTGGTTCACGTTGTACACGCCGATTCCGTTACCCTCTTCACTCTTTACCGGAGCATCGCCTATCCCTCTGATTACATCCTCGGGAATTCCTGTCCCGTTATCCTCAATCATCACCTGGACTCGATCGCCAATCTGCTGGATGTAGATATCGATCCGCCCGTTATGTGTTACCCCTTTTAATCCGTGCTGAATGCTGTTTTCAACCAGCGGTTGCAGGGTGGCCGGAGGAATCAGGAAGTGGTCGATCCCCGTCTCCACATCACACTGTACGGTGAATTGGTCGGCAAACCTGATCTTGATAATCTCCAAGTACGCAAACAGATGATTCAGCTCCTGACGGATCGGCACCAGCTGCGAGGACGTGGCTCTCAGATTGAGTCGGATAAACGTGCCGAGTTGAACCGTTACGTGTCGGGCCAGATCAGGATCGATCCGGATCAATGTGACGATCGAATTAAGGGTATTAAACAAAAAGTGCGGATTAATCTGGGCTTGCAGGACACGCAGTTCGGTATCCTTCATCAGTCGGGTCATCTTTTCCGTCAGAGCCAGATTTAGCTGATGAGTGATCAGTTTGCCCAGTCCGGTAGCCAGCGCCTCCTCCACCTTGCGTATCTGCTGCGGCCGCTTAAAGTATATTTTGATTAATCCGACCACTTTTCCTGCTTCGCTGAACGGAACGATGATCGAAGCGTGCAGGGGACATTTGGGATGGAGGCATTGGATTTGCTCCCGGGTTAGCGCAATCTGCACTTCTCCCGTCGCGACAGCCTTCCTCGCCAACTCCGTCTGAAGCGGTTCCCCTGGCAGGTGATGGCTCATGCCGACTCCTACGTGAGCCAGCACATGCTCTGTATTGGCGACGGCAACTGCTGCCGCCTTCAGCTCTTTCATCAGCAAATAAGCGGTTTCCTTGGCTGTCTGATGGGTGAGTCCTTGCATCAGATGGGGAAGCGTCAGCTCGGCAATCGTCAGTCCCCGCTGCGTCTCAAAAGCAGCTGAGCGTTCCTCCTCTTTTAAAGCCACGCGAATCATCGTCGTAAAAATGGCAATCGCTACACTATTCGTCAGCACCATCGGGATCCCTACTGTGTTGACGAGCAGACTGGCTCGCTCCGGTGGAGAAGCAAAGATCAAGATCAGACCCATCTGCAGGATCGGAGCAAACATCCCGATAAACAGAGCTTTGGACGGTGAAATCACCCGTTCTTGCGAGAAAAACTGGGCAACCAGGCCGGCAAGCAGTCCTGTCAGCGGTGCAGAGAGTCCACAGGCATAGGCTGTAAACCCGCCCAGGCTGTACAGATGAAGACCAGCAATCACTCCTGCGCCCACACCGACGATCGGCCCGCCCAAAAGTCCGCCAATCACCACACCGACCAGACCGACATTGGCAATCGACTCGCCATCATCAAGCGGCATGATCCAAAAGGAAGGATCAAACGAACTGCCCCGAACCACTACACCCGCATAGGTGCCGGCAATGCCGAACAGTCCGAACAGGATCGAAAAGTAGAGTGACGTGCTGAGACTTACCTCCCGATCGAGCAGTTGGCGAAACTGGGGAATGCGGGTCAGGATAAAAGTGAGCATCAGCAGAATTCCCATCCGCTCAAACAACACCAGTGACAACTCCTCCAACACGTCACCCCCTTGTTCCGTCTCATCCTTTTATTATTAGACAAAAACACCCCCGCTGACCAGTCGTTTGTGGACAGTGGGGGTTGATCCAGGTATTGGTTAAAAATCGATCTTTACATGAAGGAAGCCGGCTTTGCGCAGTGCTTCAAAGATAATCACGACCGCTGGACCGAGGATCAGTCCAATAAAGCCGAGCAGTTGAAAGCCAATATAGAGGCTGATCAAGGCAGACAGGGCGCTGATGCCGAGGCTGGTGCCGAGGATCTTGGGCTCGATCGTACGACGGATCACGGTGATCAGCACAAACATGATCAATAACCCGCCGGCCAGATGGGCATCTCCCTGATAAAAGCTGTACGCCGCCCACGGCACAAGGAACGAACCAGTCCCCAGAATCGGCAGAATATCGACCAGCATGACCAAAAAGGCAATCACCACTGCATACTTCACCTGCAAAATCAACAAGCCGATCAAGGTGAGCACATAGGTCATCAGGCTGAGAATAATCTGAGCCCGCAGAAACCCGATGGTGGCTCGATTCAGTTCTCTTAGCACCAGATCTACCTTTTCCCTGGCCGAGTCACTAAAGATGCTCATAAATCCGTTTACCACCCGCGGCAGATCCAGACTGAACAAGAACAAGGCGATCAGGTAGACGAGAAACACGATCAACAGACTAGGGATCGCCGCCACCCCAGCGATGATCGCCTGGGCCACTGCGGAAGCCGCGTTTACTGCCTGGGTTTTGAGGAGACTCAATACCTGCTGGATGGTATCGGCTGGCAGCGTGAAGTAGATGTCCTGAAACATCCAGATGTACTGTTCAACCATCTCAAAGACCTGTGTAGACAGGGCAGGAAGACGGTGAGCCAGCTCCACTCCTTGCACGACAAGTTTGGTCCCGATCCAGTAGCCGGCCACCCCAACCAAGGCCAAAAAGATCAGCAACGTGGCACTGGCTGCCACTACCCTGTTCATCCGCAAGGAACGCTCCAGGAAGGTGATAATCGGCTCTAGTACCAATGCAGTCAGAAGTGCCAGGACCAGCGGAATTCCGTTAAGTACAAACAGGATCCCAATTGCGGCGACAATCACAAGAAACAAGTACTTTCGAAGAGGCATATTTCTTTCTCCAATTCAACTGTTCTCAGGTTTCATCCTGCCTGCCTTTGACTACGACAAACAAGCATAGGCATTATGAACATTGTATCCTTTCAGGGGGATGGAGAGCAACTCGCAAAAACCGATCACCCCTGCTCCATAAGAAAAACCACACCTCCAATGTTAGATGGTGTCTAACAATTGGGGTGCAGTTCAATGGCCTGACGGTCGATCCTTATGCTGGGCAAACACAGTGCTCGGTAGGTAGAGATAACGACACGCTTTAAAAGGAGGTCATACAGACAGGCTTCTCCTCTGTCCGAAAGAATCGGTCGACGACGTCAAGCTGTCGTGGATCAGACAGTTCAGCCAGTCCATAGTGGTACAACTGCTTGAACCGTACGACTCCCATCACTAACGGAGAGAAGTCGGATACGTCCATGCGAACCTCCAGATCATGTTCTCCCTCCGTCACAAGCGTAACTCGACCATCGTTCACATGAAGAATGATGCTGCCTTCGTTTTCCGGCAGGAAGCTGTCTCGCAGAGTAAGCTTCAGCTTGCAGGTTTGGCCTCCGAAATCATGAGCGTCAAGTATCGAGTAGAACCTGGCTGCATCAACCACTCGATACATCAGACCAACACCGGAGACACTGCTCTCATGGAAAACGGAGGGAATGATGTGTTCCCTGTCGTTGCGAGGATCCTGCAGCAAATGGTGAAACGAATCGTCCTGTGTGTTGATCACAATCCGGTTTACCTGATCCGCTTGGGTATGCAGGAACGTGCACAACTCCAGCAGGGCTTCTGGTGTTTCATAAATCAACTCTTTGACGACCAAGTCATTTGGCAGCAGATGGTCGTCGTACCGTTTCTGAAACTGGCCGATCAGGTAGCCGCGAATCACTCCCTTTCGCCTGTAGCCGACCAGTACGTTTTCCGGCTGCCGGAAATAAGGCATGAGGTCAAATGCCGTTCGCCGGATCATGCCATGCCGGGATCGGCTGTAACGGTGGTAGCAGTCGAGTACGTCCGGCATGTCCTCTTGGCTCAGATAGGCCAGGTGCTGTTTGACTGCCTTGCGCGGCAAAGCGGCCGGCTTGCATTTGTACTGATTGATTCTTGTCCCATAGCCAAATCCCATCTGCTTGTAGAAATCGGGGCGAAATGGGTAAAGCAGCGTCATCGCAGCCCCTCTCTGCCGATAGTGGCGAACAAAGAACGACAGCAACTCCTTCGCCACTTTTTCCTTCTTGTGCAGCAGATCGACCGCCACACTGCCTACACCGCCTGCCAACATGTCCACAGACAGGACATTCATCGTAAAATCATACAAAATCATCCCGCCAAGCAGCTCGTCACGCTGATAATAACCATACAGGACCGCGTGATCGTGTTCGTGATAGATTTGCTGATAGCGATCACTCACCCGTTTTCTCGCTTCCCCGGAAAACGCGCGCAGGCCGGGATAGGCCTGGGCCGTTATCGTCACAAACCGTTCCAGGTCTTCTTCGCCAAGCGGCCTCACATCACCCATCGTGCTCCCTCCTGAAACTCTTCGTCAAAGATACGGCTCAATGATAATTCTCGTCCGCCGACAGCTGGTCCAACTCAGCCTGCACAAACTCCATCAGTTCCCGAATCATCGTCTCGGAGAAGTCAAAGCGAATTCCTGCAGCCTCGTACACTTCCGAGAGCGGTCGGGAACTGCCAAGAGAGAGGGCTTTCTTGTAGTTGGCCACAGCCTGCCCCGGATCCTGCTTGTACTGACGGTACATCTGCAGGGCGCCGAGATTGGCGATGACGTACTCAATGTAGTAGAAGGGCACCTCAAAAAAGTGGAGCTGCCGCAGCCAGCGATTGGCCAATTCCTCATCGAAATCGGACCAGTCCTGGTAGGTGGTCAGGTACTTGCGTGCCAATTCCAGGAACTTGGCATTACGCTCTTCGGCGGTGTGAGATGGATGCTCATACATCCAGTGCTGGAACTGGTCGACCACCGCCCCCCATGGCAAGAACTTGATCGCTCCCTCCAGGTGTTCCCGCTGTGCTCGCTTCAGTTCTTGCTTGTCGGGATAAAACTCTGTCCATTTGTCCAAAGTCAGGTACTCCAGCGACATGCTGGCTAGTTCAGCCGATTCCATCGGGGTCTCCTTGTATTCGCGGAGCGGGAACGACCGTTTTAGCTCGTTGTGGAAACAGTGCCCCATCTCGTGAATCATGGTCGTCACATCATCTTGCTTGCCCGACGCATTCATAAAAATAAAGGAAAGCTCGGAAACCGGCAGCAAGAGACAAAATCCACCCGGCGATTTGGCCTTGCGGTTTTCCAGATCGAGCATCCCGTTCCGGTTCATTCGCTCCAGCAGATCAGCCAGCAGCGGGTCGACTCCGTTTAACACCTGCTTGGTGCCCTCGATCAGTTCTTCCACTTTGTCAAAAGGACGGAGCGGCTGCTGTCCCTGCGGCACGGCGTCTGTATCCCATGGACGGTATCGGTCTACCCCTAATTCCACCTGATGTTTCTTCTCGATCTCTTCCTTGATCGGGACGACGTACTTGTGGATCGCTTCCGCCAGACGGTGGCAATCCTCCGGGGTATAGGAAAACCGCTCATATTTTTTAAACATGTAGTCGCGGAAGTTGGCCAAGCCGGCATTGACCGCTTTTTGATGACGAATCTGCACCAACTCGTCCATAATGTCCTGCAGCTTATCTTTGACGGAGAGACAAGACTCCTGAACCAGTCCCCACGCCTTCTCCCGTACAGCGCGGTCAGGATCCTGCAGGTAGTTCTGCATCTGATGCAGCGTCTTCTCTTCCCCCTCCCACAACACGGTCAAGGCGCCGGTCACTTCAAAGTAAGCGGTTTGCAGTCCGTCCTCTTTCACTTCCAGCGGGATATTCTCTTCGCGGAACAGCTCGATCGCATTTTTCTTGCTCTTGATGTATTCTTTGTAGAACTCCTGATCCAACTGGTCGCGGTACGGACTGTCGTAAAATTTCCGGTCAAACAAGGCTTCGTATTTCTTGATGAGCGGCTGAATCACCTGCTGATCGTGCTCAAACTTTTGTTTGGCCACCTCGTCATTGTTGCGGCACTGAAAGTCGACATAATGCCCACTGAGGATCTCGTCCACTTCCTCAAACAGCTGCGACTGGCGTTTCATCCATGCCTCCAACTCGTCCACGGAGCCTACCTCCTGATGAAGCAGTTCCTCAAACTTGCCCTCTAACTCGTCGACTGCTTCCAGGGAGTGTTTCTCCACGTAAAACATCGTCATCAACCCACCTCATATCTTCAAAAAAATTTTTAATGGTCTTACTATTATAGTAAAAAAAAGACAGTTATTGAACTCTTTCTCACAAACCCATGTTTGTGATTGTCCGATTCACATGCAGACACCTCGCTCGACGCGATGCCGAGCGCTATGGCCGCTGGTCCGCAGACCTTAAAAAGGTCAGTGCATGATAGGCTTGCAGAGCCGCCCCTATGGCCAGACATCTCTCATCGATCTGAAAGCGGGGGTGGTGCAGCGGATAGATAATACCCTGCTGTTCATTGCGACAGCCAAGACCGTAAAAAGCGGCCGGAACCTGCTCCGCAAAAAATGCAAAGTCTTCAACACCCATGCTTGGCACCCGCTCAATGATCACATTTTCCGCTCCAAGCATCTGTGCGCCACACTGCTTCACCAGGTCAACCGAGGCATCATCATTGATCAGGGATGTGTACCCTTCTTCGATCCGTACGTCCGCTTCTCCTCCCAGACTGCGTGCAGTGAGAGTCGCCACCTCGACAATGCGCTCTTTGACGAACTGGCGCACCTGTGCGTCAAGTGTGCGAATCGTCCCCGTCAGACGAACTTCACCTGCAATGATATTATGCTGTGCTCCTCCTTCAATCACACCGAGCGAAAGAACGGCGGATTGGCGTGGATCGACGTTGCGGCTGACAATTGTCTGCAAGGCCATCACCACCTGGGCCGCGATCACGATCGCATCCCGTCCCAGATGAGGATATGCCCCATGCCCTTTTTCTCCCCGGATCGTGAGGTGCAGCGTGTCCGATGCAGCGTTTACCTGTCCGTATGTAACGCTGATCTGTCCGATCGGCAGATCGGGTAAAACATGTAATCCAAAGGCAGCATCTACCCGTGGATTGTCCAGGACACCGGCCTCGATCATCAGTTTGGCGCCACCAACCGTCTCCTCTGCCGGTTGAAACAGCAGCTTTACCTGTCCGGCAAGCTGGTCTTTTCTCTCTTGCAGCAGGCGAGCGGCTCCCAGCAGCACGGTCATGTGGGCGTCATGACCGCAGGCGTGCATCTTTCCTTCGTTGCGTGAGCGGTAGGGCAGATCATTCTCCTCCGTGATCGGCAGTGCATCCATGTCCCCGCGCAGCGCAACCGTTTTTCCCGGCTTCGAGCCTGTGATCAGTCCCACGACGCCTGTGTCAGCTACCACTTGATACGGGATGTGCAATTGCTCCAAATAACCGATGATTTGATCCCTGGTTCGATACTCCTCCAACCCAAGCTCGGGATGCTGGTGAAAGTCTCGTCTGATCTCTTTCAACCACGGCTGCATCAGGTGTGCGTTTTGCCAGATCTCTTCGCGAATCAGACTCATACCACAACACCCTCCTCGATGACGAGCATGCCTGCCGCAGCGTTCATGTAGGCCTGCACGCCGAACGGCAGTGCCAGGTTATAGAGGCCGTGGCCTGACTGCAAATTCCAGATGGTCGGCTTTTGATAGGGAGCCACGACATGGCGCAGGACGTCCAGCACATCAAAGCCACCGGGGTACTTGTCGGGACCGCAGTTGGTCCAGGTTCCCACCAGGATGCCCGCACACTCCTCCAGTTTCCCGCCAAGTGCCAATTGCGTCAGCATGCGGTCGATCCGGTACGGTTCCTCCCCGATATCCTCCAGGAACAACAGTTTCCCCCTCGTGTCCAGTTCGTAAGGCGTCCCCATCAAGGCGGAAATCAAGGCGAGGTTGCCCCCTACGATCGGACCTCTCGCCTCCCCGGGAGCGAGACAAACCATCTCTTCTCCCTGCGGATTGATGACCGGCCCAAGTGGTGCCGGGTCCCGCATCGCTCGCAGCAGCCAGTCTCTGGTCAGCGGTTCAATCCCGGAGAGCAGCCCTGGTGTGGCATTGGGCCCATGCAATGTGGCCAGCCCCGCTTGCTGCCGGATCGCTGTATGCAGGGCAGTGATGTCGCTGTATCCAATAAACAGTTTGGGATTTTCCCGAATAACGGAATAATCTAACAGCGGCAAGATTTGTGGAGATCCGTAACCGCCTCTCAAGCACATGATTGCATCGATACCGGGGTCAGCGAACATCCGGTTCAGTTCTGCAGCACGTTGTTCGGGCGTCCCCGCCAGGTATCCGCCGTATGACAGAAAGCATGTATCTGCCAGCTCGACCTGAAAGCCTAGCGCTTCCAGCTCTGCACGCGCCTGTTCTACGCTTTCCACTTCTTTCACCGGGCTGGATGTTGCGACAACCCCGATCGTATCCCCCGACTTTAGCGCTTTGCCTTTCCTCATCGTCCCACCTCTTGTTCACGTACGTTTGGTATGAACTACCATGGCATGGAACCGCAGCCGCTGCTGTCCTTGTTCCATCACGTTCCACTGATTTACCTGTCTGACCCATTAGCGTGATTATATCATTTGTCAGGATGAGCAAAAAGAAAGACCGCTCCCGAGAAGAGGCTGGTCTTTCGGAAACAGTCCGGTTGTATAGGGTGAATACGTAAAACAGGGCCAAATGCCCTTGGCTTGCGCTTATTTTTGCAGAATGATTTGACTGGCCTCATAGGCGCTGGAAAACGATAGCTCCGACAGTTGACCCTGTCCCTCACACCAGTCGCCGGCAAAAAACAGGTTGCGGTATTCCGGCAAAAAGGTGGGCAGCGGTTTCTGTTGCATCGTCCACTTGATCTCCTGGACAACCGCCCGTTGGGAGATGCGGGGGACAACCAGCTCGTCGCGCCAGCCAGGGAAGTGTCGATCGTACATCGCTTCGATCTCTTGTTTGTACTGGTCGAATATCTCTTTGCTGCCCACATCCTCCTGCTTGAGATACGCAGTAGCCTGCAGCAGTTGACCGCCATCGGGTACGCAAGTCGTATCGTAATAGGAAATGTCCGTGATAAACATATTGCGCTGCTTATCGTAGACATATGTATACGGTACGTCAATCCGGTTTTTCAGGCCGATGTCGTATACCACGACATACGTCGGATGATAGTTGGCATACGAGAGGATCCAGTGTTCAACCGCGCTTCCCGTAAGTACTTTGGCCAGTTCTTTCGGCGGGATGCAGAAGATGAACTCGTCTCCGCTGATCTCGGTCTCTCCGGCGCGGACAGCCGTGATGCGATCCTCCTGCCAGCTTGCCTCTTCTACCTTGGTCTTGGTCATGATCGTGCCGCCATTTTGCTCGATTACCCGCACGAATTCGTCGATCAGCGCCTGCCAGCCACCGCCGATGTAGGCCACAGGCTTATTGGTGGTGAACAAGCGGCGGTAGTAGGCAAAAAACACGTCAGACGGAATTTTCCCCGGCTCTTTCGTAAAAAAGTTGGAAGAAGCCAAGGTCAGCATCATCTCTTTTACATCTTCGCCCACCTGTTTTCGTTCCATCCACTTTTCGATCGATAGATGCGGATGCCCCGTCTCCATGTGCAGCATCGTTTTTAAAATTTCAAAAGTAAAAGCAAGCTTGTCGACACCTTTGAGGACTTTGGTCCGAAACAATCCCTGGATGTTTGCCGGAATCGCAGTTAACGTGTCGCCAAGGTCGTATTTGGCTTTGTCGGGGTTGAAGTCCTGCCAGTCGATCTGCAGCCCCAGTTCTTTCTCGTAGGTACGCAGCACGGAGCTGTCCCTGCCGTAAATCGCATGGGCGCCAAAGTTAAACCGAAATCCCTTGATAGTCAGCGTGACCGCTCGGCCGCCCAGTACGCCCCTCTCCGCAATCGCTACCTTTTTCCCTTTGTGGGACAGATAGGCACCTGCTGACAACCCGGCCAATCCACCACCCACAATAACCACGTCATAATGATTGCTTGTCATGCTGAACCCCTCTTCTAGTTAGTTAGGCATTTTTGTCGCTCTTCCACGTGCCTTATTATAAACGAGAATGGGCGAAACTCCTACCGAATCGCCATTGTCCTATTTTTCTAACTGTTTCATGTAAGCGTCTAAAAAACAGAACAACCGCTCCGAAGATACAGAGCGGTTGTTTATCTGGCAGGGTGAAAGACCGTGATGCAGTTTTTCCCCTGGTTTTTGGAATGGTACAACGCCTTGTCGACGACCCGCTTCAACTCATCGGCGGACGCGGCATGGTCCGGGTAAGCGGCGATACCCGTGCTGACCGTGATCGGGATCTCATACCCCTCGTGATGCAGCGGGTACTCGGCCAGATACTCCTGAATCAGTCGAACCTTCTCCTCGGCCTGCGTAAGACTTAGGCCGGGAGCCAGGATCATAAACTCGTCACCTGCATACCGATAGGCTTCTTGGCCTTCGTCCAGCATCGTTTTCAGCGCAGAAGCGATTTGTTGAATCAGCAGGTCGCCTGTGTGATGACCGTACTGGTCGTTGACCTGTTTCAGGTTATCTGAATCAAGCATGATCAAGGTCACCGAACCGGTCGTGCCAGCATCGGCAATCAGCTTGTCCAAGTCTTGGTGAAAGGCTCGGTAGTTTTTGATACCGGTCATCTCATCGTACACAGACGATCGGTACAGTTTTTCGTAGAGGCTGGCCGTCTCAATGGCGCTGGCCACTTGGAAGCCGATGATTTTGAGCAGTTCCTCATGCTCTTTCCGGTAAGCGAACTCCTGGTAGCTTTGCGCCGAGATCACGCCCTTCACCTGATCACCCAGCATGATCGGAACGAAGATGCAGGTGCTGGTCTCTTTTTCAGGGTTTCCCCAGCGGATATAGGAACCCATCTCCTCGCCCGTCTTGATATGGATCGTCTCCCGGTTCGCGATTACTTTGGAGATGTTGCCCTCTCCGAACTCCAGCGTCGCTTCCTCGTAGATGACGCCATCATCAATAGAAAACGGGATGTGGATCGTCTGCTCCCTCTCGTCGTAAATCGCAATAAAAAACGCGTCTGTGGCCATTACCCGTGAAACCAGTTCAAACGCCTTTTGGCATATCTCGAAGGTATCAAACGTCTTCGTAAACGTCTGCCCCAATTCGTGCAGGATGATCAGGTGCTCCGAAATCCAGTGAAGGTTTTGAATTTTCTCGCTGATCTTGCCAATCTCGGAGATGAGCTTCAAGTGAAGGATTTTTTCTTCATCTGTTAGAGCCGGTTCATAGAGAAGTTGTTGTGACATGGAGTAGAGGGGCGGGAACTGGATCGTTTCGATTCGTTGAAGAAGAGAGTGGTATTCATTTATCAACCGACGATAATACTCAACAAGATTGGGCAATTCACTGCTCATGCCAGCGTTCCTTCCTCTCTTTTAACCAACTTGCCGCAAAGCATCCCATCAAATCCATAGGCAACAACCAAAAAGAAAAGAAAAGAAAAATAAAAAGAAATAAATGGAGGTACCTTATTCATTGTAAATCGCCCGCAGAAAAAATCAATAAAATCTTGCACAACTATACATAATAACATAGCACAAGAGAAGAGAAAGCACAAAAGAAATGAAGAGAAGCGTTTGGCATCTCCTACAAAGCGGGTAGGAATAAAAAGGGACAGTACATTCGACAAGAACCGGCAAAAGCTGAGAAAAAATTGTTGACTTTTAGCAGGGATTTGTCAAGAGAGTGAGAATATCAATTGGTGATCATTTCCGATTGACGGTTGGGGTGAAGGATGAATAGCAAAGACAAGAATCGCAGTAGCATAACGTTTATGATCGTACCGCACGGCGGAAACAAGGTTGTATCCATTCCGCTCTCTTCCCGGTTGATTACGTGGCTGCGTGCAGGATTGCTTGTTGCCGCAATCGCCGCGGGATACGCTGTGGTTACCTACATCCAGATGCACCAGCAAAACAATCAATTGCTTGCCGAAAATAGAGAGATCGAACAACAATACAGCGCACTGCAGCAAGAACTGACAGCAGAACGAAGTGAACTGTCCGCGATTGCCGAGCAGGTAAATGAAATGCGCAGCTATCTCGACCAGTTGGAGTCATTGGAGACGGAAATCCGCAATAAAACAGGGTCCCTTACCCTCCCTACGAGTGACAAGCAGGAGGCCAGCACAGTGAGCTCGATCCTGCTGAATTCAGGAGGCCCCGAAAAATGGACCAACCTCGATCCGGTCGTCCCTGCAGGAAGCGAGGAAGCACAGCAGATCATCACACGCACCTCACAGCTTCTCTCGCAGTTGGAAAAAGAGGTTCCGGACAAAGTAACCGCAGTCAACAACCTGCTCAAAGATGTGGACGAACTCAATCAGAAACTGGCGCACACGCCAACCATCTATCCGGCGGTCGGCGTGATTACATCCCGATATGGCTATCGGCGCGACCCGTTTCATGGGGCCCGTAGATTTCATGACGGCTTTGACATCGCCAATCGCTATCGCTCGCCGATCTATGCCACCGCAGACGGAACCGTGGTCTTCTCCGGACGCAAAGCCGGTCACGGCAACATGGTGCAGATCAAGCACAGCTCCACCATCCAGACATCGTATTCCCACCTGGCCAAGAGTCTCGTCAATGTAGGCGATACGGTGAAAAAGGGTCAAGTGATCGGAGAGATGGGCAGTACCGGCAGAAGTACCGGCGTCCATGTTCATTACATGGTATACAAGCAGGGCGTCCCCGTCGACCCTGAAGAATACCTTCCTTATGAATAAGGTCGGTGCTACTGTTTTTGTTCTTGATCCCATCATTCTAAAATGAGAGGAGACCGTGATGTTTAAAGACAAGTCAGCAAAACCATTTACAGAAAAAGTGGATACTATCATTGGGTCCGGCACCGCCTTTGAAGGCAACATTATCGCCTCAGGAACCGTGCGGGTAGACGGACGGTTGAATGGCGAGATTCAGACGGAAAACGACGTGATCATCGGAGAATCCGGACAGGTGACGGGTCTGATCAAAGGCAAAAACATCAATGTGGCCGGACTGGTGCAGGGCAATATCGAGGCGGAAGGCCAACTGCAGATCGTCTCCAGCGGCAAGGTGATCGGCGACATCCACGTCGAATCGCTGCAAATCGATGACGGCGCTAAATACACGGGCAACTGCCGGATGAAAACGGAATTGTACGTGGCAGAGTCGAGTACAAGCGCTAGCCAAAGTGCGAGTCAAAGTGTAGGGTAATACGACGTTTCTTTCAGGTAGACGAAAGGGACACGATGGCCGCCCCCGCAGCGGGGGTGGTTTTTTCTCTCTTCCCTCACTCTTCACCGTCGCCCTCGCTTGTTCCACATCGGTTTTCAGCTTGGTTGTTCGGCTCAGCCTCAGTCTTGCTTCATTTTAGCTTCATTCTGGCTCCGGTCCTGCTTCGCTCCTGCCTCGATCTTAACCCACTACCCTCTCTATCTTGAACGAAACCCACTGTTGACCAAACCGACTTGGGCTAGCGCCAGTCCTCTCTTCCTCATCTTTGGGAGGAAAATCTCTGTGGAAGTAGTTGTAAAAATTAAATAAAATATTGTAAAATGTAATAAAGATTTCCTTATCGATCAAGGGGGTGTGATTTCCTCATGGACATGCAACCGACGATTCGATCAGAGATAGAAAAACAATTGAGGGAAAAAGGATATACGTTGAGCAAACTAGGGGAACTAACCGGGATCAATTCAGGAAATCTGAGTGAAATCCTCAACGGCAATCCCCCGCGTGCGATCACGATACGGCAACTGGACGCTATCGCAGCCGCCTTTGGCTATCAACCAGGCTGGCTGTATGAACTGTATCCGGAGGAATGTGCGACCCACGAGAGAGTGTCCCGTCCCCGCGTGATTCCGTATCTGGTGCGCTGTGCTGAGCTTGGGCGCAAGGACTTGATCGAGCAGGTAGTAGCGGTGCTGATGGAGAATCCGAAGAATGTCTCTATTCTGTTTGCCGTAGGCGAGCAGTTATATGAGGCGGGGAAGCGAAAGGAATCCACTTTGTTTTATCGGTTGGTGATTGACAATGAAAAGGACAACCATTCGGATCGGTATTTGATCAGCCAGTATCGGTTGTTTCGGGCTTCGTTGGGGACGGATGTGGAGGAAAACTGGAAGGCGGTCATTCGATTTGAGCCGTATCGCAATCGGTTGCCGGAGGGGTATCGGTTGGATGGGCTCTTGCAGTTGGCTAACACCTGCTATGCCTTAAAAAAATGGGAATATGTTTTTAAATTCGCCAATGAATTGCAGAAACTGTCTACACTGGTGTATAGAAATGAACTTAGAAAAAGAAAAAGCAAAAGAGCAAGAGAAGCACTTAATACTGAACGACATCTTGTAGTATATTACGGACAAGGATATCTAATGAAAGGTTTAGCATTAGAAAATCTCGGGAGGTACGAGGAAGCAAGACAGTGTGTCGAGGAATACGCCGATCTAAGCTGGTTTGAACCTCTAGATGAGATCGGAAAAAAGGAGGTAGAGAAGTTTCGTTTGCGGGCAGTTGCAAACAGATATACACTAGACATGCTGATGGGGAAAACGGACATTCTTCCCGACTATATCGACTTTCTATCCGAAAACCCTAAAGAGATACTTCCTGGTTTGATTACAATTATAAAATCGGCTAATCAGTATAATTTCACTGTAGACCATATTTTGAGACAGTTTTCAGAGCATATCAAACATTTCGAGGAACAACAAGATGCGATAAAAATTAGTGAACGTCTACAATTTCGCTATCAACTTGCAGTATACTTGATAAAAAAAGGAAATATATTAGAGGGACTAGATCATACGGTGATGTGTATTAATCTATCTGATGCAACAAGGGATTATGATAGCTTTAAAAGATGTGTAGCATTATTTTGGGTTTATCGGCAGCATGCAACAGATCAACAAAAAGTAACTTTTCAAGATGTCACGATAAGAGGAGTGATTGACATTGAAAAAGATTTTGCTTTGTCTGATTCTGTCACTAGGGATAGCTAATCCTATTGAAATATTGATCGAGTTTCCAGACAAACCACATATAGTACAATACGGGCATGGAGCAGGCGGTTAAGCCAAATGTTCGCAAAAGCACCTCTCGTTTTCGAGAGGTGCTTTGCTTTATCCAATATTTCTCAATTCGTCCTTTTTTGTATATTCCTTTATAGTCTTTTATGTCTAAACATGTCAAAACTGAGGAGGTAATTACAAAATGAAAGTGGATAGGGGCACTCCTTTGATTTTGCATACCGTACAAGAACCCTCAAAAGGACTAGAAAGTGCCTTTAAATTATTAAATATTACTTCATCGAAATTTGTGTCAGAAAGAGACTGTTGTTCTATCTCTGAAGAATTGCAGAAAACTACAGAGTTATTGCGTCAACAACTGGTACAGCTTACTTTAGAACGAGGAAGTTTTTTAAACGATGATGTTATCAAGCTAAGTCAATGGCTGGATCAGTACATTGTCGTCATCCAGAATTATTCTGCCCTAACAGGGAAAGGTTATCTGAGCAGACAATAATCATTTACACCTATAGTCAGTCACTGTTCATTATTCTCATCAGTATGCTAAGTGATGCATCTGTCCTCCAAGCGATGAATCACGAAGTTGGAGCAGTCCGCACAATGGTAACAATTTACCTGTTCAGAGAAAGGTGTGATAGCGATGGAGTTAAAGCCCTCAATTCGATCCGAGATAGCAAAACACATGAAAGCAAAAGGCTATACGCTTAGTAAACTAAACACATTGACTGGCATTAACTCTGGTCACTTGAGCGAGATCCTGAACGGTAAACCCCCACGTGCAATTACCATTCGACAATTGGACGCCATCGCGGCGGCCTTTGGCTATGAGCCAGGCTGGCTGTACGAACTGTATCCGGAAGAATGTGCAACGCCAGAAAGAGTCTCCCGTCCCCGTGTCATACCGTACCTGATACGCTGTGCGGAGCTTGGTCGCGAGGACCTGATTGAGGAAGTTGTGCCCGTATTGATGGAGAATCCAAAGAACGTTTCTATCCTGTTTACCGTAGGAGAGCAGCTATACGAGGCAGGAAAGCAAAAGGAATCTGCGCTATTCTATCGCCTGGTGATTGACAATGAGAAGGACAACCACTCTGACCACTACCTGATCAGCCAGTACCGTCTATTTCGTGCCTCACTGGGAGCAGACATAGAGCAGAACTGGAAGGCAGTTATCCGGTTTGAGCCTTTCCGTAATCGGCTACCAGTTGGCTATCGGTTAGACGGGCTTTTGCAGTTGGCTAATATCTGTTACACACTTCACAAATGGAAAGACATGGAGCAGTATGCTGATGAGTTAAGGGAATTGGCTACTGTGGTCTACCAAAACGAACTACGTGAGAAAAAGCGTAATAGGCAAAGTGAACCCCTACAAACGGAGCGCCATCTAGTTGTTTATTACGGACAAGGGTATCTAATAAAGTCAGTAGCATTAGAGAAACAGGGGTTATATCATCTGGCCAAGCAGTATATAGCCGGTTACGCTGATCTTGGGTGGTTTGAACTACTTGACGAAGTAGGCCGGAAAGAAGTGAACAAGTTCCGGCTTTGGGCAACGGCTAACTCGTACTACATTGACGTTTGTATGGGTAACATCGAGGTTCTTCCCGATTACGTTCGTTTTTTGGCAGATCATCCAAACGAACTACTAACGGGCATGGCTGTTATCGTAGAGTCGGCAGTAAAACATGGCTTTTCCATTGACAGCATACTAGACCGTTTTGCCGAAAACATCAGCCACTTTCACGAACGACAAAGCCCCATTGATTGTGAACGTTACTACCATTTTCGGTATTGGCTCACCAAATATCAGATACAAAAAGGTGAATACACCACTAGATTGGAACAACTCGTAATGGAACGCAAGATTCTCTTTAAAGAAGATGTCGTGCAGTTGAGTGAATGGCTTACTCAGCAGTTGGCATTTACTCAAAGAAGCGTGGCAGATATAAAGAAGATCGTCAATACACGGACAAATAGTTTTAGATAGATGATATCTTGCTAGAGATCTTCAACCGCTTAAAGTTCTGGCTTTCTAGGGGTGTATGTAGTTCAATAGCTGACAACCCCGGTTTTTGTTCCATATAGGTATTGAGGATGGTAGCAATGGAAATAAAACCTGCGATTCGATCCGAGATAGAAAAACACATGAGAACAAAAGGCTATTCGCTCAGCAAACTAAGCGCATTGACTGGTATTAACTCTGGTCACTTGAGCGAGATCCTGAATGGCAACCCCCCGCGCGCGATCACCATACGACAATTGGACGCAATCGCGGCCGCCTTCGGCTATGAACCGGGCTGGCTGTACGATCTGTACCCAGAAGAATGCGCAACGGTAGAAAGAATCTCCCGTCCAAGGGTCATACCGTACCTGATACGCTGTGCGGAGCTTGGTCGCGACGACTTGATCGAACAAGTTGTTGCCGTGCTGATGGAAAATCCGAAGAACGTCTCCATCCTGTTTTCCGTAGGAGAGCAGCTATACGAGGCGGGAAAACGAGAGGAATCGGCACTATTCTACCGCCTAGTGATTGACAATGAAAAGGACAACCACTCCGACCAGTACCTGATCAGCCAGTACCGTCTGTTTCGTGCTTCGCTGGGAACGGACATAGAGCAAAACTGGAAGGCGGTGATCCGGTTTGAGCCATACCGTAATCGACTACCAGATGGTTATCGGTTGGATGGGCTTTTACAATTAGCCAATACCTGTTTTACACTTCGCAAGTGGAAAGAAATGGAGCAATATGCGGATGAATTAAGAGACTTAGCCACAGTGGTCTACCAAAACGAACTCCGTAAGAAAAAGCGTAAGCGGCCAAGTGAACACCTACAGACGGAGCGCCATCTCGTTGTTTATTATGGGCAAGGGTACTTGCTAAAGTCAGTAGCATTACAACAACAAGGTCTATACCATCAGGCCAAGCAGTATATAGACGGTTACGCAGATCTTGGCTGGTTTGAACTACTTGACGAACTCGGGCAGATAGAAGTAGACAAGTTCCGACTTTTTGCAACTGCTAACTCGTACTATATGCACGTATGTATGGGCAACTCCGATGTTCTCCCTGATTATGTTCGTTTTTTAGCAGATCATCCGAACGAACTGCTAGCCGGCTTGGCCGTGATCGTAGAATCGGCGGTAAGATATGGCTTTTCCATTGACAACATACTGGACCGTTTTGCCGATGAGATCAGCCACTTTCATGAACGACAAAACCCGTATGATCTGGAACGTTACTACCGTTTTCGGTATTGGCTGGCCAAATATCAGATCGAAAACGGTCAATGCACCACTGGATTGGAGCAACTCGTGCTGGAGCGCCAGATTTTTTTCAAAGAAGATATCGTCCGGTTGAGTGAATGGCTCAATCATCAGCTGGCTACTGCTCGTCGGAATACGGCAGAACCGAAGACGACCGTGAATACAAGGACAAAGGTTTTAGATAGGTAGGAAGCCCCTGCGCGCGATCACCATACGACAGTTGAACACGATCGCAGCCGCCTTTGGTTATGAACCAGGCTGGCTGTACGATCTGTACCCGAAGAATGCGCAACGGTGGAGAGGATCTCCCGCCCACGGGTTATTCCGTGCTTGATGCGCTGTGCGGAGCTTGGTAGCGACGACGATGCAAAAAGGCGCTAGCTGTCGCCTCCCGCAACACGCCGCGCCGCGCTTCCTTGAATTCGATCTATTCTTCCGATACCTTGCGGGCGATGTCTACTCGCTGCCGCGCCTCCCGCATCAACGATGCACAACAGCCCCCTGCCCCTCCGCAAACCGCCGCATCTCTTCCTCAATATACCCCACCTGCACATGCTGGCGCACGTGATCGGCCAGCCGGTCAAATCCCTGCTCGCGCAGTCTGACGAAAGATGGTCTCTCCTCTAATGGGGCAAGCCCTTTGCCACGGCGGATGAGATTCAACAGCCGGGCACGAAAACTGTCATTGTGAAACAATCCGTGAAAGTAGCTGCCGAGCAAGCGGCGCTCTGCATCCCAAAATCCGTCCGCACGCTGGTCCAGTTGGATCAGAGGGGAGACATCTTTGGTATAGACAGATTGTCCCATATGAATCTCGTATCCCTCTACTGCCATCCGCTCTCCGTCAAAACAGGCTGTGCCGCGGGAGAGGATGGTCGTCTTTTTCTGGGCGAGCGTCGTCTCCAGCGGGATCAATCCGATGCCTTCCACACCCTGCAGCGGCGACTCCACGCCATGCGGGTCAGCGATCCGCTCGCCCAGCATCTGATAGCCGCCGCAAATCCCGACCAGATAGGCTCTCCCCTGATCGTACAACCTGAGAACCTCCTGCTCCAATCCGCTCTCTCGCAGATGCAGCAAATCTTCGATTGTGTTTTTGCTGCCGGGCAGGATCACCAGATCGGGTTCGCCCAGTTCTTCCGGGCGCGAGATATAGCGCACTCGACAATCCGGCTCGACGAAGAACGGGTCGACGTCGGTAAAGTTGGAGATGCGCGGATAACGGATCACGGCGATGTCGATCTCCTTGGGAGCGTCGATACGTCCGCTGTACGCATGCAGAATCAGCGAGTCTTCGGCGTCGATCCACAAGTCAGGCAGATAGGGAACCACCCCTAGCACTGGTGTTCCGGTGTACTGTTCAAACCAGTCCAGACCGGGCTGCAGCAGTGAGAGATCTCCGCGGAAGCGGTTGATCACCACTCCGATCACCCGCTCCCGGTCTTCCGGCTCTAGCAGCTGCAGCGTGCCGACGAGGCTGGCGAACACCCCGCCGCGCTCGATGTCAGCGACCAGAATCACTGGCGCATCAGCGAGACGGGCGACCCGCATGTTGACCAACTCCCGGTCGTTTAAGTTGATCTCCGCCGGGCTGCCCGCCCCTTCGATCACGATCCGATCGTACTCGTCTGCGAGACGGTGGTACGCTTCGGTAATCATCTCTAATCCCGTCGCATAGAAGTCCGTACGATAGGCAGCGGCCTTCATGTTCGTATACGGCTCGCCGTGGACCACGATCTGCGATTCCTGATCCCTGGTTGGTTTGATCAGGATCGGATTCATATCGGTCGTGGCGAGGATTCCAGCCGCCTCTGCCTGTACCCCCTGCGCCCTGCCAATCTCTTTGCCGTCTACGGTGACGTAGGAGTTGAGCGCCATGTTTTGTGACTTGAACGGGGCGGTCTTGTAGCCATCCTGGGCAAAGATCCGGCAAAACGCAGTCGCCAGCACGCTTTTCCCGGCATCGGAGCTGGTTCCCTGGATCATCAACGGCCATGCTCTACCCATCGCTTGCTTCCCCCAGACAGCGCTCAATCCAGCGCGTGACGATCATCGGATTGGAAGCAAAGTGCAGGTGGGTGTAGCCAGCGACCAGATTGTCCCTAGCGTAGCCTTCCTGTTTCATCCCGCGCAAGCCTTTTGTCTCGTAAGCATACGGGACTTCACCAGCCGGTGGAGCGTAGGTGGAATAGCGGAACTCGTGTCCTTTCGCCAATTCTCCGGCCTCCAGCAGAAAGTTGGGTTGCACACCCCGCACTTCCCGGTATCCCAGGGCGGCCAGTCGCTTCTGCATCGTGATCCGTCCGGGGATGATGCCGACCATCGGGTACACTTTGCCCTCTGTGGTTACTAGTTCCTCGGTCAAGTACATAAACCCGCCGCATTCAGCCAGCGTAGGCAGTCCAGACTGAATCGCGAGTCGAACGGAATCCATCACCTGCCGATTTCCCGACAGTTCCCGGGCAAACTCCTCAGGAAAACCTCCCCCGATGTACAGGCCATCCACTCCATCTGGCACTGCTTCCCCTGCCAGCGGAGAAAAAAAGACGCACTCGGCACCGTGCGCTTCCAGCAGTTCCAGGTTTTCCGGATAGTAAAAGTGGAAAGCGGCATCTTTGGCGACAGCGATCCGCACCCGCTTCGGCTGCTGTTCTTTCGTGAACAACACCGGTTCGACCAGCAGCGGCTCCGCTCTCGCAGCATCCAGCAGTTGATCCAGATCAACGGTGCGGGTGATCAACTCAGCTAGACGGTCAAACAACGGCTGCAGTTCCCCGCGTTCTACAGAGGGGACCAACCCTAGATGGCGTTCCGGTATCTCCACCTGTTCTTCCCGCTGCAGGTAGCCGATGACCGGGACCTCGCATTCCTGCTCCACCGCTTGCTTGACCAGACAGTAGTGCCCTTCGCTGCCCACTTTGTTGGCGAGCACGGCGACGATCCGCACATCGGGATTGAGCAGTTGGAATCCTTTGACGATGGCCGCCGCACTGCGTGCCATGCTCTGACAGTTGACGACCAGCAGCACGGGTGAGCGGGTGAGGAGGCTGATCTCGGCGGTGCTCCCTCTGTCGCTGGTCGCCTCTTTTCCGTCATAGAAGCCCATCACACCCTCGATGATCGAGATATCTGCCCCTGCACTGCCTCTGGCGTATATCTCCTTGACCACCTCATGCGGCAGCATCCAACTGTCCAGATTGCGCGAGGTTCGGCCAGTGACGGCGGTATGGTAGGTTGGGTCGATGTAGTCCGGTCCGCACTTGAATCCCTGCACGACCATCCCTCTGCGTTTGAGTGCAGCCATCAGTCCGATCGTCACCGTCGTCTTCCCTACTCCGCTGCCTGTCCCGGCAATCACGATCCTTCGCTCGGACACGCCTCTCCCCTCCTTTCGGCAAATCGCAGCAGACCGACGGATATGGTCACATTGCCCGATTTTTTCTTGGTCAAAAGCAGCGTATCCTCACCGGTATACAGCTTGGCGGCTGGCTCGCTGACGCCGTAGGCTCCGGTGAACTTGTAGACGGTCTCTGATGGTTCTTCCAGCTTCACCTGGTTCAACTGCTGCGGCGTGTAATAGACAAACTCCCAGCCATACTTGCCGCAAACCTCCAGCAGTCCCGCCTCATCCTTTTTCAGATCGATCGTGCAGACCGCCTTCACACTGCGGATGGAGACGTGTAGCTCGCTCAATGTCTCCGTCACGACCGCCTCAATCTCTTCTGCCGACGTGCCCCTGTTGCAGCCGATCCCGAGCGCAATTACTTTGGGCCGGTATAGGACGCCATTGCGCAAGATCGCCTCTTCTGAGGGTTCCAGCAGGCGATGTGTGACGACGAGAGCTGCCTGCGGTTCGTCCGCCAACGCTTCCTGGATCGACGAGTAGACACGGATGTTGGCGGGCATCGGTGTATCGTGCATCCACCAGTCGCGTTCCCCTGACTCCTGGACGACAGCCACCCGCTCTTCATTGACGACGGACGCACTGACCGGGGTTAGCTTGTCGGCCGACTCCCACTCCCAGCCGAAGCGGCGTCCAAACAAGTCGACCGGAATCGTCTTTTGCACGTCAGATGCTGTGGTGATTACCGGCTTGGCCTGGAGAACGGCGGCTACTTCGCGGGCCAGCTCATTGGCCCCGCCCAGGTGACCGGAGAGGACGCTGATCACATGTTCGCCCTTGTCGTCAATGACGACCACGCCTGGATCCGTCTTTTTGTCCTGCAGCAGCGGCGCGATCATGCGCACCACGGCACCGAGCGAGATCAGCAGAATGATCCCCTTGTATGCGGGCCAGAGCGCGGGAAGCAGCAGCCGTACACTACCGTTGAACAGTTGGATCTGCCGTTCTTGCTCGTCCCCTTTGGCGAACTTGCCCATGTAGTACAGATCGCCGTGCGAAAAGGTGCGGTGCAGCCGTCTCGCCAATTCCACCCCGTGTTTGGTGATGGCGACGATCGCGTAGTCGCCCTTACGCTGGATGACAGGAATCTCTGCTTCGTTTAGTTCAATCGTCGTGGCACGCTGTTCAATTGTCATGGCGCGCTCACACCTTTGCGATACCCATGGGTAAAGGTTTTGTCATACAGCTTGGATCGGTATTCTCCCTTGTCATGCAGCTCGGGATCGAGCGCCCAGCCTGCCAGGATCATCGCATGGGAACGGATGCCGTGCTTGCCCATCTCAGCGTCCAGGTGGCGCAGTGTGGTTCGCACCATCACCTGATCCGGCCAACTAGCCCGCTGTACGACAGCGACTGGCGTCTCTTCGCTCCAACCAGCTTCCAGCAATTCCTTGACCACTTTTTTGGTCAGGGTAGCGCTGAGAAACAGGGCGAGGGTGCAGTGATGGGCTGCCAGTTCGCGCAGTTTCTCCCTCTCCGGCACCGGAGTCCTACCTTCTGCCCGGGTCAAGATCAAGGTCTGCGTCAGATCAGGCACGGTTAGTTCCGCATTGAGAGCGGCAGCAGCGGCAAAGACGGAACTGACGCCAGGGACGATCTCCACTTCAATGCCTGCTTGCTTCAACAAAACAATCTGTTCCATAATCGCGCCGTAGACGGACGGATCACCGGTATGCAGGCGTACCACCGTTTTATGCTGTCGAACCCGTTCCACCATGACGGCTACGATCTCTTCCAAGGCCATCCCGGAGCTTTGCATGATCTCTGCCTGGGGATTGGCTCTACTCACCAGTTCCTCGCTCACCAGCGAGTCGGTATAGAGGACCACGTCAGCCTGCTCCAACAGCTTCAGCCCTTTTACCGTGATCAGATCGGGATCACCAGGTCCTGCTCCCACGATGTATACTTTCATTGCTTTCTCACCACCATCAGGGTTAGATAGCCGAGGTCGGCTCCTTTGAGGGCACGAACGTCCTCCCAGACCATCTCTTCGGCAGAGGTTACCTTGCTGGCGACAGATGCTTGATCAGTCAGCCCCAGTTCTTCCAACAGCTCCAGAATCATGTCCAGTACTTTGGCTACCTTCAGAAAAACGACACAGTCGTGGGCGAGCAGGGCCTGACGCATTGCTTCCCGGTCGTCCGTGGCCGGGATGATCCCGATCTGCTCATCCCCATCCGCCAGCGGCAGCCCCAGCCGGGACGCTGCTCCGAGAAAAGAGGATACTCCCGGCACCGATTTGATCGGCACCTCGGGATGGGTCTCTCTCATCACCCGCATCATGTGGATAAACGTACTGTAAAACAGCGGGTCCCCCTCGGTGACAAACACCACGTCTTTCCCTTGGCGCAGCCGTTCCCATACCTGGGCCACCGTGTTGCTCCACTCTCTCGCCAGAATCTCCTCATCCTTGGTCATCGGGAAGACGAGACCGAGCATCTCTTTTTCCGGCTGCTTCACGTACAGCTCGGCGATTTGATGGGCATAGCTTTTGCTGCCCATCCGTTTTTTGGGATAGGCGATCACGGGTGCTTCCTGCAGCAGGCGAAACGCTTTGACCGTGATCAGCTCCGGGTCGCCCGGTCCTACGCCAATACCGTACAATGTACCGATGTTGTTCACTGGCTGCTCTCCTCTCCTGCTTTTTGATAGGCAGTCACGATATAGACCGGATTTAGTCCTTCAAAGCGGGTCATGGACAATATCGGTTTGCTCCGTGACAACTGGACCAGTGTTACCTTGGTCTCGTGGCCTGATGCTGCAAAGGCCTGCATCGCCTGGTACAGTGTCTCCACTGTAGCCGCGTTGACCACAATCCGCCCGCCCGACTTCAGTCGATCGCAGCAGATGCGGATCAACTCTGCCAGCTCGCCGCCGCTGCCTCCGATAAAGACCGCATTTGGATCAGGAAACTGTTCCAGTCCATCCGGTGCCTTGCCGTGCACCAGCGTAAAGTCGGTACGGAACCGAGCCATGTTCTCCCGGCAGTTCTCCAGATCATCCGCGTTTTTTTCGATCGCGTACACCGCTCCCTCGCGAGCGATCCGCGCCGCCTCAATCGCCACAGAACCAGTACAAGTACCGATGTCCCACACCACACTCTCGGGGGTTAGCTGCAGCTGGGCCAGACTGAGTACCCGCACCTCCTGTTTGGTGATCAGTCCTTTATCCGGCTTGCGCTGGGCAAATGATTCGTCAGGGATGCCAAGCGGCCAAACGGGGCCAGCCTGCTGGCGACGCAGCACGACGACGTTTAATTCGGAAAAGGTGCGCTCCGCCATCTCCTGCAGGTCGTACCAACCGACCCGTTCCTGTGGACTGCCCAGGTTCTCTCCGACGAAGGCACGGTACTCCGTCATCTGGTACTTCAACAGGTAGGCGGCAATGGCGGCCGGGTTGTTTTCGGCATCCGTCAGCAGGGCTACTTTGTCCCGACCGTCGATCCGCTGGGCCAATCCCTGCATGCTTCTGCCGTGTACACTGGTCACATAAGCATCCTGCCAGGCCTCTCCCATCCGGGCAAAGGCCAGCTGAATCGAGCTTAGCGCAGGGTAGATCTCGACCGGCAGTTTTTTGGCCAGATAGCCGCCAATCCCGTAAAACAGCGGATCGCCAGAAGCCAGAATCACCGTCGCTCTGCTCTCTTCCGCCAAGCTCTCGACCAGTGCGGAAAGCCCTCCTTTTACCACCCGCTTCTCCCCGGTGTAGTCAGGAAAAAAAGCAAGGTGGCGCTCACCGCCAACCAGCAGTTCGCTTTCCATAATCCAACTGCGGTAGAGCGGGAGCAGTCCCGCCTGTCCATCATCCCCGATACCGATGATCTTAATCGGTTGCTTCATTCACTGTCACCCTTCCCAACAGAGACCCTTTCATCGTGATCAGGATCGTCTCAATCGTCATGCCGCCCTGTACTTCCCGCAGTCCAGACCGGCAACAGTATTCGCACAGTTTTTCAAAAAACAGCGGATGCTCCCCCATCAGGTCGCCCACTTGTGAAGCGGTGTTGGCTCCGCGGATCTCCGCCAGCAACTCGTCCGACGCCCCTGCTTCCTCCGCAACCCTGGCGAGAAAGTCGAAGTCGACGGGAGCGCTTTTGGAGTGGACCATCATCACGCCCTGTGCCACCTTGGAGAACTTGCCCATCATGCCGACCAGCGTGACCTGCTCGATCTGTTTCTGTTTGCACTGTTTGAGGGAAAAGCCAACGAAGTCGCCCATCTCCACAAACGCTTCCTCCGGCAGGTCAGGATACAGCTCCATCGCCGTCTTTTCGCTCTTGCCGCCGGTGGAGAGTACCACGTGCCGACAGCCCGCTTCCCTCGCCACGTTAACGGCCTGCGCAATGCTGGCTTTGTAGGCGGATGTGGAAAAGGGAACGACAATTCCCCGTGTTCCCAGTATCGAAATCCCGCCAAGAATGCCGAGCCGTCCGTTTAGTGTCTTTTTGGCAATCTCTTCCCCGTCAGGTACGGAGATCACGACCCGCACGCCGCGATCGATGCCAAACTGGCTCAATACAGACTGTACGGCCTCTCGGATCATCTTGCGCGGTACGGGGTTGATCGCCGCTTCCCCTACCGGCACGGGCAGGCCGGGCTTGGTCACCCGTCCGACACCAATGCCGCCGTCCAACTCGATTTCGTTCGCCTCGCTCCAGGAGACGGTGCTCTCGATCAACGCTCCATGCGTCGCATCTGGATCGTCACCGCCATCCTTGATTACGGCCGCGTAAGCTTTCCCCGCTTCAAAGCCGCATTTTTCCAAGGAAAAGGTAACCTCCTGACCGATCGGCAGCGGAATCGTCACCTCCTGTGGCGCCTCTCCAGTAATCAAGGCAAGCAGCGCCGCTTTTGACGCTGCCGTGGCGCATGCCCCCGTCGTATAGCCATGACGGAGTGGTTTTGCCTCCTTTGTCTCCATCGCACTCACGCCCGGACCGCCATCAGGGAGAGTGCGTTGACGGCTGCAACCGTGACGGGGCTTCCGCCCTTGCGTCCCAGGTTGGTGATAAAGGGAACGTCCAGCTTGGCCAATTCTTCTTTGGATTCTGCCGCGGAGACGAATCCGACCGGCATCCCGACGATGAGCCCCGGTTTGGCCACCCCTTCTTTGACCAGCCGAATCAATTCCAAGAGAGCCGTCGGAGCGTTGCCGATGGCGAAGATGCCTCCCTCCGCTTCCTGTACCGCTTTGCGCATGGAGACAATCGCCCGTGTCGTATTGAGGCGCTTGGCCTCCTCGATCACATCTGGATCCGATATGTACACCTTCACTTGGCCGCCAAACTGCTCCAAGCGCGGCTTGCTAATGCCGACCTGCACCATTTGCACATCAGCGACCACGATTTTGCCGCTGCGAATCGCGCGAATCCCCGCCTGCACCGCATCGGGATGAAAAATCAAGCTTCTGCCCAGTTCAAAGTCGGCGGAAGCGTGGATCACCCGCTGGACGACGGGATACTGCTCCGCTGTAAAGGGATGCTCGCCCAGCTCGTCGGTGATGATCTGAAAACTTTTATCCTCAATCTCCTGCGGCTGCACCGTTGCCGGTTTAAACTCCGTGCGAAAGTCCATACGGTCGTTCCTCCTCTACGTTTGGTTCAACAAAAGGCCAGTGGTCCGTCCCTGCTGTACAGGGGTATCCTGATTGAAGCCCTATGGTGCGGTACTCCGCTCTGCAGCGTCTACGATTTGCAGTTGACTGAGCCGCTTAAGCACGCTGTCAAAGTCGGAACATTTGGTCCCGTACCTCACTTTCGGCCGTGCGATGACAATCGTCTCAATCCCCATCTCCAGCGCTGCCTCCACCTTCTCATCAAACGCGCCTACTTTTCCGCTCTCCTTGGTGATCATCAGGGTCACCTTGTAGTGATCGTAGAGCGCTTTGTTCAGCTCCCTGGAAAAAGGGCCCTGCATGGCGACGATGTTTTTCTGTTCCAGTCCCAGTTCCTCGCACTTTTGCATATTGTCGAGGCGAGGCAGCATGCGGGCGACCAGTGTGGTGTCAGGCAGTCCGAGCAGCCGTTTCGTGAAGATAGAGAGGGTCTTGCTGCCTGTCGTCAGCATCACCACACCACGCTTTTTGGCGGCTAGTTCCGCGGCCTCCACGTAGTCAGCGACGGTGGTGATCTTCTCGTGCTGCGGAGAGCTGATGCTTTCTCGTTCATAGCGAATGTAGGGAACACCTGCCGCCTCTGCCCCGGCGATTGCGTTTTTTGACGCCTCCTCAGCATACGGGTGGCTGGCGTCTACAACCGCTTTCACCTGCTGGCGACTGATCAGCTCGGCTATCTCGCTGGCGGCCAGTCTGCCTACTCTCACCGGCAGGCCAGCTTCCTGCATACTCTTGGCCGCGTTTTCCGTAACCACGGTGGTCAGGAGATCATATCCCTCCTGTCTGATGCGCAATGCCAACTCTCTGGCATCACTCGTACCGGCCAGCATCAGAATCATCTGTCCTTCCTCCTCTTTTCCTGCAACTATGTCCTATTTGCGCACAGTCGGCTCAGTCCGCGTCTGGGGAGCGCCATGCCGGTCTTGGTCTGTTTCGTGCCGTTCATGGTCTGTCTGCTGATGCGTAAGCTGATCGCCATCCGTTTGATGGTGCTCATGATCGTGATGATGGTGGTGATGATGATTGTGATGGTGATGATATCCGTGACCATGATGGTGATGCCCATGGTCATGTGAATGGTCATGATCATGGTGGTGGTGATGGTGCCCGACATGCTCCATTGCCGCGAGACGGTACTGACAGGTGTCGCAGTTCATTTTTACCTCATCGGCAAGTGCCTCTCTCACCCGATCCTTCAGTACTGCTTTGAGCAGCGGGTGAAATCCGAAGTACTCTGCCAACGTAAATCGGACATCGGGTCGGGAGGTTTGCCAGTGCTGCACGTAGTCAGCCATCCGCTTGATCAGCACTCCTGTAAAGAGAAAGTACGGCAGTACCACCACATGCCGTGCCCCCAGCTTGAGGCAGCGTTCCATCCCCTCATCAAAGCTGGGAAACGTAACCCCCATAAAAGCCGGCTCCACCCATTTCGCCTTGCTGCGCTCCCAGAACAGGCGAGCCATCTTGTAGATGTCGCTGTTGGCGTCCGGATCGCTGCTGCCTCTGCCGACCAGCAGGACGGCCAGCTCTTGTTCGCGCCGCTCCTCGCATTGCTCCACTTCATCAAGACGTGCTTCCAGAATTCCCAGCACCAGCTCGTGAATGCCCACCGGACGTCCATATGTAACGGGCACATCGGGGTGCTTTGTCTTAAACTCATCCAGCGCTGCAGGGATGTGGATCTTCGCGTGGCCAGCGGAAAACAAGATGATCGGAATCACCACGATCCGGGTTGCTCCCCTGCTTAGACAGGCCTCCAGTCCGCTGTAGACGTCTGGCGGTTCAAACTCTAGAAAGCAGGTCTCCACAATCGGTGCTTCCACTTCGTCAACCAGCGAGGCGACGAACTGCCTCACTTCCTCATTGCCTGCGGCATCCTTGCTGCCATGGCCGACAAACAACACTGCCTCCATCTTCCCAACCTCCTCCTTTTTTCTCCCTAGGTGCCGCATACGGCGTCTTCGATCTTCACGGCGGTCATGTCCCGATAGGCAAAACCTTCAATCTCGCCGACGCGCTTGAAGAACTTGTGAAAGCGTTCGTTGGGAAACGCCTCCTCGCGATACCTGGTGACGATCCGCTCCAACAGCGGCACAATCTCCTCTGAGGGAATCCCTTCTGCCACCGGGACACCGGGATGGGCATTGCGGCCGACAGACTTGGCTCCCAGGAACAAATCAAACGCACCCTTGCGATAGACGATGCCGATATCCTCTTTTACCGCGCCGTAGCAGGCCATCCCGCATCCGTTGACACCCAGCTTCAATTCCTTGGGCGCCTGTAGCCCGCCCATCAGCCGGTTCAGCTCTTCTGCGTACGGAATCGCATCTTTCTTTTCGCCGTCACAAAAATCGCAGGCCTTGATCTGTACCACGTCACCTACCGGCATCAAAAGCAGTCCAGCCTCTCGCAGCTGCGCTGTGATCGCGGACGGATCTTCTGTCGGAATCCGCAAAATCATCTGATGATGAGGCGTATACTCGATCTCGCCCTTGTCCCCAGCCACTTCAGCCAGCAGCACCATTTGCTGGGGTGTCCATTTTTTATTCACCACACCTGGGCTGACCGCGCACTCAAAGATCGACTGCTGCCGAAATGCGGGAGTAGATGGGGAAATCGGTGCGACCGTGCTGGTCGCCACCGCGCTCCCGTGTGCCTGCTGCAGCGTCATCAACGCCTCTGCGGCCCAGTCATAAGGAGTGCGTGATCCGACGTGCAGATCGACTGCACTTGTGCGTTCATCGTTCGAACGATCATGGACCGTCCGGGAGATACTCGAATGCTCCTCAGTCGAATGGACGTCAATCATGCGGTTCTCTCCTGACCGATCCTCAGTCGAAGGGCCGTCGTCTGAACGGTCTCCAAGCGCCCATGGCTCGTTCTCCTTGCGCAGCCGCTCATGCGGTTTGAGCGGCTGTTCGTCCGCCGTCAGCGTATACTTTCGCTGATAGCCGCGAGGTGTGATCATTTTGCCGTCGTAGACAAACGTAGACTCATTGCCGATGATCACAGTCGTCAGCATGCCGATGTCGTGGTCCAGCATCTTTTCCAGCGTCGTCATCACGACATGCTCCCGCTCCCGGTAAGCGCTTTTGACGATCCCGACAGGAGTATCGGGGGAGCGGTACTTGAGCAGGATCTGCTGTGCTTCCACGATCTGCCGCGTGCGTCGGCCGCTCTTTGGATTGTAGAGAGCAATCACGAAATCAGCCTGCCCAGCCGCATCGATCCGCTTGGCAATCAATTCCCACGGTGTCAGATGGTCACTCAAGCTGATCGTGCAGGCATCGTGCATCACAGGTGCGCCTAACAGAGCAGCGCAGGAGTTGATCGCAGAAATGCCGGGAATCACTTCAACGGCCACTCCCTCGGCTTCGATCCACCCCTGTTCAACCAATACCTCGTAGATCAAGCCGGCCATCCCATAAACGCCTGCATCACCACTGGAGATGACAGCTACTTTTTTGCCCATCTCCGCCTGGCGCACCGCTTCCCGCGCCCGACTCACTTCTTCCGTCATGCCAGTGCTGACCACTTTTTGATCCGTCAACAGCCCGCTGATCAGCTCCACATAGGTGGTGTAGCCGATCACGATCTCGCTTTCCTGTATCGCGTCCCGAGCCCGTTTCGTGATATGTTCGAAACTCCCCGGTCCAAAGCCGATGACAAACAGTTTTCCTTTCATCTGTACACTCCTCTCCGTTTTTGTTTATCTAGCCTGACTCTGCTCCCGTTCCTTACGTTGCTCGCTATCGTTTTATCAGAGACTCCCATCGACTGGCCGGGATGCTGATCCAACCGGCATTAGGCAGGAGGCCAACCGATAGTCCGCACATCTGACCGATGCATTTGATCACACTGCCGTGGGTAATGATCAGCAGCCGTTCTGCAGGGTAGGCGGCCGCCAGGTGGAATAGTCCCTGCCGAATCCGCTCTCTCACTTGCGCCATCTCCTCGATGCCATACGAACCATCCATGATTTCCTCCACATCTTGGATCTGCTCGTCTCGACGCAGTTCATCTGCCGTTTTCCCTTCCAGAGGTCCAAATGACCGTTCCTGCAACTGGGGCAGCATCACGATCGGCACCCCTATCATCTCCTGTGCGATACCGGCTGATTGTCTGGCCCGCCTCAGCGGACTGGAGACGATCCGCGAAAACGGAGGGCTCTGCCGAAGCAGCTTGCGACATGCCTCTCTCACCTGCTCTTGGCCCGTCTCGTTCAGTCCGACATCCTGCACACCTTGTAACCGCCGCTCCCGGTTCCAATCGGTCTCACCGTGCCGCATCACGATCCAATCCATCTATGGTCATCACCGCCAGTCCTTTGTATCTATAGGATGATTCCCGGGCTTTGATCATGCGGTTTTTCACCATGCCGTTTTTCCCTGGGCCGGAATCAGGGCAGCCATTTATCCGCGGCTACCAGCAGCAGCAGGGCTACCGCTTCTGTCGACTCGATCAAGGCTCCGTAGGCGTCGCCGGTGTATCCACCCAACCGTCGGTGGATATAGGTGGAGAACCAATAGAGATAGAGCAGCGTCAATAAAAAGACGAGCATGTTCTGGTAGCCCACTGCCCACCAGCCAACCGACAGCACCGCTATACTGCTGACAAGCAGATGCCCTGTACCAATCCCCTCCCGCAGCCTGCTGCCGATCCCATCCTGGGTCAAGTAAGGCCAGTGGCGAATCGCGATTAGCAGATGCGTACGAGCGATTGCAGGGACGATTACCAGGCACGTCTGCAGATTGAGTGACAGCAGCTCGTATATGGCTGCGCCTTTTACCAGCAGCAGGGAAAGAGCGGCCAGAACACCCATCGCCCCAACCCGGCTATCCTTCATAATCGTCAGCACTTGTTCCCGTGGTCTGCTGCTGCCTAGGCCATCCGCCAGATCCATCCATCCGTCCAGGTGCAAGCCCCCGGTTATGTAAATCCAAAAGATGAGGGTTAGTACTGCTGCAAGATGATCGCTTAAAAGCAACTCGGAAAACCAGTTGCCCCCCCACAGCAGGAGACCGATGATCGCTCCAACCAGCGGGTAAAAAACCGCACTCCTGGACCAATCTGCTTCTTTCATCGGGTAGCGAGGTACCGGCAGACGTGTCAGAAAAGAGATTGCTTGAAAAAATGCTCCCATCTCTCCTCCTCCTCCTAGTTGCCGTCCCTAAAACTCAATGCCCTTAACCGCCGGCACTCCTTCATCGTAGTAATGCTTAACCGGGTTCATTTCCGTGACGAGATCGGCGATGTCGACAATCTCCGGTTTGGCTTGGCGACCGGTAATCACTAGGTGCATGCCATTTGGGCGATTTCGGATCAGATCCAATACGTCTGCCAGCGGCAGCACATCATCGATCGGGAAGCGCTCAATCGCCAGCGCGTTGTTCAACTCGTCGAGGATGACCAGGTCGTACTGCCCCCCCATCACCTTTTCCTTGGCCAACTGCCAGCCTTTTTCCAACGCTGCACGGTGCTCCTGAGGTGTCTTCGTCCAGGTAAATCCCACTCCTGTCTGGCAGATTTCAATCCCCAGTCGATCAAAGACGAGCTTCTCCCCGTAGGTTCGCTCCGGCGATTTAATAAACTGGATCATCAGTACCCGCTTGCCGCGTCCCGCGGCCCGTACCGCCAGTCCCAGCGCAGCCGTCGTTTTTCCTTTGCCATCGCCGGTGTAGACCAACACCAGTCCCCGCTCCTTATCCGGCCTGCTCATCAGACTCCTCCTCCTGCAGTAAGTAAAAAGAACCGGCTCCATCGCTGTGTGTTGACAGCGAAAGCCGACGCTTTGCTGATGCTCTCAACTTGTTTCGTTATGCAAACAACAGATGCATTGGCAAACAAACAAAAAACGCTTTGGCTCCTATGGGAACCAAAGCGCGGACAGCATGCGTGACAATCCTCACCTTTCCTTTGACCCGAAGGAAACCAGTGACACATACAAACAGGCAGGTCTCCTGGCTCAAGGATCATCGTCTACCTTATCCTTCCCATCGCCGGCAGCGACAGTGGATGCATCATTGCGCAAAGGAAGACTCCTCTTTTACAGTGGCGGGACCGCGTTGGATTTGCACCAAACTTCCCTTTTAACCTCATCTGCTGCCGTCCGTTCGGTACAGATGAGGACCTGTTTGCTTTTTATGCAATTGTTCCAATCCAGTGACAAGTTCTTGCTTTAATAATAACAAAAGCGGGACAGGATGCAAGGAAAAAGCTGTCTGCCAAGACCATTACAGCCTGCGCTCACCCGTACCACTGCAGCTTAACGTCCAAATACCGAATCTCATCATTCCACTGGGGGCGGAAAAACTGACATAGGCGGGCGGTTACGTCGGAATCTCCGTTTACTTGCCAACAAGATAAAGGTAATCAGACTGTGAGCAGTGAAAATCCCCACTAGACTTTGCATGAGAAAGGCAATGTCAGGCGTGAAGAGAGAGACGGACTTCCAGGGAATTTGGCTGCTATAGACAAACAACGGGATTAATCCGATCCCCAGAATGGCAGAAAGGACGCCAACAGACAGCCATATTTGATAAGAGATCATTTTATTTCGAATGATTCCTACGCAACTAAAGATAGAACCGACCACAAGGAGTACAGCAGCACTCAAGAGCACCCATTGCGTTGTGTGATTCATTTTCGATAATTCTGGATTTTCCCCGTTCATAATAGAAGTGAATTCCTTCCATCATACTCAAATAGGGTACGGCTTCAAATTCGTGGTATTTATTGGTCAAGAGAACAGCGCCGTAGTCTTGTTCGCTCTCCGAATCTCCTGGTAAGTATAATCATTTCAACCTATGCGTATAGATTGTACAAATAAACGGATACCTGGAGGAAAGATGCTGCGAAAAGGTATCGCGATCGTAATTGGCTGCCTTTTGGTGGGGACTGGAGTCAATCTGTTTATCTTGCCCCACAAGTTGATGGATGGCGGAATCATTGGAATCGGTCTGTTAGCGAAATACTACTTCTCCTGGCCTCCCGGATTGGTGATGATTTTGGTCAGTTTACCGATTTATATGCTCGTCTTTGTGTATGACAGAAGGTTATTCTACAATAGCTTTCACGGAATGTTGCTTTCCTCCTTTTTTATTGACTGGCTAAGTCCACTCCGTCGGATGCATGAGTTTCCGATTCCGTTTTCAGCGGTGGCAGGCGGAGTTTTTATTGGAGCGGGGATTGGCATTATGCTAGCGTTTCAAACGAATACGGGGGGTACTGATCTGTTGGCTCAGTTCTTGGCAACGCGTCTGAACATACCAGTTGCTTTGCTCATCTTTCTGATTGATGGGTTCATTATTTTGGGGTCTATTGAGGTTATCGGCAGACTGAATACGATATTTTCTCTGATTACCATTTTGTCAGTCGCCGTCGCGACACATTTCTTTCTTGTTGCCGGACAACCGAGGAAACCCTACGTAGTAATTGGTTCTGTAACTCATTTTATGAATCATAAATGATAGGGGCATCAAGCCTATTATCAAATATGGGGCTTGCCAATGGGTGAGCACATACGATCGATTTACAACGTTTTGCTATCGGGTTGACCGAAAGGAAAAGCAGGCTTCTTTCCCCCGAAGCCTGCTGAAGTAAACAAGTATGTAATGAATATTACTCTTCTTCTTTGCCATCATTTTTGGATGGCTCTTTCACCTTTGAAATCTCTACCTTCCGAATGCGATGGCGATCCTTCTCCCTTATCGTAAAATGCAGGGTTCCGTACTGCCATGCCACATTTTTCTTTAATGTCGGATTTACAGCATAGAGCCATCCTCCTATCGTATCGAAGTTCTCATTTTCCAGTTCTACATGCAACATATTGCTTATGGTATCCAATGATACCTTACCGTCAACCATGATGTGATCCTCACCAATCATCTCAATCTCCAGAGGTTCCTCTTTATCAAACTCGTCTCTAATCTCGCCAACGATCTCCTCTAATATATCCTCGATCGTTATCAACCCCGATGTTCCTCCATATTCGTCGACCAGTATAGCCATATGGACATGCTGCTGCTGCATTTTGCGGAGCAGATTTTTTATGGGTATCGCCTCTGAGATCGTAAGCACGGGCTGGATAAACGTCGAGAGGTCCAAATCTGGATCTTCACTTATCTGCATAAAAAACTGTTTCGTGTTTATGAACCCTTTAATCTGATCCTTGTCCCCATCCATGACAGGAAAACGGGTGTACTGTTCTGTTTTCATCATTTTAATAACCTGCTTCCTGTCATCGTGAAGATCGATACATACCATGTCTGTTCTGGGAACCATAATTTCTCGGGCAAGTCTTTCATCGAACGTAAAAATCCTGTTAACGTAGCTGTACTCCGATTGATTGATTTTGCCGCTTTTATAACTCTCCGTTAAAATAATGCGCAATTCTTCTTCAGAGTGTGCTTCTTCATGTTCTTTTGCCGGCTTTATACCAAAGAGGCGTACAAACCAGTTAGCGGAACCATTTAAACTCCAAATAAAGGGGTACATCACTTTATAGAAAAAAATCAACGGCTTTGCCGTAAGCAAACTGACGAATTCAGCTTTCTGTATAGCAACTGTCTTAGGTGCAAGCTCACCTAGAACCACATGAAGAAACGTGATGGTGGCAAAAGCGATCACAAAGGATAATACAGCACTGATTCCAGCGGGAAGACCGTAATGTTCAAAAACTGGTTCCAGAATACGTTCAACTGTGGGTTCTCCGAGCCAACCTAGACCCAAAGCCGTAATAGTAATGCCTAACTGACAGGCTGACAGATAACCATCCAAGTTGCTTGTTACCCGCTGGACAGCCTGTGCATTTTTTTTCCCTTCTATCACCATTTGATCAACCCTACTGGATCGGAGTCGGACGATAGCAAACTCAGCAGCAACGAAAAAGGCTGTGGCGATAATTAGCAAAGCTACAAGAAATAAATTAAATACAAGCATGTAGACACTCCTATCTCACGATTGATTCGTACAACGATTGATTTACTGACTGCCATGTTACCTATCATTTCTATTCTCTTTACTTAATCTTACCATATACGAGGGAATACACTGCAAAAGTGCGGCATGCTTTTCCTGTTATTACGATAAGTATCAATTATGACAAGTTGACAGAAATAAAAATAGCCAGCGTCAGTTCTCAAGAAAGACGCTTGGCTCATCGTGCAGATCATTCTTCGGCTCTGCAACTTACCGACACTTCTGCCATAAAACTAGACGGCCGTTTGTGTTTCCAAATCTGATTTAGGACGTCCACAACTCTTGGCAATTTCCTCGGTACATACAGTCTGCGGCTCCATCAACCGTACCACTGCAGCTTGAAGCCCCAGCGGCCAATGTCAAAGGCAAACGCCAAGCCCCAGTAGTAGACAAAGTAAGCTCCCCCTGCCATCAGAGCGAAGGCACTGAGCAGTTCCATCTGCTGCGGCTTCTCTGAGACCCAGCGCGCGATTCGCTTGCCGAACAGCCAAAAGAGCAGCAGGAACAGCGCGACCATGACCGCAATTTGGCCCAATCCCTGGATGGCCATTGCCGCTCCGCCGTACAGCGGGTTGTTGATGCTGGCTGCATACGTGAGGAAATCGCGGAAGACGGGGAACGGTCTGCCTACCGAAAAAAATCCGACGAGAATGCCCATCAGTCCTGCCCTTGTCAACGTTGATGAGAAAAACAGCCTCGTCTTCATGGACAGCCTGGAAATCAGCCGATCGGCGAAGCCAAAAGAAATGATTCCCCATGCCAGCAGGATCAAGCCGAGCATGCTAAAGGTGACCTGGGCCTGCAGCAGCCGCATCGATCGTTCGTTGTACGCCTGAATCGCTTCCGGCCCCAACGAGCCGACATACCATCCATAGGCCACATTTACTGCGACCACCGCTGCTGTGAATATCCCTAAGGCTCGCAGCACATGGGTTCGCTGTGATGCTCCTTCCGCCGAACAGGTAAGTCCCGGCAACATCGCGAAAACAACACAGTTACAGGCCGTAAACGTGGCCGCCAGACCAGCTACTGCGGCAAATAAAAAACCAACCCCCCAACCGTTTTCGCCAGATGTACCGGCAAGCGCTTGGGTGTCGCCGATCAACTTGCCGGCGACGATCTCCCGGCCAAATCCGTCCACCAGGTGATAATTCCAAAAGCCCGCAACCAACACGCCCAGCAACAAGGCAAAAAAAGCCCATCTCAACCGTTTGCGGATGGGATAGGCGACCGCCAACAAACCAGACCCGGCGGCAGAAATCAGGTCATCTGTTTTCATCGAATTCCCTCGCCCCTTTGCAAAAGTCGGGCAGTCGCACCATGTACTGCTGCCCTGTTACTCCTGATGGTAAGGGAATCCTTTCTCTTTTTGCTTGGCTTTTTATGGCGGAGTTGTGTTTTCCAGGCATCGGAGAAAAGGGGTTGTATCGCAGCAAACCGGTTGCATCGGGGCCTACGGGTTGCAACGAATCCAACCGCTCGCTCCCGACAACCGCAACGCTTGTTTCAACCAGGTGCGGGTTGCAGCAGCGGGACAGCTTCCTGCCGCTCCTCCAGCACAAGCGCAATCTGTCTGACTGCTTCGGTTAGACGCTTTTCCGTCTCCGTATAGGTGGTCCCAGAGGCGATCACATAACCTAAACGATGGTAGGCGTTTTGGGCGACGTGTACCTGCCCGCCTTCTCTGGCGGTAATCGTGACATTGTGGATGCCAGGCATGTTGCGTACTCGCTCGATGCCTTCTGCTCTCTGAAACGTCCCCTCTTGCTCGGAAAGAAAAAAGTGTATCCCGGCATACTCCTTGGACGCAACTTCCTGCTTGTGGATGGTGCACTCACCCATCGCTGCTTTTATCTGCTGCTCCAGCAGGTCAATTCCTGTAGCTTGATGGATCAGCTCAGGGATCATCCCGCCGGCAAGCCTGGCGTTGATCTCGATGATCGCGCAGCCTTTTGAGGTCACTTTTACCTCGGTATGGGTGGCCCCGTTCTGTATCCCGACGGCAGTCAAGGCCCTCAGCACCGTATCTTTGATCTGCTCAGCGGTCTCAGTGGAGAGCTGGGCTGGGAAGATGTGCTGATGCTCGACAAAAAAAGGAGTGCCGCTGATCTGCTTTTGCGTAATCCCGATGCTGATCGTTTGCCCCGCATATGTAAACATTTCCACACTAAACTCCGGATCGTCCAGATACTCCTCGATCAGAATCGCGCGCTCCCGCTGCTGGCCGCGTGTATTCAGCTTCTCTGCCAGAATAACGGCCAACTGCTGCTCGATTTGCTCAACCGTATGGCACAGCTTCACATCATTGGAGCCGCTGTCATCGACTGGTTTCACCACACAAGGCAGACCGACCGCCGCCATCGCCGCAGGGATCTGTGCCGGATCCTGTACAATTGCAAAGCGCGGCTGTTCCACTCCCTCTTCGGACAGGCGCTGTCTGGTTTTTGCCTTGTTCCGGCAGATTTCCATCGCCTCCGGCGGATTGCCGGGCAAACCGTAGAGCTCCGCCAGTTTGGCTGTCGTAACCAGGTAAAACTCGCTGGTTGTCATGATCCCGCACAACTGGTTGACAGCCAGTCTGGTCTCGATCGTTTGCCGCAGTTCCTCCAGAGAGTTGGTGTCACACATCAGTACCTGGCATCCCGTCTCCGCAAGCCCCAGATAGCGTTCCGGTTTGTTGGTCAGAAACACGGGGGTAACCCCGTATGCTTGCGCCTTCTTCAACGCCAGCATACCTGTTCCCGTCGTGTTGGATTCAACGAAGAGCAGCAGCCTGTTCATGTCTTTCCCCCTTTTTTACCGTCGCGTACGACCAGGAAGAAACCACTGTCTGATACGGTACTTTGGTCGGTTCGTTGGTCGTTTCGGAAATATTGATCTGTTTCTCCCGCCGGTACGCTTCGTCGTAAAAGGTGTACACGTAGCGGTCGCCGCGGTCGGGAAAAATCCCGACGATATTGGTCTCCGGCTGCACGTGACGACTGATCCAGCGGGCGACGGCATAGACCGAACCGGAACTGTTTCCGGCAAACACTTTTTCATGTCTGGCCAAATCCAACGTGGCGGAAAACGCCTCGTGGTCGTTAAGCCAGTGAACTTCGTCCACCAGGGCATGGTCTACATTAGGCGCGACCAGACTGTTCCCCAGACCGCTCTGCAGCCGGCCCGGGATGTCCGGTTGATCAAAGATCACGCTTCCTACGGAATCCACGGCGACTACGCGCAGCTCGGGATTGGTTCGCAGCAGATGACGAGCCGTCCCACACAAAGAGCCGCCACTGCCGACGGAAGCAACCAGCACATCAACCCTGCCGAGATCCGCCAGCAATTCGTCCGCCAGTTGGGCATAGGCCAGCGGATTATGGGGGTTGTCGTACTGTCGCGGCCAAAATGCTCCAGGATACTCTTTGAGTAGCTCCTGCAGCCGCTCCAGACGAGCGCTTTGCCACCCTTGACTGCTCATCCGTTCTACGATGTGGATCCGACAGCCGAGCGATTCCAGCTTCCGCAGGGTAAGCCGGTCGATCCGCGGGTCTGTCACGATATGCACCTCATGCCCGAGATAGGTTCCAACCAATGCCACTCCCATCGCCATGGTGCCGGAGGAGCTTTCCATGATCGGCGCCCCGTCGGCCAGTACACCGCTGCGCTTCGCTTCCAGTATGATTTGCTTGGCGGCCCGGTCCTTCATCCCAAACGGATTCATCATTTCCAGTTTGGCGTAGACCGAACCGACCGCCTTATCGTCCAAACGCAGTTTCACCAATGGTGTTTGCCCTATCGCATCAATCATCGTCGATCGAAGCATGTTCGCCGCTCCTTTCTCTATTCAGGTCGATGAGTGGTAGATGACAACCTGATCGGCCAATTGCTGAAGATGCAAGCTGGCCGCTGTCAGTTGTTCCTGGTAGCGGACATGCTGCGGGGACAGCAAAATCCCCAGGCAAGTCCCGCTGTGTGCGACAGAGACCCCTAATCCTTCCACCTCTTCGCAGATGGCAAGCAATTGATCCAGTGTTCGCTTGGGACGCAGCTTCTGGTTGAGAATTGCGCTGCGGGTGGAGATTTTGCCGATCGTAGCGAGGTCGTTTTGACGGATCGCTGTCGTCATCGCATCCAGCAGCTGCTGGTATTCCTGCCTATCCGCTGTCGTATATTGCTTGGGCAAGCGGTTAAACTCAATCGTATCCACCTCGCCACCTTCGTCGATGCTGACCACTGTCAAGGGAGCCAGCGGTCCGATCAACTCGCGGAGCTGTACCCTGCGGTGAAAAAACGAGACCACACCAGGGTACATCACACCATCAGATGGTTCGATCTGTCTCATAAAGGTTTCCAACAGTGGAACCGGCAACTGGAGCGAGAAACAATCCTCAATCGCCCGTGCAGTAGCAACCAGGTCGGCTGATGAGCTGGCCAATCCTTTGCCGACCGGAATGTCAGCGGTCAGTCGCAGCACGCCGCCCAGAGGAAGCGAAAAGAAACGCAGGATCATCTCAGCCAACCGGCGCGACTTCTGTTTTTGCGGCGGTTCGACAATGAGCTCATCGCGTGCCGGATCAGAAATAAAGGTGGCATGGGCCTGCCGATCAATCGGAAAGGTAACCAGAAAGTCAGAGTCTTCCTCCTCCAGTGCGCCTTGCAGCAACTCGCCAAACGTACCGCATGCGCTCCCCTTTCCCATCGCCTTTACGTCCAGTGACGATCTGCCAGCATATTGGCCTTGTGCAGGATAATTCATCGGGACGCATTACCTCCTCCCCTTGAGTAGCAAGGCATCGATTTCGGCATAACTGTCGGTCACCCTTCTCTCACGTGTTTGCCATGCTTGATGCAGACCGACCGCCCATTCCTGCTGTTGCTGCAGCAGAGAATCTACTGCTTCCGGGTTGGTCGAGCCTTTTGTCTGCTTCATGTGCAAGCTCTCCTCGACATCAAAAACGCGGTACAACATCTCTTCAGGCAGGGTTAACGGAAAGCCCTGCTGCTGGCAAATCTCCTGCAGCAGCGAGTACTTGACGGCGGTCGGGTCCAGCTTTTGCTCCAGAGCCTGCACGATGTAGCGGCCGGCTATCACCTGTGCCGAGCGATAGGGAATCTGGTTGTGCAGCGAGAGCAGATTGGCCAATGAAAAACCGCCAAAGTAGCCTCGTCGGCAGACGTCGCGCATCCGTTCTTCCTCAAACTGCAGATGCTCCAGCACAGCACGCAGCAGTTTGACGATCGCATTCATCTGGGTAAACATGTCGAGCAGATGTCTGCCGCTCTCTTTCGATGTCTCCACCAGGTTGGTGTAGGCGGTGTTCCGCTGCCCCAGTGAAAAATCCATATAGTAAGCAGTCAGATGGGCTGCCTTGCCCCTGATCCGCTCCAATACCGGAAAGTTCTTTTTTTGCGGCATGGCCGAAGAGATACCTGACAAGGAATCGGGCAGATCGATAAAACCGCATTCACTGCTGCCCCAGTAGATCAGGTCTGTCACAAAACGGCTGATCGTCACGCTCCCATTGGACAATTCGGCGGCAATCCTGAGCACCCACTCCCGTGAAGCGACCGATACCAACGCGTGTGCCTGACTGGCCGAGAATCCGAGCAGCGCTGCGATGTGCTCCCGGTCCCACGGCAGTTCCATCCCGGCCATTGCACCGGCCCCAAACGGACATTTGTCAATGCCGTCGTAGACGAAGAGCAGCCGTTCCAACAGGGAGAGTAGCTGTTCATTTAGTGCGGTAAAGTAAAAGCCGGGTGTCACGATCTGAGCCGATTGATAGTGGGTATAACCCGGCATCGGCAGGGAGAGCGTGCGTTCTGCCAATTGCTTCACAACTGACGATAGGATAAAAAACTCCTTCACGAGATGGATCAGCTGTTGGCGAGCAAACATCAACTGAGCGCATGCCTGAAAGTCGTTTCGACTGCGGTCGGCATGCCAGACGGGCGGGAGATCCGTGATTCTGTTCTCGACAAACCGTTCGATCGCAAAAGCGATGTCCGACATGTTTTGCTTAGGGTCAGCTGTGAGCGATTCAGGCGTAATCAACTCCAGTATCGCCCCCATCTCTGCGACGGTACGCTGAGGGATCAGCCCCATCCTGACGTACTCCAGCAGCATCACTTTTTCGATGAGGATATAGGAAGGAAGTAGATGCTCCAATTCAAAGCGGAACTGGGGTTCAAGGATTTCATCGTGCAGCAGCTTGGTTGGCGCCGAGCTAATTCTACCGGTAAGCGCAACGGTATCTGTTGCTTGCCCTGTTACTTCTTGCCTGGTCATGTGTACTCTACCTCCTTGACGATTTTGCAAATGAGTACCGGAAGCGGTTCATCCTTTGTTGGACAACCAGAAGTGCTCAGCGATCTCACGCAGCTTCGCCGCGAGCGTCTCTGCCAGTCGCTCCACACCGGGCGATTCCAGGATGGTGAAGTGATTGCCGGGAAGCTGATGAAGCTCAATCACACCGTCTGTCACGTTCTCCCACCCGTTTGTCGGACCTCTCTGCGCAGCAAGGCTCTGTGCAGCACGATCGCTAGCCGTAAACAGGACAAGCGGCAGGCCGGACGGTTTCGGCAGATAGCTGCGATAGGCAAACAGGTTGGCACGGAAGACGTAAAACAACTCGCTGAATTCGGTAAACGACATTTGCACCAACTGCTGGGCCGTCAGGGTATCCAGCAGCTGCCGGAGCGCACGCTCCAGCGGAAGCTGGTGCAAGGATTCAAACCAGTCGGGAATCTCATTGTTGTCACTGCTGAGCAAATTTTTTGCAAACATGGCCAGCAAGGTAAGGTCATCCATCTCTTCTGTATCACGGTAAGCATCGGGAAAACTGTCGATCAAAAACAGCCCGGCTACTTCTTCGCCCGCTGCCTGCAGCTGGAGCGCCATCTCATAGGCGACCACCCCGCCGAACGACCAACCACCCAGCACATACGGTCCGCTCTGCTGGACACCTCGGAGCTGCTCGATATAGCTGCTCGCCATCTCCAGTACGCTGTGGCGGGGTCTCCGACCATCGGCCAGCCCTTGTGCCTGCAGACCGTAAAACGGCTGATCCGCCCCCAGCAGTGCCGACAGTCGCTGATAGCAGAAGACACTGCCGCCAATCGGGTGGACAAAGAACAGAGGCTGATTGGATCCGCGAGCTTGAATCGGGATCAGCGACGAGCTATGCTGCTTGTTTCGCTGACGCAGTACGGCAGCCAAATGGGCGATCGTCGGTTCATGAAACAGCGTAGACAGCGGCAAACTCTGCTGGAACTGTTCCTTGATCCGGGCAAACATCCGTACCGCAAGCAGGGAGTGACCGCCCAGTTGGAAAAAGTCGTCCTTGACGCTGATCGGGTGGACGAGCAGCAGTTCTTCCCAGAGGGCAACTAGCTTCGCTTCCCATTCATCTCGCGGAGCGATGTACTCTTTCTGCCGCTGCGCTCTGGTTCGATTAGGAGTGGGGAGCGCATCGCGATCCACTTTTCCGTTCGACGTGAGCGGCAGTCCATCCACGAAGACAAAGTCAGTTGGCATCATGTACGTCGGTACCTTTTGCCGCAGGTACTCCCGCAGTGCCTCATACGCTGAGTTGATGGGAGAAGCTGCGACCACGTAGGCGATGAGACGCTTGTCGCCAGGCTGTACTTCTCTGACCGACACGACGCACTCCTCAACGGCTGGATGCAAGCGCAGAACTGCTTCAATCTCGCCCAATTCGATTCGGTAGCCGCGTATTTTTACTTGGAAATCGATGCGTCCCAGATAATCGATGGTGCCGTCCGGCAGATAACGGGCCAGGTCACCGGTCCGGTAGAGCCGCTCACCTGTGCCGGCTCGGAACGGATCTTCGATAAACCGGTCCTTGGTCAATTCCGGGCGGTTCAGGTACCCGCGGGCAACCCCCGCCCCGCCGATGCAGATCTCGCCTGGCACCCCGATCGGGACCGGCTGCCGATTGGCATCCAACAGGTAGATTCGCGTGTTGGCAATCGGCCTGCCGATCGGCACGGTCTCGCCATATTCCGATTGTGCCGAAACCTGATGCACAATGCAGCCCACGACCGTTTCCGTCGGACCGTATTCGTTGAAGAGCAAGGTGTCAGGCGCATGCTGACGCCAGTACGACACCGTTTCCGGCGACAGTGCCTCTCCCCCGATCACAAGTGATTTGCTGCATCTCGCCAGCTCCCCAGGCGCCAACTGCTGATTCAGTACTTCGAGGTGAGCAGGCGTTATTTTTACCAGGCTGAAGGGGCCAGACTCTTTCAACAGACGGCCTAGTTCATCTACCCTGGCCTCTTCGGGCAAAAATACCACCTTTTTTCCGGCCAGAAGCGGAACGAACATACTGGTAATGGTTAAGTCGAAGGCCACCGACGAATGGACGGGAGCACCCTCTCCTGCTGCTACGGGGTACGCTTTTTGACACCAGTGGAGGTAGTTGACCAGCCCACGCTGAACGATCATAACTCCTTTTGGTGTTCCCGTAGACCCGGAGGTGTAGATCACATAGGCAAGCTGTTCCGGTGAGGTCGGCAGATCCAAGCTGTGATCAGGCTGGTGCTGGATACGGCTCCACTCGGCATCCAGACTGATCTGTTTGGTTGTTGTCTGGGGCAGTCGGCTGCGCAGCCGCTCCTGGGTGACCAAAAGCACTGGGGCGGCATCACTGAGGATGAAGGCGATTCGCTCTGCTGGATAGGCGGGATCGATGGGGACGTAGGCACCGCCGGCCTTAAAGATGCCCAAGACCGCCACGAGCAGTTCCAAAGAGCGTTCCATGCAGACGCCAACCAGTTTTTCCGGTCCTGCCCCCATTGACTGCAAGTACGCTGCCAATTGGTTGGCCCGCTGATTCAACTCACGATACGTCAACTGCTGATCGCCAAAGACAGCTGCCGGTGCGTCAGGCGTTCGTTTTACCTGCTGCTCGAACAGTTGGTGAAATGCCTTGTCGGCTGGGTACTCCGCTGCTGTGTCGTTCCATTCCACCAGCAATTGATGCTGTTCCGCGTCTGTGAGTAGCGGCAGATGAGACAGGCTGCATTCCGGCTGCCGCACGATCGCTTCCAGCAGTGTCTGCAAATGGCCGATCATCCGTTGTATGGTGGCTGCTTCAAAGAGATCGGTATTATACTCAAACCACCCGCGCATCCCCTGTCCAGACTCTTCCATAAACAAGGTAAGGTCAAACTTGCTGACCGTCGTCTCTACCTGCAGCGGACGGAAGGTGACATCTGACAGCACCACCTCCCCTTTGGGAGAGTTCTGCAGCACGAACATCACTTGAAACAGCGGTGAGTGGCTTAGCGTCCGCACCGGGTTTAACTGCTCCACCAGCTTTTCAAACGGCATATCTTGATGGGCGAAAGCGTCCAGTGCCGTTGTTTTCACCCTGCCCAGCCATTCCCTGAAGGTCAAGCTCTCTTCCAGCCTGGTCCGCAAGACCAGCGTATTGACAAAGAATCCGATCAATTGTTCCAGTTGATCATTGGCCCGGTTGGCTATCGGTGTCCCCACCAGCAGATCACGCTGGCCTGTATAGCGGTAGAGCAGCGTCTTAAATGCAGCCAACAAGGTCATAAACAGCGTAGCACCTTCCCGTTGTCCTAGCTGTTTCAACGCTTCCGTCAGTTCCGCGGACAGCGTGAACGACTCCGCCGCACCACGGTACGTTTGCACTGCAGGACGGGGCCGATCTGTCGGCAGCTGCAGGACCGGCAGCTGTCCGCCGAGCTGTCGGGTCCAGTAGCGAAGTTGAGCGTCTGCGTCCTCACTTTGGAACCATTCCTTTTGCCACTGGGTGTAATCGGCGTATTGCAGGGGCAGTGCTGGAAGTGATGGGGTGTTTGCTGCCGCATAGCTCTGATACAATAAGCCGAATTCCCGGAACAAGACGCCGAATGACCAACCGTCCGAAATGATGTGATGCATGTTGCACAGCAGCAGGTGTTCTGTTTCGTCCAACCGCAGCAGGTAAAACCGGATCAACGGTCCATTGTACAGATCAAACGGTCGACTCGCTTCTTCCCGCATGATTCGCTCCGCTTCCGCATGTCGCCGGGCAGCGGGATGATCCCGCAAATCAAGAACAGGGACGGAAACAGAGCTTGCCGGATGAATCTTTTGCATCGGTTGACCGTCTACTTCCACAAAACTGGTGCGCAGCGATTCGTGTCGTCGGACGATCTCCTGGAAAGCCAGCTCCAGTGCCGACACGGACAGCTTCCCGTGCAGGCGGATCGCCCCGGGAACATGGTACATCGTCGTACCCGGTTCCATCTGTTCGAAAAACCAGACCCGCTCCTGCGCAAAGGACAACGGAGCCAGTTCTTGGCCAGCCGCCTCAAGCCGAACGGCTGTCTGGAGCTGTCCCGTCCCCATCCGCTCCTCGATCAGGGCAGCCAGTTCGGCGATCGTCGGCTGCTCAAAAAATGCTTTTAACGGCAGGTTTACGTTGAATTGGGCAGCAACCCGGGAGACCACCTGCATCGCCAGCAAGGAGTGGCCGCCCAGTTCAAAGAAGTTGTCGTTGATGCCGATCGGGCTTAGGCCTAGCATCTCCGACCAAATCTCGACCAGCGCTTGTTCCACCGGTGTACCCGCCGCTGCGACTACCCGTTCCTGCTTGATCGCTGCCTCCTCGGGCGCCGGCAGCGCTTGGCGATCCACTTTTCCATTTGCCGTCAGCGGAAAGCGGTCCAACAGAATAAACAGGGACGGGATCATGTATTCAGGGATGCGCTCCTGCAAAAAGGAACGTAATTCTGCTGTCGTCGGTTTCTGCTGTCGTACAACGGCGAGGTAGGCAACCAGCCGCTTGTCGCCGTTTTCTCTCTGCCAGACTCGCACAACACTGCCCTGTACATCGGGATGTTGATCCAACACCGCTTCCAACTCACCCAATTCAATGCGGAACCCGCGGATTTTCACCTGGTTGTCGATGCGACCGAGAAACTCGATGTTGCCGTCCGCACGATAGCGCACCAGGTCTCCGGTCTTGTATAACCGCTCCAGGGGATTGCCCGAAAAAGGATGAGAAACAAACCGTTCGCGGGTCAACTCCGGCTGGTTCAGGTAGCCATCAGCCAATCCATCTCCGCCGATGTAGAGCTCTCCGGCCACGCCAACCGGCACCGGCTGCATGTGCCGATCGAGAATATAGACTTGCGTATTGGCGATGGGTCTGCCAATCGGCACCGATCCTTGCAGCTCCCCTACATCCTGTACTGGGTAGCAGCAGGTAAAGGTGGTGCCCTCTGTCGGACCGTATCCGTTGATCAGCAGAGTGTCAGGCAACGCCTCCCGCACCTTTCGCACATGCGACAGAGAGAGAACATCACCGCCAGCGAGCAGCTGTTTAACCGATGACAAATCTTCCAGACGCTGCTCCACCATTTGATGGAACAAGCCAGCGGTCAGCCACAAGGTAGTCACCTGATACTGGCGCAGTACACTCCCCAGCTCTGCCAGTGACGCTTTGCTGTCCGGATAGAGCACCAGCCGCGCCCCGTTTAGCAGACTGCCCCAGATCTCAAATGTGGAAGCGTCAAACGAGACAGGGGAGAACTGCAGAAAGACATCTTCTGTCGAGAAAGAAGCGTAGTGATTTCCTTTGACCAGGCGGACCACCCCGCGATGGGGAACACACACCCCTTTTGGCCTTCCGGTGGAGCCGGACGTGTACATTACGTACGCAAGATCGTCTGCCGATGTTTGCATAGCCGTGTGATCCGTGCTTTCGGCCGCGATGCGATCCCTGTCTCGGTCGAGCATCACCTGACTCAAGCCATGTTCCGGCAGTACTTCCGCCGTCTTGTGATCCGTCAGCAGAATGGTCGCCCGCGCATCCTCCAGCATATAGGCCAGCCGCTCCCTGGGGTAAGCCGGGTCGAGCGGCAGAAATGCCCCGCCCGCTTTTAGAATGGCCACGAGCGAAACGATCAACTCCAGGGAACGATGCAGGCAGACACCAACCAGTTCTCCCTGCTTTAGCCCTTGCTTTTGCAAATAATGAGCTAGTTGATTAGCCCGCTGATCCAGCTGTTGATACGTCATCTGCTCCGTCCCGCATATCAGAGCGACGGCATCAGGAGTCCGCGCAGCCTGTTCGGCAAACAACCGATCGATGCTGGCATCACGAGGGTAATCCGTGCTGGTCTTGTTCCAGCCTACCAGCAGCTGTTCACGTTCTTCCGCTGTCAACAGCGGCAGCTTGCCAAGCGGCTGTTCCGGGTTGGCGGCAACCCCCTGCAGCAGGTTTTCAAAGTGATGCACCATCCGCTCGACAGTGCTGGCGTCAAACAAGTCAGCATTGTACTCCAGATAACCGTGAAGTTGATCAGTTGCTTCTCGCATCGACAGGGTTAGATCAAATTTTGCCGTTCCGCTGTCCACTTCAAGCGGTTCCAGCGTCAATCCAGACAGACTCGGGCTTTCTGCAGGCGCGTTTTGCAGAACAAACATCACCTGGAACAGAGCCGAACTGCTTCGGCTGCGATGGGAGGAGAACTCAGCCACCAACCGCTCAAACGGTACATCCTGGTGGGCAAAGGCGTCCAGCGACGTTTGCCGCACCTGTTCCAGGTACGCGCGGAATGTCTGGCTGGAGTCAGGGAAACTTCGCATCACCAGCGTATTGACAAAAAATCCGATCAGCCCTTCCCATTCGCGCCGATTGCGATTGGCGACGGCAGAACCCACGACAATATCGTCCTGCCCGCTGTAGCGGTGCAGCAGTGTCTTAAAGGCCGCCAACAAGACCATGTACAACGTCGTCCCTGTCTGGGCGCACAACTGTTTCAGCGCACCGGTCAATTGTCTAGACAGGATGAAGCGGTGAGACGCCCCTCGATACGTCTGCGCTGCCAGCCGTGGGCGGTCGGTCGGAAGCTGTAGAACCGGCAGTTCTCCATCCAATTGTCGCTTCCAGTAGGCAAGCTGTTTTTCCAGTCTGTATCCTTGCAGCCACTGCCGCTGCCAGCAGGCGTAGTCCACATATTGCAGCGGCAAATCGGGCAGCGGCGAAGAGGACCCGCTGACAAACGCATTGTACAATTGGGTCAATTCGCTGATCAGGACACCGACTGACCAACCATCCGCGCTGATATGATGCAGCGTGATCAGCAAGACGTGCTCTTCCTGATTCAGTTTGACCAGCGTGGTTCGCAGCATCGGCCCGGTTGACAGATCGAACGGCAGAGATGCTTCCTTTCGCGCCAGCAGCCGCCACTCGTCTTCTCGTTGTTGGAGGGGGACGTGCTGCAGGTCAACGATGGGCAGCGGGATCGCGCAATCTGGGGCAATCACCTGTAGCGCGCTGCCGTTTGCTGCCACATAGGTCGTACGTAGCGAAGCATGTCTCTTGACAATCTCGGCAAAGCTGTGTTCCAGTGCCTTCACGTCAAGCGGACCACGCAGACGAACGGCACCCGGGATGTTGTAGGTGGCTGTCCCCGTTTCGTACTGTTCAAAGAACCAGACCCGCTCCTGGGCGAAGGATAGCGGCAATTCCCCTTCCTTCGCGACAGGTTTGATCGCCGGTACCTGCTCTGCGTCCAGACCCTCCAGCATAGCGGTTACTTCTTCCGCAAACGCCTGCAGCGTAGGTGCCTCAAACAAGCTTTTCAATGGGACCTCTATCCCAAAACGTTCATTGATCCGCAAAATCACTTGTGTGGCCAACAGCGAATGACCACCCAATTCAAAGAAGTGATCGTAGAGGCCAATCTGCTCTACTTTTAGCACCTCAGCCCAGATCTGGGCGATGATCGTTTCCACGAATGTGGATGGCGCTGCGTATTCCCGCTCAGTGTCGCGAACGGCGGGATCAGGGTCCGGCAGTGCCCGTCGATCTACCTTGCCATTCGGCGTCAGCGGCAGGGACTCCATCCAGACACAAACTGCAGGGAGCATGTACTCCGGCAGTCGCTTCAGCAGGAAGCTGCGCAGCTTCTCCAAGACAGGAGTATCGCTGCCCTCTGCGACCAAATAAGCGATCAGCCGTTTGTCACTGATCACATCATCGCGGACAATCACAACCGCATCGCGAATGTCCGGATGGGCACGCAAGGCTGCTTCGACTTCGCCCAATTCGATGCGATACCCCCGCACTTTTACCTGATAATCGTTGCGCCCGATGTACTCGATCGTCCCATCGGTCAAATAGCGGGCCACGTCACCCGTCCGGTATAACCGTTCTTTGCCGACTCCGTCAAATGTATGATTGATAAACCTCTCTGCCGTCAGCTCGGGTCGATTCCAGTAGCCGCCCGCCAGTGCGTCACCGCCGATATATAGTTCTCCTGGTACGCCAATGGGAACAGGCTGCAGATGAGCATCAAGCAGATAAATCCGTACGTTGTCGATTGGCCGGCCAATTGGCGGCAGCGCAGGCCACTTCTCAGGTTCGCTAGGCAAAAGATAAGATGTGACGACGTGGCTCTCCGATGGTCCGTAGTGATTAAACAGGCGGCAGTTGTTCAACTTCTGCAACCATCCGGAGATTTGCCGTGTCAACTGCAACTGCTCTCCAGCCGTAATCAACTCACGCAGCCGTGGGGGTATGATCCCGCTCATGTTTCCTGCCTGAGCCAGTTGCTGCAGGGCCACAAACGGCAAAAACAGCCTTTCTACCTCCTGTTCAGCAATAAAGGTGAGTAGTTTGAGCGGATCTTGCCTATCCTCTTCGTCCAAGACCAACAGGCTGCCGCCTGAACTGAGCGTAGAGAAAATTTCCTGAAAGGAAACGTCAAAACTGAGTGAAGCGAATTGGGCCGTGCGAGCGGCAACGGGAGCGGAAAACGACTTCACCTGCCAAGCAAGCAGGTTGCTTAAGGGTCTGTGGGGCATCATCACCCCTTTTGGCTTTCCAGTTGAGCCCGATGTGTAGATGACGTAGGCCAAATGCTCCGGCTTCGCCTCGGCGCTCGGCTGACTTTCGCTCTCCCTGGCCATCGTTGGCCAATCTGCATCGATCCGAATCAGGTGTACACCCTTGGAGGCGGGAAGCGTATCGAAAATCTCCGCTTCCGTGATCAGTACGGTCACACCACTGTCCTCCAGCATGTAAGAGATGCGATCTGCCGGGTACGTGGGATCAATCGGCACGTAAGCACCTCCCGCCTTGAGAATCCCCAGCAAGGCCACAACCATATCAACAGAACGCTGCAGAGATACTCCCACCAGCCGATCGGGACCAACATCCTGCTTCAACAGGTAATGCGCCAATTGATTGGCTCTCCTGTCCAGTTCTGCATAGGTGAGGACTTGCGTCCGATCCGCTGCCGCGATGGCATGGGGCGTTTTTGCAACCTGCGCCTCCACCAAGTGGTGCACACACATCTCTCTGCCCGATTCATCAGACGCGGTCTGGTTCCACTCCACCAGCAGCCGGTGCCGCTCCTCTTCCGGCATCACCTGCAACTGCGACAACGGCTGCATGGGATCGCGGACAATACTGGCCAACAGCGTCTCAAAGTGGCGGAACAGGCGAATGACCGTCTGCTGTTCAAACAGATCGGTATTGTACTCGATGGCTACGGTCAACCGGTCTGCTTGTTCCGTACACGAGAGGGTGAGGTCAAACTTGGACGTGCCGCTGTCCAGAATCGTATGCTCCAGGTGAAGGTCGGGAAGCCTCATCTCTTCCCGCGGGGCATTCTGCAGGATAAACATCACCTGAAACAGAGGAGGATATCTTACATCCCGTTTTGGCAGCATCTCGGCAACCAATTGTTCAAAGGGGACATCCTGATGAGCGTATGCCTCCAGCGCCACTTCACGAATCTGGTCCAGGTACTCGCGAAAGGTGAGCGTCCCGGCAGGTTGACTGCGCAGGACCAGGGTGTTGACAAAGAAACCGATCAAGCCTTCCGTCTCACTGCGGTTTCGGTTGGCAATCGGTGAGCCGACCAGGATATCCTCCTGGCCGGTATAGCGGAACAGCAGGGTCTTGAAGGCTGCGAGCAAACTCATAAACAAGGTCGCCCCGGTCTGTCTGCCCATCTCCCTCAGTGCTTGCGTCAGTTCGGCCGAGAGGGAAAAGCGCTCGACGCCACCCCTGTAGGTCTGAGCGGGCGGACGCGGACGATCCGTAGGCAGCTGCAAGATAGGCAGGCTGCCGGACAGCTTCTGCTTCCAGTAGCTTTGTTGTCTGGCAAACTCCGGTCCATTGGCCCACTCGCGCTGCCAGCAGGCAAAGTCGGCGTACTGGATCGGCATAGGCGGGAGAGGGGAAGGCTGTTGATGATAATAAGCTTCATACAGTTTCATGGTCTCCTCGATAAACACGCCCAGCGACCAGCCGTCTGCCGCAATATGATGGATGGTAATCAACAGCAGGTGCTCTCTCTCACCAAGCCTCAGCAACGTCGTCCGTAGCATCCGATCGTCTGTCAGCCGGAAGGAGCGTTCTGCTTCCATTTTGACCAACCGACTCACTTCCCGCTCCTGTTCGGCAGCAGACCGCGCTTCCAGCGAAATCAACTCAATCCGCACCGGCTGCGGCGGATGGATCACTTGTACAGCTTCCCCTTCAACCGCAGCATAGGTGGTCCGCAGTATCTCATGTCGCTTCACAATCTCTGAGAAACACTGTTCCAGGATGTCGATGCGAAGCCACCCTTTCAAACGTATAGCGTAGCAGAGATTGTAAACCGGGCTGTCCGGTTCATACTGGTCCAGAAACCAGAGACGCTGCTGGGCGAAAGAGAGCGGAATCCTCTCCCCTCGCGGACGGGCGGTAATCTGCTCGCCCGCGGGGTTTTGCTGCCGCTGTCGCTCCAGCATTTTTTCAAGCAGAGCGCGTTTCACTGGCGAAAGTTCTGCGACGCGATTCGGATCGTTCGATTTTACTTCTTGCATGCTGCACCTCCGGCATCCACTTCCGTAATTGGGTTACTTCTTTTCCCACTGTTGAAGTAAAGCCTCTGCCTCTTCATCCGACAATTGTTCAAGCTGATTGAGCAGGTCGCCCAGTTCGTCATCGGGCTGCGGCTTCAGAGCCATCTCTACCTTCTCTGCCAACTGCCCCAGTGTAGGAGCCTCAAACAGCGTCCGCAGCGGCAGTTCGATCTGATACGCTTTTCGGATGCGGGAAATCAACTGTGTCGCCAGCAGCGAATGCCCTCCCTGCTCCATAAAGTGATCGTCAACACCAACCCGCTCATATCCCAGCACTTGCCCCCAGATCGACGCCAGTTCCTGCTCCAACGGGGTACGAGGGGCGACATAACGGTCTTCTTCCGTCTCATCGACAATCGGAGCAGGCAGCGCTTTCCGGTCAATCTTGCCGTTCAATGTCAGCGGAAACTCTGCCAACTGCACGAAGAACGAGGGAATCATATGCTCCGGCAGCTGTTTGAGCAGGAAGCTGCGCAGCTCTGTTTTCGTCGGGCTCATCCCGGGTGCGGCCACGAAATACGCGGCCAAACGCTTTTCGCCGTGCTGGTCCTCTTTGGCTACAACAGCCACGTGCTCAATCGCCGGATGTTTGCCAAGCTGCGATTCGATCTCACCCAGTTCGATGCGGAATCCGCGAATTTTCACCTGGTGATCGATCCGTCCCAGGAACTCATACAAGCCGTCCGGTCTCCGCCGAACCAGATCACCCGTTTTGTAGAGACGGGGATTGGCCCCTGCGGCGAACGGATTGGTCAAAAATGTCTCCGCGTTTTTCTCTGGCGCCTTCAGGTAGCCGCGGCCAACACCGATCCCCCCGATGTACAGCTCTCCGGCGACGCCAACCGGCACGGGCTGCCGGTGACGATCCAGCACGTACATCTGCATGTTGGCAATCGGCCGTCCGATCGGGATTGATGTCACATCATCTGCAGGCGGTTCGCTGATAAAGTGATGCATCACATCATCGGAACACTCGGTAGGGCCGTATGCATTGATCAGATGAGCGTGCGGATAGTGCTGCAGCCATTTGCGGCACAATTCCGGCGGCAGGACTTCGCCGTTGGGAATCATCCATCTGAGATCGGTCAGGTCAGGTTTGGCCGATGCCTCTCGCAGGGAAATCTCCTCCAACATTGCTCGCAGCAAAGAGGGAACCGTCTCGACAATGGTTAGGCGGAACCGCTCCATCGCATCCAGCTGTCTGGAGGGGTCAAAGGCATCCTCATCTTTTAAAATCACCACGCATCCGCCAGTCAGCATCACCGCAAACAACTGCCAGACGGAAATATCGACACAGTGGGAAGAGTTTTGCGCTACGCGATCCGCATCGCTCATGCCCAGTTCATCAACCTTGGCGTACAGGTGGTTCACCATGCCGCGATGCTCGACCATCGCTCCCTTGGGCCTGCCGGTCGAACCGGACGTGTAGATGACGTAAGCGACATCTTCCGGCTTGCAGCCGCTGTCTACCGGCTGATCGCTCTCTTGGGCAATCTCCTCCCAGTCGCTGTCCAGGCAGATGGCGATTCCTGCCTTGTCCGGGAATGTCTGCTTCAACGACTCATAGGTGAGCAGCAGCTTCATCTCAGCGTCCTCGATCATGTAGGAGAGCCGCTCCTTGGGATAGGCAGGGTCAAGCGGTACGTATATGCCACCCGCCTTGAAGATCGCCATGATCGCAATCACCCAATCCAGATTGCGCTCGCCAAAGTATCCGACAAATACGTCTCGGCCCACTCCCCTCGCCCGCAGGTATCTGGCCAGTTGGTTCGACTTTTTCTCCAATTCAGAATAGGTCAAGGCGTTTTGCTCAAACCAGACAACGGGCCTCTCCGCTGTCCGGGACGCCTGTCTGGCAAACAGTTCCGTAAAGAGCACATCGACCGGATAATCGGCATAGCGGCTGTTCTGTTCTCCCAGCAAGTGCTGCAGCTCTTCTGCGCTGAGGAAAGCGTTTGTTTCATGTCGTCCCTGCGGGTCTGCCACGATCGCCTGCAGTACGTTCTGGTAGTAGCCGGCGATTTTCTCTACTTGGCCGGCGGTCAGTTCATCCACTTCAAAATCCAGGGCAAACTGAATCTGCCGGGTGTTGACGTCCAGCGTAAACTGGGCCGTCAGCGGTACATAGGTGTAATCCGACTGGGACGCACTCAGCATCTCCACATTGGACAGACGGTTGACCTGTTCGGCTACGTGGAAGTGCGTGTAGTTAAAGACCACATCGAACAATGGCTGCCCGGCACTGTGCTGCCGCTGCAGCTCCACCAGCGGGTATCGGCGGTAGGGCAGCAGTTCCCGTTCGGCGGCAAATGCCTGTTTGATCAACTCTTCCCAGGTAGCTTGCGACACATCCATCCGCAGCGGCAGCGTGTTTAAGAAAATACCCAACACGTTTTCCCCGTCGCTATGCTCCAGACGTCCATTGGCAATCAGGCCGGTCGTGACATCCGTTTGTCCGGTCACGATGCTGAGCACCTTCATATGAGCGGCCAGCAGTACGTTTTTCAACGGGACCCCTAAGGATTCGGCCAGTGTCCGCAACCCCTCGCTAACTTCCGGCGACAGCGGCACCCAGATCCGATCTTTCTGCTGGTCCATCTCTGCCCGTTTTTTCTCCTGCTGTTTCATTTCCGGGAGCCGGTACAACGGGGTATTCACGTAATCCTCAAGCTTTCGATTCCAGAACTGTTTCGCTTCCTCCGACTGCAGGGTTTGCTGTTCCAACTCGACGAACTGGCGGTACGTACTGGATAGCGGCGGTTGGTCAGCCAACTGCTGCCCGGCTATGATCGCCGAGTAATCCGTGATCAACTCGGTGATTAGCGAGACGACGCTCCAGCCATCCAGAAACGGCTCAATCAACACCAGTTGAAACTCTTCATCAGAGAAGCGGCAGACGTAAAAACGGCATAACCCCGGTTGCTGCCAGTCAAACGGCGTTCTCCGCTCCCTCTCTAATCTTGCCGCCAGGCGTGCACTCTGCTCTCGCGCAGGCAGCGTACGCAAGTCCTCTACATCCAGAGAGAGCTTCGCCTCCCTGTAGACCAACTGCAGCGGTTGGCTGAAATGCTGATGGTCAAAAGAGGTCCGCAGGATCGGATGGCGGGCGGCCAACCGATCCAGTACAATCTCCAGCGCCTCCCGCTCAAACGGAGCGCGCAGACGGTAGCTGGAGATGTATACCTGATAGTCGGACGATACCTCACTGTGATAGACAAACGCCGCCTGAGTCGTACTCAACGGATAGGCATCTTCGACTCCGTCCATGACAGCGAGTCGATCTTCGGCAGAAATCAGGCTAAACGGCTCCACCGCCGCCATATGCTGCTGTTCCGACCCTTTTGCCCCCACCTGCGCCACCTGGGCCAACTGGCGAATCGTCTGGTGCTGGAACAAATCCTGGATAGTCAGGTGCAGACCACGTTCCTTGGCCTCTGACAAGATGCGAATGCTGCGGATCGAATCGCCGCCAAGCTGAAAGAAGTTGTCGTCAATTCCCACCTTTTCGACACCTAGGACGTTTTGCCAGACGGAGACCAGCACCTCCTCTTCCGGAGTAGAAGGGGGCACGTAACTGGTCATCGTGTCCGGAGTGGCGTGGGTGATCGCCAACAGCGCTTTCCGGTCAACCTTGCCGTTTTCCGTGATCGGCATGGCCTCAAGCAGATAGATGGCGGACGGTACCATAAACGCAGGCAGTCGGTCCTGCAAGTAGCGTCGTAGTTCGCCGACATCGAGGGAAGCAGATGCGGCGGTCACCACATATGCCGCCAGTTGCTTCTCCCCGTGCAGGTCGTTGCGCGCCAATACGACATTGTCCCGTACCGCTGGATGTTTGGAGAGAACCGCTTCGATCTCGTTCAGTTCGATACGGAAGCCTCTCACCTTTACCTGATGATCGATCCTGCCCAGGTACTCGATGTCGCCGTTGGCGTGGCAGCGGGCCAAGTCACCGGAACGGTACAAGCGTTGTGATTCGTCATATGGATTGACGATAAATCTCTCTGCTGTCAGGTCCGGACGGTTGAGATACCCTCTCGCTACGCCGGCTCCACCGACAAACATCTCTCCGGCCACTCCGACAGGAACCGGCTGCAGATGTTGGTCCAGGATATAGATCTGCAAGTCGGGAATCGGCCTGCCGATAAAGCTGTTTCGCTGCTGCAAATCCCGCTTGGACAGCGGACGGTAGGTAACGTGAACGGTTGTTTCCGTAATTCCGTACATGTTGACCAACTGCGGCGATTGATCGCCATGACGCTCAAACCACGGAGCCAGCGACTGGATATCGAGTGCTTCGCCGCCAAAGATCACCAAGCGCAAGGCAAGCTGGTCGGAGACTCCGATCGCTTCCTCCGCTCGAATCAACTGTGCAAAGGCGGAAGGGGTCTGATTTAAAACGGTTACCCCCTCTTCGCACAGCAGCCGGTAAAAATCTTCCGGCGAACGGCTGACCAGGTATGGAACGATGACCAACCGGCCGCCGTACAGCAGCGCGCCCCAGATTTCCCATACGGAAAAGTCAAAGGCAAATGAATGGAACAAACTCCAGACGTCTTGCTCGTTGAATGCGTACCAAGGCTGTGTGGCCTGGAACAGGCGGACTACTTGATAATGCGGGATCATGACCCCCTTTGGTTTGCCCGTCGACCCTGACGTGTAGATCACGTAGGCCAACTGATCAGGTGACCCGTCCTGGTTCAGGTTTTCGCTGCTGTTGGTCGCGATTTGCGGCCAGTCGGCATCAAGGCAGATCACTTGTGCATCGCTTTGCGGCAGCTCCGGCAGCAACCGCTGCTGCGTCAAGATAACCGGCACTTGCGCATCGCTCAGCATAAAGTGGAGCCGCTCTTTTGGATAAGCCGGATCAAGCGGCAGGTAGGCCCCTCCTGCTTTGAGGATGCCGAGAATGCCGACAATCATCTCGATCGATCGCTCCACAGCCAGGCCGACGAGCACTTCCGGACCTACGCCCAACTTCCGCAACTGGTGAGCCAGTTGGTTGGCCCGGCTGTTCAGTTCGCCATAGGTGAGGCGTTCTTCGCCGCATACGACGGCTACCTTGGCCGCCTGCAGGTTGGCTTGCCGCTCAAACCACTGGTGAATCGTCTGCTCTTTTGCATAAGCGGCCGTTGACTGATGGCGCTGCAAGAGCCGTTCCTTTTCCTGCTCCGTAATTATCGGCAGCGTTGAGACAGCAGCATGGGGATCGCTGACCATCGCTTGCAGCAGCGATTGGTAGCTTTGCAGAAGCCGCTCTGCCGTCCCTGCTTCGTACAGATCAGTATTGTAAGTCAGCTCAACAGCCAGTTCACCGCCTGTCTCCACAACGGTTAACGTGAGATCGAACTGCGCTGCCGCTTCGCGCAAAGGGACAGATTCCAACGTCAGCTCTCCCAGCGATATACCCTCGCCCTCACCACCTGCAACCAGTGGAGCCACCGTCCTGTTGTTGTATCCCACGTTCTGCATTACAAATGCCGTCTGGAAAATCGGCGAGCGGCTGGGGTCGCGTTCTGGCTGCAGTTTCTCAACCAGCAGGTCAAACGGGTACTCCTGATGGGCAAAGGCGCCGATCACGATTTGCCGCATGCTGCCCAACAAACGGTCAAACGCGAGATTGCCCGACAGATCGACGCGAATCGGCACCGTATTGGTCAGGTAGCCAACCAGCCCGGCCAACTCCACCCTGGAACGAGCTGCCATCGGCGAACCGATGATCACATCTTCCTGGCCCGAATACCGATGCAGCAGTACAGCATACCCGGTCAACAACGTGGTGTACAAGGTGGTCTGCTGTTCTCTGCTTAGCCGCTTCAGCGCGTCCGCGAGCGACTGCGGAAGACGTAGCGACTTGACCGCTCCACGCCAGCTCTGCATCGGCGGGCGGGCATGATCGGTTGGCATGTTCAGGATGGGCAGTTCACCGGCCAACTGTTCCTTCCAATAGGCCCATTTTTGCTCCCCTTCCTCGCTAGACAGCATCCGTTCCTGCCACGCAACATAGTCGGCGTACCGAATCGCCGCTGGGGGCAGGTACTGCTTTTCGCCTGTAGAGAACTCTACGTACAACTGATTCCACTCACCGATCAACAGATCAAATGACCAGAGATCGACGACAATATGATGAAAGGACCACAGCAAGAGATGTTCCTCTGCTGATCGTTTATACAAATACACGCGCATTAATGGCCCTTGCTCCAGATCGAACGGACGCTGCGCCGCTTCCTCCATCCGTTGCTGCAAGAGATCGGCATCCCAACTGCTGGCGTCAACTTCTGTCATCGCTAGTTCTGCCTGCTCATGGATATGGGCGCGCGGTACACCGCCTGGTTGAGCCGGATATGTGGTGCGAAGGATGTCATGCCTGCGGATCAGCGCCTGAAACGCTGCACGCAGAGCAGCCGTATCCAGCCGTCCACTCAGCCGAACCGCCTTGCTGATGTTGTAAGCGGCACTCTCCGGCGCCATTCGGTGCAAAAACCAGAGTGCTTGCTGCCCGCGAGACAACGCCGTCTCTGCCCTTCCTGTCGCCCGCTCCAGCAGGCCAACCCCCGATGCTGCTTCGCTCAACTCTGCACGAATCACATCGGCTAATTGCGTAGTGTCAATATCAAATAGCTGCGCCGGATGCAGGATGACACCCAAATCGGTCTCTACGGCATGCTGCAACTCCATCACCTGTGCCGAATCGATACCGAGTGTGCTCAGCGGCTGCTCTGGATCGAACTGGGATGGTGTCAACTGCAGCACACGTCGGACGAGCCTGCCTAGGTAGCTCTCGAGCTGAGCTTGACACTCCTGCGGCGTCATCGCCAGCAGCATCTCGCGACGGATCACTTCTTGCTCCGGTTCGTCGTTGGATGGCTCCAGATGCAAGACGTCGCTCCCTATTTTGTGGAAACTATCGGAAAGAAACGCTTCGCGGCAGAAGCGGCGCTGGATTTTGCCGCTGGACGTTTTGGGAATGCTTCCAAAGCGCACCAGTTGGACGGCGTATACCTGAAGACCATGCTCCTGGGCGATCGCCTGTCTGATGCAGCCGATTACTTCCTCCGCATCTACCTGCCGATAATGACGATCAATCTCCGCCACCACCGCCAGTCGCTCCTCTCCATCCACTTCAATGGAAAAAGCGGCGCACTCCGGTCGCAATGCTTGATGACTGCGGTAGGCGGACAACTCGATATCCTGCGGATAGTAGTTGCGACCGCGGATGATGATCAGATCCTTCAAACGTCCGGTAACAAACAGTTCATCCTTATGTAAAAAACCGAGATCGCCCGTTCGCAGGAAAGGTCCTTCCCCCGTATCAGACAGCCGGGCGGCAAATGTCTCGGTGCTCTGTGCCTCATTGCCCCAGTAACCGTGAGCAACGCTTGGACCGGCGACCCAGATCTCCCCGATTTCATCTGGCGCGCACCTCACTTTAGTCTCCGGATGGACGATGCACAGCAGTTGGTCGGATGCTGAGCGGCCGCATCCAATCAACGTCTGGCCGTCCCCTTTTTCTGCAGCATCGCTCATCTCCAGCACACGGTTGTCGGAGAGAGCCTCTTTATCAAACGTGCGAACCACCGGGAAAACGTTTCTCTGCCCACCTGAGACAAACAGCGTTCCCTCCGCCAACCCGTAGCAAGTGTAAAACGCCTCTTTGCGAAACCCGCATGAAGCAAAAGCTTCCGCAAACCGTTCCAGTGTCTCATGACGTATCGGTTCGGCACCGTTGAACGCGACCTGCCAACTGCTTAAATCGAGTTCTCGCTTCTGCTCCTCTGTGATCTTGCGGACACATAAATCATAGGCGAAGTTCGGTCCGCCGCTAATCGTCGCCTGTTTGCGGGTAATCGCCTGCAGCCAGCGCAGCGGGCGCTGCATCATATCAAATGGCGACATCAATGTGGTGTGAAAGCCGGTGTACAGCGACTGCAGGATTCCGCCGATCAATCCCATGTCATGATAAGGAGGCAGCCAGATCACGCTGCGGTCCTGGGAATCAATCGTGAAGCTTTCCTTGATCAGCGACAGATTGTGCAGCAGATTCCCGTGACTTACCATCACCCCCTTGGGCGTGGAGGTAGATCCAGACGTGTATTGTAAAAAGGCAAGGGAATCGCGGGTCAGCTCAGGCTGTTTCCAATCGGCATCACTCACTGTCTGCAACTGATCGGTGACCAGCCAGACGAGGCGGTCCATCCCGGGCAGAGAGGTGAAGCCCTCCTGAATGTCGGCGGCAATCCTGCTTGTCGTCAATGCCGCCTTGGCCTGACTGTCCACTGCGATCGCGTGCAGACGCGGCATCAGCCGACGAGAGGATGGCGGATAAGCAGGGACGGCGATGCTGCCTGCGTATAGGCAGCCAAAGAAGGCGGCAATGTAGTCCAAACCAGGTTGATAGAGCAGCAGCACCCGCTCACCGACTGCCCCCATCTGCTGCAGCATCCCGCCGATCATCCGCGCCTGTCGGTCCAGTTCTGCGTACGTCATGCTTTCCTCGGTCATTTCACCATCCAGCAGAAAGCGGTACGCTTCCTGATCGGGCTGCTCTCGTCCTCTCCATTGAAGCAGTTCGACCATCGTTGAAAAGGTAAGTGTCTCTTCAGACATGAATGGACGCATGACTGGTATCCCTCCAATATTTAAGTATTCTTTAAAAAAATGTAAATATCGTGTATAGGGGGATCCCTTTACAGGAATCCCAGTTACGGGTGAAGAACCAGTTTTTCCCCTGTTCGGTACTCTTCCGGTCGGAACAATTGGGGACGCAACTCTCCTTTCACATGCAGCGGGGCCTGATCGGCGTACCAGCGGCTGCCCACCTGTCCTGATTGTCCGGGTGTGAGAATATCATAGGATTGACGGTCGAGAGCAGCCAGATCGACCACCTGTCTCCAGGAGGCTCCGCTCAGCACCCGTCCCGATTCTGCAAAGCCCATCAGGCAGACTGTCTGCCTGCTTCCGCCAACCGGGTATGCAGGGACATCCGCAGTTGCTCCTATCCGCTCCAGCAAACTGCTTAACGGATGTGCGAAACGGAGCTGATGATAATCGCCCCACCGCCACTTCCGGGAATCGTGGCCCTGCAGAGAGATCACATGCTGCAAGGCCGCTTGAAAACTTTGGTAGACAAGCAGGTCGAATTCACCCGCCTCCTTGATCCAACTGCTTTCCTGCCCTTCTGCCGCGCGCCGCAGCATCTGGTCGGTCACATTGGTACCGTCTGCCATCAAGGCATACAAGTCTGCGCCCATCTGCGGTTCATATAGATGTTTGCGCAGGGAGAGATCCCACACATGATACAGCAGGGGAGCCGCTTGATGAGCCTCGTCCAGACGATCCCATGTTTTCAGGATGTGTACAGCCTCCTGCTCATCTGGTGACAACGATTGTCGCTGGAGCACCTCCAACAAGATAGGCAGGATGGTGTCAGCCTGTTCATTTGCCAGATCTCCCTGCAGCGAGCTCATCTCCTCTACCGTCAGTTCCCTCCCGCGCTGCAGTTGATCGGCAATCCGCTTCGCCCGGTACGGCGTATCCCAAGCGGCCGATATCAGGTAGGGATAAGCGTCGTCCGTAATCTTGTTATTGGCGGAAACGATAAAGCCTTGCTCCGGATTGACCACTTCCGGCATTTCTTCAAAGGGAATAAAACCGTTCCACTCGTACTCATCCGTCCAGCCGGGAACCGGAACCAACCCATCTCCTCTGGCCCGGATCGGAATGCTTCCCGCCGTGCGCAAAGCGATCGTTCCGTCCACAGCAGCAAACAGCACGTTTAACACGGGAGACTCAATCTTGCGCAAGCACTCCCGGCATTCTTCCCAGTTTTTCGCCTTGTTCAGTTCCAAGAACGCCTCGATTTCAGCACTGGCGCCATAGGCGGTCCAGCGCAGCGCCAAGCCGTAGACAGCAGCATCAGGGTCATCATGGGACTCCACCTCGGTCAGTATCGGACCATGTCGGGTGATGCGCACATCCAGCGGAATATCCGCGCCCCCTCTTACCCGGATCGTTTCCCGAACGACCGTCACATCCTCCCACTTGCCCTGATGCATCACCAGTTGCAGGTTGGCCGGGTGGAACTTTTCCAGAAAGAGATCCTGGGTATCGGCAATCGCATTGGTCACGCCCCAGGCAATCTGGTCATTGTGGCCAAGGACGATCCCCGGCACACCGGGCAGGGTGACACCGATCACATTGAGCCTCTCCCCGGCTTCCGTCTGCAGATTCAGGTGCGTCTGATACCAGATCGCAGGAACCTCGTAGTCGAGATGTGGATCGTTGGCCAGCAGCGGTTTGCCCGACTTGGTCAGCTTTCCGGAGACAACCCAGCCATTGGAGCCGTTTCCCTGACTCGATCCGCTCAATAGACGAAGTAGGCCGCTCAGATCAAGGCGTTTGTTTTCAGGCAGGAGCGGCGACTCATCAAGCTGCGTGCAGCCATCCGCTAGATCGCCAGATGGAATCGTCACATAGCCGTCCTCAGGATAGACAGGCCATAGCTCTTTGGCCCGCTCATCTCCTACCCGGCTGCGCAACTGGTCGCGATAAATCTCCGCTTTCAGGTTTTCACTCAGGCTGGCTGCAAGCAGTTTGCCGATCAGCATGGTGTCAAGCGGTGTCCACGGTTCCGGCTGATAGTCCAGCAGGACGAATTCCAGCGGCAGACTGCCCTGCTCGCTTGCCTGCCTGATATACGCGTTGATTCCCGCAGAGAAACGCTCCAGAATCTCCCGCACAGCCGCAGAACACCTGTCAAGAGACTCCTCAGCCGCCTTGCTCAACTGCAGCTTCCGATAGTGCAGATCGGACGGAACATAGTCCGGACCAAATACTTCTGCCATACGCCCACTCGTCAGCCGCCTGGACATATCCATCTGCCACAAGCGATCCTGGGCGGTGACAAATCCTTGAGCCATGTACAAATCAGACAAGCTGGCTGCTTCGATATGCGGTACGCCCCGCTCATCGCGGTATACCGTCACGTTTTGTTGCAGTCCGGGAAGGTTGATTTCACCGGATGTTTGTGACATGCTGTTGCGGACCGCCTGCTGCAGTTGGATGGCATCTGTTTCTCCCCCTTGCATCTGAAAACGCCCCTCCCATCATTCCTTGATCACGCTCGTGCTGCTTGGCTCAGCCTTCCAGAGCGGACAAGGTTTTGCTTTGTTTTGCGTCATACATTTTTTGGCCGCGCCAGAAAAAGAAGATGCTCAACAGGGCGATCAGCCCAAACGATTGGAACATGGTGGCGCCACCGTAGCTGGTCAGCAAAATCCCGCCAAACCAGGGGCCGATGAAGTTGCCAAAGCCGTTAAAGGTATGGGCGCCGTAGTATGTGCCGCGCATGCCGTCAGGTGTAATTCGGTCGACAATGATGTATTCCGACGGAACGATCAGAATCTCGCCCAAGGTGAAGACAATCATCGACAGAATGAAAAAGGTCCAGTTTCCCGAATAGGCAAATCCCAATTCGGAGATAGCGAGCAAGATGCTGCCCATCACGATGTTGGTCAGCGGCGTGAAGCGCTCCGCCCATTTTGTCAAAGAATACTGGAGCAGAATCACGACGACGGAGTTGACACTCATCAGGATCGCAAACAGCTGCACACCGTCAACAAAGCTGTTTTTCAAGTACTGCGACAGGGTTACCGACATCTCTCCCATTACCGTCATCGTAAAAATACTGCCCAGGATAAAAAATCCCAGCACGCGGTCGTACCGAATCACTTCTACCGCACTGCGCACGGTAATCTTTTCTTCTGCTGTCGTCTGCACGTCCTCATAGGCAAAATACCGGAAGGCGAACTGTAAGAACACCACATACAGCAGATAAATTACGGCACCGATCAAAAAGGGCACCCGCTGGTCAATCAACGCAAGCGCAGTCCCGATCAGCGGTCCGATCGCAAACCCGATATTGACGGCCGTGTAGCGGAAAGAGAAAAGGCGCATCCGTTTCTCCGGCGGTGTCAAATCACCCATCAGCGCTTTGGACACAGGGTCAAAAAAGGAGATACATAGGCTCAGGAAAATGTTCAGCAGAAAAATCACCAGGACGTTGGCTGTTAAGACAAAGCCGAAAAAAACGAGCGCAAACACGTAAAGCGTACCGATCAGCACTTTTTTCCGCCCGATAAAATCAGATAACGTCCCCCCGACGAAGCCCCCGAAGGTGCCGGCAATCGCGCCGGCCCCAATGATCAAGCCAATCATCCCCGCGTCCAACTGTGTCGTCGTGGCGAGATATACCGCCAGGAAGGGAATGCTCATCCCCCTGGCCACCGATACCAGCACGATTCCCAGCAACAGCGTGTGCACAATCGGGTGAAAAGAGTGATAAAATGCTCTGATTCGATTCATCTGGTTCTCCTCGTTTTGTCCGTATTGCTCTTTGTTATCCCGTCACGGACTGACTGCGGCTGGCATTGACGTACAGGTCCTGCAGCAGGCAAGTGGTCAGCACCAGCAGAAGGACGGCGTCCGTATTGACCCGCTGGCGTTGATCCATCTTGGGCAATTGATCAAGCAGTCCGACAATCTGTTTCTTGTCATAGAAAGGCACATCATCCATTACGCTGCTGCGCAGCATATCCTGGGCTAGCGCAAACAGCTTGTTGTCCGTCTGCAGCGTGGACGGCGGAGCATTGAAAGGCTGCTTGGGCCGATCGTACACGGTTTTGGTCAGATACGGCTTTGCCGCTTCCCGCAGGGCGTACTTCTCTTTGTAGTTGTTGATCAGCATCCAGGAAGGCAGCTTGCGAACCACCTCGAACAGCTTGTGATCCAACATCGGCATGCGCACTTCTACCCCGTGAGACATGTCCAATCGATCGGCAAACAAGATCTGGTTGGGCAAAATCGACTTGTTCCAGGTGTAGAGGACCTGCTTTACCCGGTCACGTCCGGCCAATTGTCCCTCAATATCCAACCGCTCCACAAATTCCCGATGCGGGTCGTAATCGCCCAGCCGATCGAGATAATCGGGCGCAAGCAATTGCCGCAACGGGCTGCGGCTGGTATGAGACGCCAGAATCCAAGTAGGCGTGTAGCCCAATCGCTGTTGGAAGCTGGTCAACGATTGATCCAGATAACTGGCGACCGGCAAATGGTTAAACGATGGGTTATGTACCAAAAACTCTTCCAGTCGGGCAAGTTTCTCCGCTTCGCTCAGTCCTTCCAGACCGGCGAGCAAGATGTCCAGTCGTGAAAAAATGTACCCGGCGAACAACTCGTCGGCACCGTCACCGGAGAGCACGACACGAATCCCCCGCTCATGCAGCACTTTGCTTTTCAGATAGCGGGCGACACCGTTCATATTGATGCCAATCGTTTCCGCATGCCAGACCGCCTTCACCACGTGGTCGGCAAAATCGGCATAATCGAGCGGAATCGGGTGGAAATCGGCCCCGACAAAAGAAGCCGTCTCCCTGGCCACTTCACTTTCATCGTACGCTTTTTCTGCAAAGGTGACGGTAAATGCCTGCAACGGATCGGTTCGGTGCTGGGCTGCCATGCCCAATACCGCCGACGAATCGACTCCGCCGCTGAGGTGAAACCCGACGGGCACATCGGCCCTCATCCGCAGCCTGATGCTTTCATGCAAGGCTGCTCTTACTTCCTCTATGTACTCCGCTTCACTGCGCTCCTCCGTCTCTGCCAGCAGAGGATAATCATGGTCCCAGTAGCGCTTCAGCTCAATCCCATGTTGGGTTGCCAGCAGCAGATGTCCCGGCGGAACCTGGTGGATGTCTTTAAACAAGCTTCGGTCGAGGTGCTTGTAAAACAGCAGGTGCTGGTAGTACGATTGTTCATCCCACTTGGCAATAACGCCGGCTGCAAACAGCGCCTTCATCTCGGAAGCAATGTACAGAACATCATCCTGCACGGTGTAAAACAGCGGCTTTATCCCAAATCGGTCTCTCGCTGCCACCAAGCGTTGCTCCTGTTCATCCCACAAAACCAGCGCAAACTCGCCGCGCAAGTGTTCCATAAATCCAATACCGTTTTCTTCGTACAAATGGAGAGCGATCTCACTGTCGGACCGCGTCCGCAACCGGTGACCCCTTTTCTCCAATTCCCGCTGGATGCGTTCGTAGTCGTAGAACTCGCCGTTGACGACGATACGCAGCCGTTCATCTTCACTGGCAATCGGTTGATCTCCCGTCTGCAAGTCGATGATACTGAGACGTGCGTGTCCCAGTCCTACCTTCCCTGTCTCGGATAGCCACGTCCGCTGGCAGTCAGGACCTCGATGGGCGAGCTGACGGGTAGCCCGATCCAGAACAGTTGAACGGATCTGGGTCTGCCTTGACAACATAGCAACAATGCCACACATAGGAATCAACCTTTCTTCCTTGGATTCATTTGCGACAAAGAGGCCATTCACCGGTGTTTTTATTCAGTTGTCAGGGTCGATCAAGCATGCAAAAAAACAGGATATGGGTTTGTTTCACCTGGAAGTAACATCGAATACGAAGGGGCTGCACGATTGTGCCTTAACCAAGAGGATTATTTTACATAAATGGAAACAAGCACTTTGCTGAGGCATTTTATGGCATTCGTTCCGCCACGTCTAATCATACCACAGGAATGTCAGATTGTAAGACGGTATTCTCCGACAAAATCCTACAAAAACTGTATGGTCTGTAGGCTTGACCGCCTGTAGAGGCAACTCGTTGGTCCGCTCATGGAAAACAGAATAACGCCCCAAACGAACATCGCATAGGGCGTTATTGTCGAAAAAGATCAGATTCGCCAAGGTCACGCGGACCTACAAAAAGCGGCGATGCACTTTTTTTCCGTCGTACGTAAACTGCACGAGGCGATCCTCCATCTTCGTCTCCAGATGGACCGTCTTGCCCCACAGCTGGTAGACATAGGGCATTGTCTTCTCCACGTACTTGACGTCAAGTTCCATCCCCTCATACTGATGCCTTAGGTAAAGCTCCCCGGAGCGCAGGTAATCGCCATCGTGCACCGCAATATAGGGAAAACCGCCGTTGACACGAGAAGCGACCAGAGAATCCCGAATCTGTTCCCAGTCCTTATCTGTCACCACCCAATCATTCCCCTGCTTGCCAAACAGATAAAGATCAAGATCGGTCACCAGTTCCTTGGTCAGGTAATTGCGGATGAAGCTGCTGTCCGACTCCAACTCTCGCACTTCAAAGATCTTGGCCCGACCGCCGCCCGGTTTTCGACCGAACCTCTCCTGTTCCTCTGCCGTCGGATTGTCGTAGCGCCGTTCGATGTCCTCAAACATCTTCAGCCCCAGGTGGTACGGATTGATGCCGGTTAGCGATGGCTGCACGACGGAAGCATGCAGTCTGGCGAATTCAATCGTCTCTGCTTCGCTTAGATCCATCTCACGCAATATCCGGGTATGCCAATAGCTAGCCCATCCTTCATTCATGATCTTGGTCTCCAACTGGGGCCAGAAGTAAAGCATTTCGTCGCGGATGATCGTCATAATGTCCCGCTGCCACTCCTCCAGCACACTGCTGTGCTCCTGAATGAACAGCAGCAGATCCTTTTCCGGTTCTGGTGGAAAACGGCGCGGCACTTTGCTTGACGGGGACGGTTGGGGTTGCTCTCCCTGATCAAGCCCCCATAAATCGTCATAGGGCGTTCTCACCTGTGCCCTCGATTGGGTCCCCGTGTTTTTCTCCTCCGTTTCCTTTTTCCAGCCTACCTTGAAGCGCAACAGGCTGGGATCGATGTGCTCCTGGATGGCCAAGCAGGCATCGAGGAAGGTCTCCACCTCCTCTTTCCCGTAGCTGATCTCATACTGGCGAATCCGCTCCGAACTGGCAGCCATGCTCTCTACCATATCCCGATTGGTATTGGAAAAGCGGGCGTTGTTCTTGAAAAAGTCGCAGTGGGCCAAAACATGGGCGACGATCAGCTTGTTCTGGATCAACGAGTTGCCGTCCAACAGGAAGGCGTAGCACGGGTTGGAGTTGATCACCAGTTCGTAGATCTTGCTCAGGTTGAGATCGTACTGCAGCTTCATCCTGTAAAAGGACTTTCCGAAACTCCAATGAGAGAATCGTGTCGGCATTCCATAAGCACCAAATGTATAGATCACGTCGGCTGGGCAAATCTCATAGCGCATCGGATAAAAATCGAGTCCAAACCCCTTGGCGATCTCGGTAATCTCCTCAATGGAACGTTCCAACTCTTTCAATCCTTCGTACATCCGTCTTTTCCTCCTTGCTTTCCATTCATACCAGAACGGATGGTTCCTTACTTATGTATATGGAATCGAGGAAAAATGACGACTGCTTTTGTGCCGTTCCAATGAGTCTGTCAATGAAAAAAAGCCCGGGAATACCGGGCCTCACACTGCCGCCAAAGGCGCGGCGCTGGGGAGAGCAGCTCATTTCAAGGGACTTGTTAAAAGGTGAGGATATGATCAGGTCGCCCTCGCCCAGATCGAGAGCGACACCTCTTTGCCGGGATTGAGATAACGGTGCGGCGATGTACTGGGGAAGGCGATGCTGTCTCCTTCGTAGAGATGGTACTCCTGATCGCGCAGCAGCACTTTCAATTCGCCTTTCATCACAAATCCGCACTCCTCACCCGAGTGGGAGACCAGTTCGTGATAGACTGATTCGCCCGGTTCAATCTCCACCAGCAGGAACTCGATTTTCCCCTGGTCGATCGGGGTCAACACGTGGTATCTGACGTTAGTATTGCGCAGATGAATCGTCTTTCGCTGCTCCCGGCGGATGACCGGGTCCTGTTGTTCCGGTCTCATGAAAAATCGGTTAATCGGCACATCAAGCGCTTCACAGATTCGCCAGAAGGTCCCCACCGTGGGGTCGACCAGACCACGCTCAATCTGTGAGAGAAGACTGGCGCTTAAGCCCGTTGTCTTGGCTACCTGGTTCAGCGTCAACTGCTTTTGTTTGCGGATTTCCCGCAGTTCCGCTCCGTTAAAGATGAGACTCTACCTCCTTTTGCTGGTAGAGGCTGGGCAACGAGGAGAGCAGTGTTTTGGTGTAATCGTGAGTTGAGTGTTCAAATATCTCGGCCGTGCCGCCCTGTTCGACGATATTGCCCTTGTACATCACAGCCATCCGATCACACATGTAACGGATCACCGCCATATTGTGCGAGATGAACAAGTAGGTGAGATTCCGCTCTCGTTTTAGGTCCTTCAATAGATTGAGCACCTGTGCCTGTACCGACACATCGAGGGCGGAGGTTGGCTCATCCAGGACGACGAACTGCGGATCGGTTATCAAGGCACGAGCGATGGCGATCCGCTGCCGCTGCCCGCCGCTGAATTCATGCGGATAACGGGAAAGCTGCTCCTCTTTCAGTCCGACTCGCTTGATCAACTGGTGCAGCCGCTCATCTCTCCCCTTTTCTTTCCGTTCCCCCGCAGGCAACGCCAGCAGCGGCTCCCGAATAATCTCACGAATCGTCATGCGCGGATCAAGCGAGGACTGCGGGTCCTGGAACACGATCTGAATATCTCCCGGTTTCTGTCGCTGAAAACGGTGGTTCAACCATAACGACATTCCCTGGTACCTCACTTCTCCCGTCGTAGGAGGCTCTAACCCGACGATCATCTTTCCCAGTGTGCTTTTGCCGCAGCCCGATTCACCGATCAAGCCAAACGTCTCTCCCCTGTGAATGGAAAACGTAACACTCTCTACGGCCTGTACCTGCTGCTTCCCTGCCCCGTATTTTTTTGAAACGTGGTCTACTTGCAAGATTGGTTCCATCATCGATCACCTCACCCAGCATGCCGCCTGATGACTCTCGCTGTCGGCGGATATCCTCCCCAGTACAGGGGACGATAAGTGACACTGCGGAATTGCAGCCTCACAGCGGGAGGCAAACACACAACCGCTCGGTCGATTGCGCAGGTCGGGTACTTCGCCTGCGATTGCCTTGAGCGGCTGCCCGGGATCGGCCAGGTCAGGCAGTGCGCCGATCAGCGCCCGCGTGTACGGATGTACAGGATGGGCGAGCACCCGCTGCGTCTCCCCTGTCTCCACCACTTGGCCTGCGTACATGACCACTACCCGCTGACAGAGTTGAGCCACTACCCCCAAGTCATGCGTGATCAGCAGAATCGCTGTTCCACGCCGATCAGCCAGTTCTTTCATCAGTTTCAGGATCTCTGCCTGAATCGTCACATCAAGCGCTGTAGTAGGTTCGTCGGCGATCAACAGTTCAGGCGGAGCCGCCATCGCCAATGCGATCACAACCCGCTGCCGCATCCCGCCGCTAAGCTCGAACGGGTATTTGCGGGCCACCAGTTCCGGATCGCGGATATGCACATCCGCCAGGCTGTTGACGGCAAGGCGATACGCCTCTTGCCGGGTCACGCCGCGATGCAGCCGGAATACCTCAGCCAACTGCGTTCCCACCCGCATCGTCGGATTAAGCGCACTCATCGGCTCCTGAAAGACCATTCCGATCTGCTTTCCCCGCAACGATTGCCGCTCTTTGGCGCCAAGCTGCAGGACATCGGAACCTTTGAAACGGATCGCCCCCCCCGCTAATACGGGCATTTTTGTCCAGCAGTCCCAGTATGGACAGGGCGGTGACCGACTTGCCTGAACCGGACTCCCCGACGACACCGACGATCTCTCCCTTGTCTACGGACAAAGAGACCTGATGCAGCGCCTTGATCTGATCCATCAGCGAGCGAAACTCTACAGACAGGTTGGTTATTTCTAACAGCAATCTCGCTCCCCCCTCCGTTAGCGGTTTGCCTTGGGATCCAGGATGTCCCGGATGCCGTCACCGATCAGATTAAAGCCGCAGGACGCAAGAAACAGAGCCAGTCCTGGGAATGTCGGATACCACCAGTAGTCGAGCAGGTACTTCCAACCGACACTGATCATCGCCCCCCATTCCGGTGTCGGGGGCTGCGCGCCGAGACCGAGGAAGCCAAGCGTCGCCACCAGCAAGATGGCATCCCCGATGTCCAGCGTGACCTGGATCACCACCGGTGACACCGCGTTGGGCAGGATGTGGCGAAGAATGATCCGCCACGGACGGATCCCAAAGGTGACCGCCGCCTTGACGAACAGTTTTTCTCTCAGCGCCAGCGTTTCCGCGCGAGCCAGTCGCACATAGACGGGGATTTTGACAATGGCAATCGCGATCATCGCATTCACCAGATTAGGACCCAGCGTCGCAGCGAGCGCCATCGCCAGCACCAGCGACGGAAAGGCGAGAATCATGTCCATTAGCCGCATGATCAACTGATCAAGTCTGCCTCCGAAATAGCCGGAAATACAGCCGATCACTGTACCGAGCAGCCCGGCAGCAAACACCACGGCCACCCCGACACCGAGCGAGAGGCGGGCCCCGTAGAGGATACGGGTCAAGATGTCACGGCCCACCTCATCTGTCCCGAACCAATGCTTGGCCGTCGGCGGCGAAAACCGTTCCAGGATGTTGATCTTGGTCGGATCGTACGGTGTGATCAGCGGGGCCAGCACGGACAGCAACAGCAAGAGCAGCAGCAGACCCAGTCCCAGCAGAGTGAGCGGGTTTTTTTCAATTTATACCAAAACGGGTTGATTCTGCGCTGATGAATAGCAGGTTGCAATTCCAGATTGGCTGACAACGTTTCCGCCCCCCTTTATTCTCTGATCTGCGGGTTTAGCAAGTAGTACGTCAGGTCGACCAACAGGTTGATGACCACATACCCTACCGAAATGATAAACGTAAAGCCCATGATTGCTGGAAAATCGAGGTACGCTATGGAATCGACGACGTACTTGCCCATCCCGGGCCAGCCGAAGATCGTCTCGGTGACGACTGCTCCGCCCAAAAGCGATCCAAACGAGAGGCCCACTACCGTGATCGTCGGGATCAAGGCATTGCGCAGTGCGTAGCGAACCAGCAGCAGCGGTCCCTTGATGCCGTTGGCCAGGGCCGTTCGAATGTATTCCTGTCCCAACACCTCCAGCATGCTGGCGCGAACCTGACGGGTAACGATGGCCAACTGGGCAAAGGATAGGGTCATCGCCGGCAGGATCAGGTGCCACAGGCTGTTGGTAAATGCGGACCAGTTGCCGGTCAGCAAGCTGTCCAGCAAGTAGAACCCGGTGATCTGCTCCGGGGCCGCAACGGACAGATCAAGCCGTCCGCTGGAAGGAAACCAGCCCAACAATTTGTAAAAGACGAGGATGCCGACCAATCCGCTCCAAAACACCGGTGTCGATACTCCGGCAATCGAAAACATCCGTCCCCCGTGATCCCAAAAGGTATCTTTCTTGACCGCAGAGAGAATGCCGATCGGGATGCCGATGACGATCGCCATCAAAAAGGCGGTGATGGCCAGTTCCATCGTCGCTGGAAAAAAGGTAACCAGGTCGTTCATGACGGGCTGCTGCGTGCGAATGGAAGTGCCGAAATCAGCTGTAAGAAGCCCCTTCACATATGTGATGTATTGGACCCAGACCGGTTGGTCCAGGCCCAATTGACGACGAACTTCCTGCAGTGTTTCCTCATCGGCACGCTGTCCTACCATCATCCTGGCCGGGTCGCCTGGGATGACGTGTGACATGAAGAAGGTCATCAAGGTCACGCCAAACAGGACAAAAGCAAGCAGCGAGAGTCGTTTGGCGATGATTTGCATCATGCAAGAAACACTCCTCTACGCGATTTATGCGAGTTCCTGAGCAGGTTACTTGGACATGTCCGCCAGGTTGTAAATGCCCTCCAACATCGGATTGTACACATATCCTTTTACCTGTTTGCTGACCGGCAGCAACGAGTCTTTCTGGTAGAGGTAGAGGTATGGCGCCTCTTCGATTACGATCTGCTGTGCCTGCTGATACAGCTTGGTCCGCTCTGCCTGATCATTAATCGTCGCTGCCTGGCGGATCAGCTGATCCACTTGATCGTTTTTGTAAAACGCACGATTGCCGGATAAACCAAAGTTGTTGGAATCAAACCAGTAGTTCATGAACATGAACGGATCGGCGAAGTCCGGACTCCAGACACCAAGGCTGAGATCGAAATCGCCCGTGTCCATCATCTCGCGGCTTGTTGCATAGGCCACTTTGTTCAGGTTCAGCTTTACGCCGATCTCGGCAAAGAAAGCTTGCAGGGTAAGGGCTTCCGTCTCCCACCACGGCTTGTTGTCCGAGTACAGCAGATCCAGCTCCAGATTGGAGACACCTGCTTCGGCCAAAAGCGACTTGGCTTTCTCTACGTCATAGCTGTACTGGAAGGCAGATTCATCATGCCCCCACAGTCCTTTCGGAATCGGCCCGCGCATCTGGGTGGCATATCCCTGCTGGACAGCTTCGGTCAGCGCATCGTAGTCGATCGCATAGCTGAGTGCCTGACGGACACGTTTGTCTTTTAATGCCTCGTTTCCTTTCGACGTGTTCACATAGACGTAGTCCACAAACAGACTGGGGTTTTGCAGCACCTCTATGTTGGGAGAGTTTTCAAAAGCACCCAACTGCTCCACTGGAATCCCTTCTGCAATGTCCACTTCCCCTTGTTCCAACTGCAGACGCTGCGCTGTCGGGTCAGAAATAATCTTGAAGTACACGGTTTTCAGTGCCGGTTTTGCCGGATGGTGCGGGTTAGGAGTGAGCTTGAAGTACTGACCTTTCTTCCATTCTTCCAACTGGTACGGACCGCTGCCCATCGTATTGCTGGCCAGGAAGTTCTGTCCGAGATCGCCGTTCTGTTCTTTCTCTTTTACCTTGGGGTTGACGATGCCGCCGTAGTTGGCTGCCAGCGTAGAGAGGAACGGCGGAAAGTTTTTGGAGAGCACAAACGTGACCGATGTCGGTGAGTTTACCTTCACTTCCTGAATCACGCTGTACACGTCATAAGGACCTTTTTTGATCGCCAGTGTACGGTCAAAGGTAAACTTGACCGCATCCGCCGTCACCGGCGTACCATCAGCGAACTTGAACCCCTCATTCAAGGTAAAGGTCCATTCCAGTCCGTCCGGGCTTACCTTCCATTCTTTTGCCAGGCCTGGTTTCACCTCTGTAGAAGCACCATCGTATTCAACCAGGCGTTGGTATGCAGGATAGGTGATTTTCCACGCGCTGTTGTCCATGGACACAGCCGGATCAAGCGTACCCTGATCCGAGCTGATCGCTACCACCAAGGTGTCACTTGGTGTGCTTGCGGACTGCTCGGGAGCCTGGGTTTGCTCATTTTGTTCGGCTGGCTTGTTTTCCGTCTGTGGCTGGCTCGTCGAGCTGCAGGCGGAAAGCGCCAGGGCCAAAACCAGGATAAGACTGAGTGGTAGATGAAGCAAACGTCTCACGTGAATCTTCCCCCTTTTGTGATGATTTAAATATCTTGATGATGTTTTTAATATATTGTAAATATTCCTCTGATTCAATATTTTTCTGAAAAATCAATAGATAGAATGGACTGATAGATCGGAGCGGCGTTTTTTTCTCTGGCCCAATGGTGGTTTCCGTAATCGTAATGCCACCACTCCTCCGGGTAATTGGTGAAACCCACTTCCGTCATCAAATGGTACAACCAGCGTCGGTTGCTGCGAATCCGCTCTTCTCGCCTGCCACACTCCTGTTCTGGCAGCATCTCATAGAAACGGGTAGCAGCCCGCGGGCTGAAATCGTCAAAATCAGTGCCCATCTCCAGCCAGCCGTCCGGTCCGGCTATCGTCAGATCGACTGCGCCGCCGGTGATATGCGGTGAAGGCTTCTCTGGATCAGTGGATGGCAGCGCAACGTACTTGGTCAACTCCGCCACCAACGATGCATCGTCTGACCATCCTTGGGCGATCAGGCTCTGTTTGAACTGCTCATAGATCGCTGTCTGCAGGTCATACGGGCGCCAACCGTCCAGCACCACCAATGAAAAACCGGCAGGCAGCCGTTCCGCTGCTTGCTGCAACAGCTGGGCCGCACCGGCGCGCAAATAACAGTCTTGCATTGCAGAGGAGTAACCTTGATGATAGTAATAGGGATAGACGCGAATCTTGTCCGCTAGGCTGGACAGCGCAACAAGCGGCTCTCCGCACTCTGCAGATGCGGGAATAGGCGCCTCTTGGTCGCTCATCGGCTGCGGGATAGGTAAGTCGATCACGATCCTTCATCTCCTGCTGGGTGTTTTTACTCATAATCGTAATTGATTTCGAAATTTTAGTAAACTGCAAATTAATTAAATTTACTGAAACCAGATGCCGGCAAGCGCTGCTTTCATAGATAGATTTCAACTGGAGGGAAACCGAATTGAACAAATACCAGGCTTGGCTGCTGCTCACGCTGACCAATCTGTTTTGGGCTGGCAATTATCTCTTTGGAAAGTACGTCACCGCAGAGGTAAGTCCGCTCTGGATGACGCTGTCCCGTTGGAGCATTGCGCTGCTCTTGTTGTGGCCGATCGCTATGTACAGGGAAAAACCGGACTGGCAGCAGTTGGTTCGATCGTGGCGCCCCCTTATTCTACTGGGGTTGTTAGGGGTAATCGGTTACAATCTCTTTCTTTATGCGGCACTCATCTATACGTCCCCGACCAATGCGGCACTTGTCAATGCCCTCAACCCGGCGCTGATCGTGCTGTTCTCGGCGATTCTTTTGCGTGAACGGATGTCCGCGATCAAGATAGGCGGACTGCTTCTCTCCGTGCTTGGCGTCGTATTCATCGTCACCGACGGCAATCCGCTGCAGATACTGGATACCACCTATAACCGGGGCGATCTGCTGATGCTGGGGGCGATTCTTGTCTGGACGTTTTACTCGATCGTGGGAAAACGACTGGACAGCATCCCACCGATCACGGCCACTGCGGCATCTGCCACGCTGGCGGTATTGGTTTTGATTCCGTTTGGCTTGGTTGATCCACCTGATGTGATGCAGATCAGCAACCTGTCCCTGACCGGTATCCTCTACATGGCTATCTTCCCGTCGGTTGGCTCCTACATGTTGTGGAATGTCGCCCTGCGTTTCATCAGTGCCAGTCAGGCAGGGGTCTCGCTTCACCTGATACCGGTATTCACGGTTCTGATCGGGTTCCTACTGGGAGAGATCGTCACGCTTGCGCAGATCGTTGGCGGGCTGCTCGTATTTGCAGGGGTGTCGGTAACGACGGGGTTTTTGGAACAGCTACGTCAGAAAAAGTCTACTCTTACGGGATAGTACCGATTAGGGAGTCAGCGTACTTGGTCTCAGCCCGCCTCTGGTGACGGCAAACTGCTGCCAACCAAACATAAGGTGCGCCGGTTCCGGTTGGAGGATGTGATGTTCCCTTTGGCTATCTACACATTTGTAGTACCCTGACAGATCGGCGGACAAATATGCAGCACCTTGACAGTTCGGTAGACAAAAAAGGCTCACTCGGCAGTGTGAAAACGATAGCGCACTGCTCTGTGAGCCGAATGATCTAGTATCTCTCACGATTTTTCATCCAAGCCTGTTTACTCCACTCTTCTACTTCTCCCATTTGAATCAGCTTCCACTTTAACTGCGATTCCTTTTCCAACATAAATGTGAATGAAGCATTTTCTTCAACATCATTGGGAATCAATGGGGAATTCTGACCCGCCAGAACTAGCTCCAGCTCTTGCTGAACATACTCCTCAGGGGGATTGTGAAGCAGATTGAAGCTGACTACGCCCACCAAGGCCAACGCTATTCCAATCAGCCATTTCTTGATCAATCCTCTCCTCCCGTTCCTCTCACCCTCCCTAACATAGAAGAAGCGTCCTCGAAAGATCTCCGGGGACGCTGCCTCCATGTTTTCGTCAGGCCATCACTTCGGATCGCCGTCGTCTATCCGTCTATCCTTCCAATCTCTTTTTCGTATCCGTAGCCTGTCCTCTCAATCGCTTCTCCAGCGTTGCCCGCCAGCTCGTAGATAATTCTTTCACGTCCAAGAGCCGGTTGATACCTTCCGTATTTTGTTTGTCGTGGTGCATGACTTGGTTGGCAAACGCAACGGTCACTTCCATAGGATGCCGCTGCTCCAGTGTTAGTCCGTCTTCTGGAGTCACCCAGCCTTCCTCCAGAACCCGAAAGTAAAAGCCGGTATAACCGGTGTTCTGCACCCATAGCGGCAGTTCGCTGATGTCGTATCGTTTGGCCAGCTTGTGACAGGGCTGCCGAGGCTGGCTCACCTGCACCACCGCCTCGCCCACCCGATAGATGTCGCCGATGCAGACCTCCGACTCCAGCATGCCGGTCACGGTCAGGTTCTCGCCAAATGCCCCCTTGTTCAGCGTCCGGTTCAACTCCCGTTCCCAGTAAGGGTAATGTTCGTGCGAGTATACGCAGACCGCCTTTTCTTTGCCGCCGTGGTAGACCAGATCAGCCTGAGCATCTCCGGCAAAGTTCAACTCAGTCAGGTAGAGCGGCTCGTTCACTGGTGACTTGTAGATTCCGGTCGTCACTTCACGCCCGCCGTACAGGATCGTGATCGGCTCCCCCACATTGATTGAAACGATTTGTCCGCTCATCTCTCCACACTTCCTCCCCGCTTCTCTTGCCCCAAATCGCATGATGGCGCATGCTCCGGACACTCTTTTTGTGATTCTGCAAAAGACAAGTACCGCTTTATGGCCTGACAGTAGTGAGGCTGGTCGGAACCCGCGACGTTAGGGCGGAAGTGGACACAGCCATGGCAGGGTTCTGCCACCACCAGATGACCCGCTTTTTGCAGCGAGGATACGATCGCACCCAGTCCGATCTCAAACGAGTCAAGTACCTCATCCGGCAGATGGTCCATCGCTGACTGCAGTGTCTTCCCCCAATCCTCAATCTTCGCCACTACGTCTCTGCCGCTTTCGGTCAATTGCAGCAGCGTTATACGCCGGTCCTCTTGCTTCGCCTGCTTCTGAACCAGCCCTTTTGCGAGCAAGCCGTTGACAATCCCGACCGCAGTAGCGTGAGTCGTGCCGATCGACTTGGCCAGATTGCCCACGCTGGCCACGTCGCGACGAGTGTGGTAGACGAACAGCAGCGTCTGCACCTGTACAGGAGACAGTCCGACAGGGTCACTCTCCATCTGGCTCATCTTCTTGATCGCCTGAGCCAGCCGAAACAAGGCCATCGCTGAACGGAGTCTAGGGTTTTCTTTCCTCTGTTGCGGATCAAACAAGCTCATGCGGTTCTATAATCCTCTCTTGGAAAAAATAGGGGCGAACATTGCTTCGCCCCTACATTGTATCATGAACCTGCTTTCACATCATCCAGACTGGCCCCAAAGTTGATATGATAGGCCTTCTCTCCAACTACCAGCGCCGGAACCGACTTTACACCAAATGACTCCGCTTCGGCAATCCGCTCCTGAGCCGTCCCGAGGTGAACCACCTCGAGGTCAAACTTGCTTTTGTCCAATGAGGTAAAAATCATCTGCTCCGCATCGACGCACACTGGGCAACCGGCATGATAAAAAATAGCTTTTACCACAGTAATCACTCCTGATTTTTATTATGTAGGATTCCTACATGTTTTCAATATAACCAGCTTCCCTTTCCTTGGCAAGAACTTTTTTCAATGGGTGCCCCTCTTGCAAACGGTCGGTAGTCGCCTGCTGCTCGTATCCTGCGTTGGCAAGGACTGACTGACTGTGGCTGTACGCCCTATTCGCTTCGCTTGCTTCTCTAACCACGTAAGAAAAGCCGTCAGGGGTAAGTCTAACGTCTAAAACACACGTTTCCTCCCAAACTTGCTTTTCCGTAAACAAAAAGACATGCCCTGATCGTAAGCATGTCTCACCAACAGCTATTCTGTTGTCTGCAAAGAAGGCTTATCAAGCCTTGTACGGCACTCCCTCCAGTTGGGTTGCCGCCGTTTTATCCACCATTACCGTCACATCCGGGTGCAGCTGCAATACGGATGCAGGCAGCTCTTCCGTCACTGGCCCTTGCAGCGCAGCCTTGATCGCCTCTGCCTTTTTCTCCCCGGAAGCAAGCAGCAAAATCTTGCGGCTGCGCATAATCGAGCTGATACCCATCGTCAGCGCGTGGCGGGGCACATCCTCGATCCGCTCAAAAAAACGGGAATTGGCCTGAATCGTGTTTTCCGTCAACGCCACCTTATGTGTCTTCAGGTGAAAAGGGGTGCCTGGTTCATTAAAACCGATATGGCCGTTTTCACCGATGCCCAGCACCTGGATATCAATACCGCCCGCCGCTTCAATCGCCGCTTCATAGCGGCTGCATTCACTCTCCACATCTGCGGCCGTACCGCTTAAAAAGTGGATCCGCTCCGGCGCAATGTTGACGTGGTCAAACAAGTGCTCCTGCATAAAGCGTCGAAAACTCTGCGGATGATCCGGGGTGATCGGATAGTATTCGTCCAGATTAAAGGTGGTTGCCTCGGAAAAGTCAAGCTGCCCCCGTTGATACACCTGCACCATCTCCCGATACAGCCCAATCGGCGTCGAACCCGTTGCCAATCCCAACACCAGTTGCGGGTGCTTGCGGGACTCTTCGATCACGATCTCTGCTGCTCGTCGGCTCACCTGATCGTAGTTGTCAAAAACCTGTAACTTCATCTCTCGCTCAACTCCTGATACACCTGTTCTCCATTAACCCAAGTGGACAGCACACGCAGGTCGTCTGACAAGAGCACCAAATCGGCGTCTTTTCCTGCGGCGATACTGCCTTTTTGCGCCTCTAAGCCCAGCTTGCGAGCCTGATTCGATGTGAGCATCTGCACAGCCGTGGCAAGCGGCAGCCCGGTATACTCAATCAGGTTGGCTAATGCCTTATCCAGGGTGAGCATGCTGCCTGCCAGCACCCCGTCGCCTAGCCGTGCCTCCATCCCCTTGACGTGTACCTCTTGGCCGCCAAGCTCGTAGCAGCCGTCCGTCAGACCGGCAGCCCGCATCGCGTCTGTGATCAGCATGATCTGATCGAGTGAGCAGATCCGGACGAGCAGCCGAATCAATTCCGGCGAAACATGGATCCCGTCGGCGATAATGTCAAAGGTCAGCTCCGGCTGTTCCATGACCAGGCCAATCATCCCGATATTGCGGTGATGGAAGCCGCGCATCGCATTCCCCAAATGAGTGGCATGGCTTAACCCCCGCTTCATGCAGCGACAGCCGCCGTGGTAATCCAGATCGGAGTGGCCGACAGAGGCGATTGTTCCCTGTTCTGTCAGCCATTCCAGCACCGGCTCGTCCTCAATCAACTCAGGTGCAAGGGTGATCAGCTTGATCAGTCCCGGGCGGGCTGCTGCGAAGACGCGCTTCATGTTGTCCAAGGTAGGCGCTTCGATCCAGTCTCCGTTTTGCGCCCCCTTGTACTTGATATTGATAAAGGGCCCTTCCAGGTGCAGTCCCAGTACCTGTGCTCCCTGGCTGCCTCCCAAGTGGTTGTAGTAGGAAACAACCTCTTGGGTTTTTTCAATCGGCGCTGTCATCGTAGTCGCTAAAAGACCGGTCGTCCCGTGGGCAGCGTGAAACCGGCAAATCTCATCTACTGCCTCTTGCGACAGATCCATGAAATCGTGCCCCGCCCCACCATGGACGTGCAGATCGATAAAGCCCGGCACCAGGTAGGCTCCCCGTCCGTCAATCACCTGCTCGGCCTCCATGCCCTGATCCGAACCCACATACTCAATCTTTCCATTCTGAATGATGACCATTCCCTTTTCTAGGAAACGGTCACCGCTCAGAACATTCACATTGACGATTTTAGTTCTGGTTTTCGATGGCATCCCTAATCCTTCCTCCGAAGCGAGTCAAGAGCTCCACCGCTGCCGCTCTGTCCAAACCAGTTTTTTGCATTAGAATCGCCACCCGTGCATCGCCGCCAGCCTGCTCGGCCAACACCTCAGCCTCAGCGTAGCTGATCCCGGTTACTTCCATGACGATCCGCTTGACCCGTTCGCGCAGTTTTTGGTTTGTCGCTTGGACGTTCACCATTAGATTACCATATACTTTGCCCAGATGGATCATCGTAACCGTCGAGATCATGTTAAGCACCATTTTTTGCGCCGTCGCCGCTTTGAGACGCGTCGAACCGGTAACCACCTCCGGACCGACGACCACGTTGATCGCCACATCGACGCCTTCATTTACTTCCGCCACCGGGTTGCAGGACAGAGAGATCGTCTTTGCGCCTCGTGACTTGGCTTCCTGCAGCGCGCCAATCACGTACGGTGTACGTCCGCTTGCCGCAATGCCGACGACGACATCCTGATCTGTAATGCCGTATTTCTGTACATCTTCACGCCCCAGCTCGGGCAGATCTTCCGCTCCTTCGATCGCCTCCACCAGCGCCGACGTCCCTCCGGCGATGACCCCTTGCACCAGTTGGGGGTTGGTGCCAAACGTAGGCGGACACTCTGCCGCATCCAGAATCCCCAGCCTCCCGCTGGTGCCTGCTCCGAAGTAGAAAAGTCGGCCGCCCTTTTGCAGTGCTGCGGAGACGAGATCAACAGCCTTCGCCACTTGAGGAAGCACATCCTCTACTGCATACGCTACTTTTTTGTCTTCTTCGTTCATGATCTTCAGAATCTGTTCAGTCGGCAGCTGATCCAGATTTTGTGTCTGAGCATTTCGCGTCTCCGTCGTCAATTGAAACAGTTTATCCGTCATGTCTGTTCATCCTCTCCTGGTCAATCCAGCCATCCGTGATCGTTTTTCTCACCTGCTCATCTACCTCAATCCCCGCCTCCTGCAGTGCCATCACCAGCGCTCCCACTACCGGGGGGAGTTCTGGAAGAATGACGTCACAGGCAGGGGACAACCGGGCGAGCACTTCCCGGCGCAGCTGGGTATCTTCTGCCAATAGGCCGCCTGCGACAACCACAGGCAAGCCGCTGCCGCACTTTTCTGCGCAAGTCTGAACCAGTTCCGCCAGCGAGTCGGCTGCCTGATGCAGAATCTCCGAAGCCACCTGATCGCCTCTCGCTGCAGCATCCAGCAGCAGATACGACGCTTCAGCGACCCGCTTTCTTACATTGGGGGCACTGTACACGTAGTGGACTAGCCCTGCCGGATCGGCCAGACCCGTCTGCTGGAGGATCAGCTCTGTCAACACGGTGGGCCTGCCTCTGCCGTCAAACTGCCTCATCACAGCGGTCAGAGCCTGCTGTCCCAGATCAAACCCACTGCCTTCGTCGCCCAGCAGATACCCCCAGCCGCCTACGCGGCAGCGCTCCCCTTGCTCCGATATACCGTATGCGATCGAACCGGTTCCGGCAATCAATACGATACCCGGCTTCCCCCACGTGCCGGAATAAAGGGCGGTTACGGCATCGTTGTCAATCACCACGCGATCCGATCCGTCCCCGGCGAGCGAGGATGCGGCGATTCGCTGTTTGGCCTCAGGTCGATCAGCCCCGGCCAGCCCGAAAAAAATCGCATCCAGCTCCGTTCTCTTGATCCCCGCCTCCTGCAACAGGCGGTTGATCAGGGCAGTCAGCGTCTGCTCTACTTCCGCAAAAGGGCGGGACTGCATGTTGGATGAATCTCCTCTCGCTGTGGAGATGATTTCACCCCGTCCGTCAGCAAGAGCGGCGACGGTCTTGGTCCCGCCACCATCGATGCCGATGACGTACCTGTTATTTGACCGCACCAGCCGTCAACCCTTCCATAAATTGTTTCGAGGCTAGGAAAAAGACCACAATCATCGGCAAGGCTGACAACGTCAGGCCGGCAAACAGCATGCTCCAGTCCGCCTCATACTCGCCGAACAAGCCTAGCATGCCGACCGGTATCGTCTTCAGTTCTTCATCCTGGATGAAAATCAGCGGGAAGAAAAAGTCGTTCCAGGCCTGGATAAAGTTGATGATCATCACGGTGCCGAGAGCGGGACGGATCAGCGGCAGCAGGATTTTCCAAAAAACTTGAAAGTTGCTGCAGCCGTCGATGCGCGCCGCCTCTTCCAGCTGTACCGGCAGTGTCCGGAAAAAGCCGGTGAGAATAAACACAGAAATCGGAATGCCGCTGGCCGTATAGATCAAGATCAACGACCAAGGGGTATTAGTCAATGCCAACTGCTTCATCAGCAGAAACAGCGGCACAATGCCCAGCTTGATCGGAATCATCAATCCGATCAGGAAAAAGAAGTAGAGAATCCCGTTCCACTTGTAGGAAAACCGAGCGATGTAAAAGGCCGCCATCGACGAAAAAACCAGGATCAACGCCACCGAAACCACGCTGACAAAGACGCTGTTCAGCAGGAAATCGGTAAACGGCACTGAATCGAGTAGTTTCCGATACGGCTCCAGGCTAAATGCTTTGGGCAGCCCCAACGGATCAGCAAAGATCTCAGCATTCGTCTTCAGTGACGAGACGAGCATCAGGAAGATCGGATAGATAGCGACAAGCGCCAACAAATATGCAACCAGATACTGAACCGATCGCGTGCCAACAGATGGCTTCATCTACGTCCCTCCTTTGTCCCCCATTGCAATACGTTTTCCACTACTGTTGAACCTCTTTCTTCCTCATAAAGTACAGCGAAACGGCTGACATGGAGGCAACGATAAAAAACAGTACCACGGCGAGAGCGGAACCCAGGCCGATCGCCACCGTATCCGTGCCGCCGGAACCGCCAAATGCCAGACGGTAAAAGTACACGGCCATCGTGTCGGTAGAGTAGAATGGTTCGCCCTTTGATCCTTGCATCGCGTACACCAGTTCAAACGCTTCAAAAGCCTGAATAAAGGTGAGCACAGTCATGATCGTAATCGCCGGCATGCACATCGGCAGGATAATCTTCCAGAGCAGGCGAAGACCGCTGGCGCCATCCATCCGCGCCGCTTCCACCACTTCCTCCGGAATCGACTGCAGTCCAGCCAGGAAGATGAGCACAGCAAAACCCATGCCGAACCAACTGTTTACCAGAATAATGGATATCAGTGCTGTATCCGGATCGCCCAACCAGGGCTGTGCCCACTCTTCCATCCCCAGCTTGGTGAGGAAGACGTTGAGTGCCCCAAAGTTGGGATTGAGGATCAGCTTCCAGAGAAAGCCAACGATAATGACGGACAAAAGACGCGGAAGAAAGTAGGCGATTTTGAGAAACTCGCCTCCCCTGATTTTCTGGTAGAGGATATAGGCGAGGATAAAAGCAAATCCGTTTTGCACGATCATCTCTACGATAAAATAGATCACGTTGTGGCTAAAGGCATTCCAGAACATCTCGTTGAACGGCTCCACTTGGAACAACGTGACGAAATTCTCCAGCCCGATGAACTCGCCTTTGGCGATGCCGTTCCAATCGTACAAGCTGTACGTGAAAGCGGAAAAGATCGGGTAGATGACAAACAGTACGTATACGATCAGGGCCGGGATCGGGAAGAGGTGAATCAGCCAGTTCCCCTTACTCTTCGTCTGCATCCTCTCACCAACTTTCTGCCGGTAGTAATCGGTGGTAATGGGAAGGGAGTAAAACTGGTTGTTTTACTCCCCTCGCCCGCACTATTTCTTGAACGGTTCAAACCAGGTTTCTGCCGCTTTTTGCACTTCCTGCGCAACTTGTTCCGGTGTTCTTTCACCCAGATACATGCCCTGCAGTGTATTTTCAATCGTGGCCTTGGGCGTCGGGTTCCCCTCGTTGAAGTGAACCAGGATCAGGTATGGCGTCGAGCTGCTCTGCGACAATTCGGCCATCTTGTTCACAAGCGGATCATCAACGGAGACGCCTGGGACGGCACTGATGCGCTTAAACTCATTGGCAAACAGCTCACCGAACTTCTTGGATGCCAGGAACTCCATAAATTTCTTTGCTTCTTCCTTGTGGGCGGACTTGGCGTTTACACCCCAAGAACCGTCAACCCAGGTAGTGATCACAGACTTGCCGTCTTCTGTCGGCATCGGGAAGAAATCAAGCTGCAGATCCGGGTTCATCTGTCTCAGCACTTCCAACTCAAAGCTGCCGTGGATGTACATCGCTGCTTTTTCGGTGAAGAACAAGGTGCGGATATCGTTGCCGTCCAATCCAGTGAAGTTGTCCGGGAAGTATGGAACCAGCTCGTTCATCCGCTCCAGCGACTTGAGAAACTCAGGGCTGAGGAAGTTGGTTTCGCCCTTCACGATTTGATCGACAAACTGATTGCCGTTGTATGCACCAGGGGCGATGACGCCGTGTGTGAGCGACAGCAGCCAGCCTTCTTTCGATCCGAACGCAAACGGCGTAATTCCTTTTTCTTTCAGCGTTTTGGCGACATTGATCAGCTCATCCCAGGATTTGGGTTCCTGGATGCCATTCTCTTCGAAAATTTTCTTGTTGTAGAAAATTTGCGTGGAGTTGATCGACAGCGGTACGCCGTAGATTTTTCCGTCTTTCGCCGTTGCCGCTGCGATGACATCCTGCGGAAAATCCTTCATCCCTGCCACATCATCCAGCGGTTCCAGATGGCCGGCGTCAGCAAGGGCCATCCCGGACTGGTACGGACGGAGCTGGATGATGTCCGGGCCGCTGTCGCTTTGCAGCGCCGTGTTGAGAATCGTGTTGTATTCCGTTGCTTTAAACGGTTTAAACTCGATTTTTATGCCAGGGTTTTCATTTTCGAATTCCTTGATGATCTTTTCATAGCCGGCTTTATCCTCGACACGCCAACTGTGCATCTGCAGGACAACCTGCTCCTCTTTCGGCTGTTCTCCTGCTGCCTGATCCCCACCATTGCTGGTTCCCGTGTTCCCAGATTCGCCCCCACAAGCGGCGAGGAACATGGAGAGCGCCATCACCATGGCCATAAACGAGGTGAAACGCAATTTCTTCATGAAGAGATCCCCCTTGTTTTTTTATATGAGTATGTTCGACTGAGGCCAACAGCACATAACAGGATCTGTTTTTCCCCTAAGCCCCTCATCGAACGTGCTCCCCAATCGTTATGACTGACCGATCAACTGCTTCATGACGGCATCATGAAGGTAGGGCCGGAGTCTCCTGAGTTGATGTTCTCGTCCGAAGTGGACGGCATTGGTGAGAAAGACCACGGCTGCATCCTGCAGTGGATCAATCCACAAGCTGGTTCCAGTAAAGCCGGTATGACCGTAGCTGTCACGGCTGAAGCGACTGCCGCAGCTTAACGGCTCTCCTTCCTGGTTCACCTGCCAACCGAGACCACGTGCTACAGCGCCGGCTGCAGAGGCAAGCGAGCTGGTTCGGTTTTGTCTCGCAGCAAGCCGCCACTTATCAGAAAGGGCAGGTTCACCGCCGTACAGCCACCAGCAGGCGTAGCGGCAGAGGTCGTCGGCCGTGGAAAACAAACCGGCGTGTCCAGCCACGCCACCCATCAGATAGGCTTTTTCATCGTGTACTTCTCCTGAGATATACGCTTGACGGTCTGAGTCGTATTCCGTCGCAACCGCTTTCAATGCGGGCGGCGGTGAGGAAAGAGGGAGAAACCTCGTGTTCCTCATCCCTAATGGAGCATAGATTTGGCGGGCGACGAAGCGATCGAGACGCTCTCCCGCAACCCGCTCCACGATCATACCCAACAAAATCATCCCGAGATCGCTGTAGATAACTTGAGAACCCGGATGGGCGGCAAGCGGTGCCTGGAAAATCTCGATTGGGACATCGATCGTGTCCGTCCGTCTTTTCGGCAGGTCAGCCGGAAGCCCGGATGTATGCGTTAGCAGCTGTTCAATCGTAATCTCCCGTTTGTCGGCCGAACAATCCGGAAAGAACACAGTCAGTGTCGACCCCAGCGAGATCTGTTTCTGCTGCAGCAGCAACAGCATGGCCGGCAGGGTAGCGGCTATTTTTGTCAGGGAGGCCAGATCAAACAAGGAATCTCGCTCAACCGGTGTTTGCAGATCGCGATGCGCCACTCCAACATCGGCCGCAAACACAACCTGACGATGGCGGATCACACGCAGGGCCGCCCCAGGCAGCAAGCCGGTATCAACCCATTCGTTGAGCAACTGTCTCACTTGTTCCATATTTCCGTTTCAGCCCCCATCATTGACTACGGCTCGTTTTTCACTATTCACTATTCACTGTTCACTATTCACTCTTTTGAACTTGTTGTTCATTTGTCATTGGATGAGCGCTTGGTACGGCTGACTGCGACACGGGTTTTTTCCAGTACCGGAATCACTTCATCCTGTCTGCTGCTAACAAGTGTAATAAACAAGATATCGATGACGTTTAACTGCGCGATCCTTGACGCCATCGCTCCGCTGCGGATGCTCTTCTCCACCGAACTGGTATAAAGTCGGATATCGGCAAGGTCGGCGACCGGCGATGAGCCAAACTTGGTCAGTGTGATAATCTTGGCCCCCTGCTGTTTGGCTTCGGTCAAGGACTGGATGATGTCTTCAGTTTGTCCCGAATAGGAGATACCGAAAGCAACGTCCTGTTCCGTCAGGGTGACCGCTGAGGTAAGCTGTGCATGAAAATCAGAATACGCTTCGCACCACACATTGATCCGGCTCAGCTTCTGTTTCACGTCATCGGCGATCACAGCAGATGCCCCTACGCCGTAAACGTCAATCTTCCGCGCGGTTGCGAGCGCTTCGGCCGCCCGTTGAACTTCCTCGACAGAGAGCACGGATATGGTATCCTGGATAGACTGGATGTTGTTGACGCTGATGGCATGGATGATCGACTCCGTCGATCCCCCCATCATGATCTCCTGATAGCTGCCAGTTGCCATGTTGTTGTTCAGGTCACCGGCGATCCGCAGTTTTAACTCCTGATACCCCTTCATATTGAGAGAACGTGCCAGGCGGACAACCGTAGCCTCCGACACATCACTCAATTCTGCCAGTTTTTGCACAGACAGATTCACCACTTCTTCGGGGTGAGCGAGAATGAACTCCGCTACCCGTCGCTCGGAAGGTTTCAGTTCATCGAGGACAGCTTTGATACTGACAAGTCCTCCATTTATCAAGGGGCTTACACCACTTTCTGTGTGTTCTTATCTTCATTTTATGTAACAATGTTTCAATCGTCAACGTTTAATTAAGAAATAATATTACAAATCGCTCAGCCCTTTTCTGCCTCCTTCCATCCGATCGTTGGCCGGTTGAGCGGGTATCCGTTTTCCGCACGGTAGGTCTTTCTTTCATCAGTAAAGTCCCACCATTGTTTGTCGCTGTCCGGATGCTGCGCATGGTGCACGATGCAGCGCAGAGAATCCTCCACACACGGATCGAGCCAGTAGCCGTACTGCTGCTCCAACTGATCCGTCAACGATGCTCCGTCACAATCGCGAAGCTCTTCCAGCGAGTAGTAGCCTAGATCGATCATCCCCTGCGCGATCACCGGTCCGATCGAAGGAATCTGTTGAAAGAGAGCCAGTGCGGTCAGGTTTTTGGCCCGTTCAAGCGGTATTTCCAGTACGTCGGCTAGCTGCTTGGACTCCAGCCGGGCAATCTCCGCCAGCTTGATCTTCGCCTGGCGCAGGCGGCTGCGTTCCATCGGTGTGAGCGGCAGTTTTGGTGTTTTGAGTCTGGGAGGGGCAGCTTTGTTCATTCCATGCACATCTCCTTTGTCATGAGTCTCATTGGCTATCTGTAGTCTACAAGAACGAGGAAAGGATTGGAAGGTTTGCCCCTCTCCATGGTTTCACTGTACTTTGCCATGGGCAGGAAGGCCGATCTACCCTATCGGAAAAGAGCGTGGCAGTGAACGATGCACCGAATGGTGACTGGTAGGAGAGGATAAGATGGGGACTTCACCCAGAATTGGGGCTTCCTTTGGAGTATTCTGGCAGAAATCGGACGTTGGGGGTGGACAGAGAACAAGGAAAAGCACTTGGGAGCATTGCATGTCTTCGAAAAAGAGGGGACCACAATCTCTATGACAGATAACACCGCGTTCTTTACTTTATTTAACAATAAAAAATAAGAACCGGATAAAACCATCCGGCTCTCAGACTACAAACAAACTCCCTCTGCTGTTCAACCAGTGAGGAGTTCTGCGGTCTCAGGTGGGAAGGCATGCCTTCTCCTTTATCTCTGTTTGCGAGAGGATGGTGCCGGTTTTATAACAGGCGAAGCGCAAAAAGACCCTGCATCGGGAAGGCACAGGGCCGTCTGTGATTCTTTGGAGCTTCAGTTAGTGGGCTGACCTTTCAGATGTTCGACTTCCTCCAACGGAAGTTTTGTCAGCTTGGCAACACGCTATGGACTGTCTCCATCAGCGAGCATCGCCGGGGCAATCTCCAGAGCCTTTATCCACTCGTTCGCTCTTCCCACTTGTCCATCAGCTTCGGGATCTCCATGAAGTGGATTTCCATCAATTCGGTCAGCCGAAACTGCAGGAATGACTCTGCTTGCTATTTGATTTCATACTAGCCGGCTGGATGAGTAAAATCGTGAAAGAACCAAAAGAACCGAACGTAAAGAAAATGGAACAGCATGACTACCAACCACTTTTGTTGTAGTTTTACGTATAAAATGTAGTACGGAATGCCAAACACGATCAGAAAAGCCAAATAGTAGAGTGTGACTCTCAGTGTTAAGAAACCCAGAGGGACATGTTCATTCACTACAACAGCATAAAAGGTGATGAGAAGATATGTGCCAACCACCCTACCATCATTGTTGGCATTGCAAAACCACTCCTCTTAGAAAAATCCTGCTTCTCCCCTTTTGCGCGTCTCCCTCTACACCACCTCATACACGGCACCGCCGCTTGCCAGTTCTATCGGTCCCTGATACTGCTCAGCCGCCTGCCCAACCAGCTTTCGATGATCGCCATAATGCGGCAGATGCGTCAGTACCAGTTTTTTCACACCTGCTTGCGCGGCTAGTTGGCCCGCTTCCCCGGCGGTCAGGTGTCCTCTGATCTGTCCGTACTGTTCGTTGTACAGACTGCACTCCGCCAACAGCAGATCGGCATGCTGAGATAATTGCACCACATCCTGGTTCCACTGGGTATCTGCTGTATACGCGATCACACCGCTATCGTGCTCGATCCGCATCGCCAGACACGGGACGGGGTGAGTGGTGCTGACGAAAGAAAACGAGACGCCTGAGATGTCGATTCTCATCCCGCTGGCAATCGGGACCGCTTGGCAGTAGGTACTGTATCCCATCTTGGCGAACGACGCCTGATCTGCAGCTGGTGCGTAGATGTGCAACGGTTTGGTTCGTTTGCCCAACTGCGTCAGAATCATCACCGCGTACTGCAGGCAATAGACGTCGGCGATATGATCGGCGTGGTAGTGAGAGATGACTAGAGCGTCCAGTTCTTCCAACGCGATATGATTCTGCAGTTGAGCCAGCACGCCGGAACCACAGTCAAGGAGAACATTGCCTTTGTCGGTCTGCAGCAGGTAGCCGGAAGTGGCTTCATTGGCGGACGGATATGCTCCCCAATAGCCGAGTGTTGTCAGTCTCATCCTGATCCCTCCCTTTTTGTCGAATCAAAAAATGGCTCACCTACTTGGAAGCAAGCGAAGATGATGCTCTTCATTCTGGTAGTTGGTGGTGCTGGTCAAATGGTAGTTCCCCTCAGTCCAGTCATCGATTTGATCATCGTACCAAGGGCTCAATCGGTGTCCGGACTGCCCTGGACCGATCACGTTATAGCTTTGGGTCAGATCAGACAGATCAACGACGGTACGCCAGACACCGCCATGCTCCACCTCACCCGTTTGCCCATCCCATCCTGCCATGCCTACGGTTACCTTACTGCCGCCTATCGCCACAGCTTTCAGGTTAAACAGGAGGTCAAGCGGCTTTACCGCGGCCAACGGATGTTCAAACGTGACAGTATGATACTCTCCCCAATTCCAGCTGGCCGGATCGTCCCCTTGCAGTTCCACAATCTTGTCGATCGTGCGCTGAAAGGATTGCAGAGCTACGTTGCCGATGCCTCCCTTTTCCCGGATCCAGGGACCAGGACTGCCCTGGAAACTATCTGTCAGCAGCCGGTCGACGATTCCTGTTTTCCCCTCAAACAAGTCGTCCAACTCCGGATCAATCTGATCGGCAAACAGCGTATCCGCAATCTGGATCATCCAGAGGTTGAACACCAGCGGAGCGGCCAGATCGGGCGCATCCTCGTACTCCCATTGTTTCAAGATCGCGATCGCTTCTCTGTCCAACTCGCGGAGTCCCGACTGCTTCTCCAGTTCAGCAAGCAGTGGAGGCAGCAATTGCTTGGCCTGCATGTTCCGTTTATCCAGCTGCAGTTGTTTCATCTCTTCTGCTGTAAAGGTATCTTTGCTTGCCAACACCTCCAGAATGCGGTTCTGGCGATGGGGCTGAGCCCAGGTGTTGGTGATGTGGTACGGATAGCTGTCGTCGATCACCTTGTTGTTAGCTGTGGCGATCAATCCGGATTCCGGATTGACGACGGTAGGCAGTTCATCCCACGGAATGTATCCGCTCCATTCATATTCATCCGTCCATCCAGGAACAGGTACGGAGCCGTCTCCTGCTTTGCGGATGGGAATCAGACCGTTCGCCCGGTAGGCAATCGTACCGTCCACGCTGGCGAAAACAAAATTTTGCGCGGGCGTGTGAAAGTATTGCAGCGCCTGTTTAAATTCTTCCCAATTTTTTGCTCGATTCATCATCAGCACTGCTTCCAGCTCCGTCGACGGCTCCAGAGCGGTCCATTTTAACGCCAGGGCGGTCTCTTCCTTGTGATCGTGGGCAAACTCTGATAGAAGCGGACCGTGCCGCGTAATCGTCACCTCATACGGAATCGTCGCCCCGCCTTTCACCGCGATGTCCTCCCGTACAACCTCTGCTGTCTCCCAACGGCCCATGTACAGGAACTGGTCAGGCTGCTCCGGATTTCTCTTTTCGATATACAAATCTTGCACATCCGGTCCCACATTGGTGACTCCCCAGGCGATGTGCTGATTATGACCGACGATGATCCCGGGCACACCAGCAAAGATGACGCCGCTCACATCCATATCGGGCGCCATCAGGTGCGACTCATACCAGATCGCCGGCATGCCCAGTCCCAGATGTGGATCATTGGCCAAGAGCGGTTTGCCCGACACTGTCTTTTTACCGGAAAGCACCCAGTTGTTGCTGCCATTCCACTCGTTGGGGATGACCGCTACAGCCAAATGATCTGCGATATCGATGGGGTGTTGCTGCGCGATTTGAACAATCACCGGCGCATCCTCCGGGTAGCTGGGAAACAGATCAAACGCCTTTTCAGCAGGGAAATGCTGAAGCAAATAGTAGCGAAACGCCTGTCCTTCCCAATGACCGCCGAGATCATACGCCATATATTTGCCGATCGTCAGCGAATCGATCGGACTCCAAGGTTCCGGTTGATAGCCAAGCAGCCAAAACTCGACCGGCAGTTTGTTTTCCGCAATCGCTTCCTTCATGTAGGCGTTCACCCCCTCGGCATACCACTCCAGCACCTGCCTGGCCTCCGCCGAGTAGGCAGGAAGCGATGCTTCTGCCGCGCGCCGCAGCCCCATAGTGCGGAAAAACTTATCCCGCTCCACCGCTTTCTCTCCAACCACTTCACTTAGTCGCCCGGATGCCTGACGTCTGCTCAAGTCCATCTGAAACAGTCGATCCTGTGCCGTAATGTACCCTTGCGCAAGGTAGAGATCATGCAGATTGTCCGCTTCGATGTGCGGAACCCCGTTCTGATCGCGATACACCGACACGTCCGCCTGAAGCCCGCTAATGACCACTTCCCCGCTGGTGACGGGCAGACTTTTGGCAAGCAGCCAGTAGCCATACAGTAATAGGGATGCTGCCACTAGCAAAAGAATCAACAGAATGATCAGCGCCATTCGCCAGCCCCTGCGAAGCGAGGAGCGAACGGGCGTGACAACGACAGAGTCCATCTTTTCACCTGCCTGGTTCTTGTTTTTCTTCACAAACCATTTTTTACTATATGTTCCTATTCGAGAGATTTTTCGTCATTCCTTGTTGGCTGAGGAAATAAGAAAAACCTTGAGAGATGATTTATTCCTGCTCTCTCAAGGTTTATGTCTTTTTGGACGGTATTTGCGTTATTTGGAGGTTAATCATGCCAGTCCGATTACGTCTTAGAGAAATTTTAGAGGAACGGGGTATCAGTCAGCGTGAACTCGCACGTAGGATGAATATCCGTTCTAGTACTGTAAGTCACCTTTGTTCCGACAAGGTTAATGCGGCTTACTTTGATACATTGGAGCAAATTTGCAAGACGCTCGACATACCGCTCCATGAACTGATTGTCTTGGAGGACGAGTAAGGCTAAAGTGCAACTGGCACTTTGCTAATCAAGCCGCCCAATATGGCACAAGGTACAGTAATAACTTCTTCCCACTGCTCTTCCGCTAATCTGTCGAAGTCCAATGTCGGGAGTTGCCGCATTTGCTCCACGATTTTCCTACGGTAATAAGCCGTAACTTCCTTTTGTTCCAGTTCGCCGCGCATCAGTCCGACCACCTTTTGTTGAAGTTTCGTTTTCAGTAGTTTAAGCGAAGTTGCTTGAGCACAAAGGTAAAGCCTGTTGAATCGCGGCGGATACTGAACCAATACGCTCATTGGGACTTTTTCATCCGGCTTATACACGATTTCAAACCTCGTTAATTCGCCTTCGATTCGCACCCCACGCCTTTGTAACAGTTCCACCTTCTTGTCATATACTCGGCAATATCCGGCTACTTGCCGCTGATGTCGCTTGTTGGAGTAGAACGTCCCCTTTCTTTTCTTCATGTTCCGCCCTGTCAATGACAGGACGAACAGTTCAGACAAGGGTAAAGGAATGTCGAACGCAACTTCTGAACGAACATGCAGAATGTCCGTTGCGTTTTTTCCAATCTCCGAAATCCAAGACTGGAAGTAAATCAGAGAATCGGGTGGGCATTCTAGCCGAAGCGTATGTTTCCTTGCTAGTCGGGCATAAACGAGTTGATACGAGAGATACGCCCAGTGCTTACCCTCCCTCACTCGTACTCGGTACTTAAATCCCTTGTCCTTAACGTAAAATGCGGCGTTGTAGTAGTGACAAAGCCACTCGCGAAGCGGATTGAAGAACGTCCAATATACGTTTGTAAAGTCCACTACAATGCGGTCGATTGATACATTCACACCTTCCATGTTCAGCCCCCACCGGAAATTTTTTAACGAATTTCCTTCTATAATTAGAGGGCAAGGTGGCTAGCCTTCACGTTGCCTTACCTGTATATGTTAACTGGCACGTTACCAGAGTGTTCTTGCACAGTAACTATCGGAGCAAATATCTAGATAGTTGCGGAACAAAATTAAACTTCGCACCCTCACTATTTATAGTCGGTGCATCTGTCAAAATAGGTGCGACAACTGACCTGTTCACCCTCTCTATCGAGACTTGCCTGTAATCTGTTGCGATAATTGCAGAATATTATTTTCAGAAAATCCGTGAGAAGACGAAGATAAGATATTTGAAGTAAAACATGGTGGTATCTGATGATATTGAGTCTTTGGTAAGGTTAGAAGATTGTGATAAAGGGTTATATTTTCAAGCATTGCATGTGCGTACAGGCATATTAGAGGAATATTATACGGGTGTGATGAAGGTGAAGTTCTTGTGGAAGTAGCCGACCAATTCATTCGGCACTGGGTGGGGGCAAAAGAAAGACCGGGTCTGTCAAGATTTTTGTGTAAACTTAATCAACCGATATATGAAAAGGTTTCATCCCATAATCGGAACATCTTTCTCGTAGCCAATGGGGGTCAAGGGCGTAAGGCGTAGCAAACCCTTGACCTGATTGGCGAAGAGAAAGACAATCTTTTTGGGGATGAAGCCTTTCATTTTAACGAATGTACGGTTGTACTCTCTCTTCAAAGAATACGGATAGTTGTAACAGGATCTGTCCCCAGTTTTGGACTCGTCCCGTCCATTTCCGTAAGACATCCATCGTCACGAGATAAAGCATTTTGAGAAGGGCTTCGTCCGTTGGAAATACAGCTTTTCCTTTCGTAACTTTCCGTAATTGTCGATGGTAACTCTCAATGACATTCGTCGTGTAAATGAGTTTTCGAATCTCTGGTGGGTATTTGAAGAAGGTGGCGATTTCGGCCCAATTGTTCCGCCAGGAACGTACCAACAAGGGATATTTGTTACCCCAGGACTGTTCAAAATGATCGAGTTCTTCTAAGGCTGCTTGCTCCGTTGGAGCCTTATAGATCGGCTTAAGCTCTGACGTAATCTTCTTCAAGTCCTTGTATGACACATACTTGATGGAATTCCGAATCTGATGGATGATGCACTTCTGAATTTCTGTCTTCGGGTAACATGCCGATATGGCTTCTGTAAAGCCTTTCAGGTTGTCAACGGAAGTGATTAAAATATCTTGGACACCACGGTTCTTCAACTCGTTAAGTACGTGGAGCCAAAACTTCGCGGATTCATTTTCCCCGATCCAGATGCCAAGGACATCTTTGTGGCCATCCAGATCGATGCCAATGACCATATACGCAGCCTTATTGACGATGGCTCCGTCCTGCTTTACCTTAAAATGAATCGCATCCATGAAAACGACAGCGTACACCGATTGCAGGGGACGATTCTGCCACTCTTTAATCAAGGGAATGATTTTGTTCGTTACGTTGGAAATGAGTGTTGGCGAGACCTCAATGCCATAGAGCTGCTGCAGGTGATCTTGAATGTCGCGAGTGGATACCCCTTTGGCGTACATGGCAAGAATCTGATCTTCGATCCCTGTAACGTTTGACTGGTGTTTCTTCACGATAACGGGATCAAACTCTCCCTCTCGATCCCGTGGTACCTGAATGTCGATATCACCATATTCGGAACGAACGGTCTTCTTGCTGTATCCATTGCGACTGTTCGTGGTTCGTTTGTTTTTGGAGTCATGCTTCGCGTAGCCAAGTTCAGTCTCCAATTCGGCTTCCAGCATCTCCTGGATGGTGTCAGCGAACAGCTCTTTTAAAGCTGATTGCACATCCTCCATCGACTTCATGTTCTTTTCCTTAATCCACTGCCTGAGTTGCTCTTTTGGTATGAGGCTCATAAAAAATCCCAACCTTTCTAAGTTAATTGTAAATGAGTAGGTTGAGAGTTTACACAAAATATTTTATAGACTCTTTTCTATATATGCACCATAACGCTACATTTCTAGTCCCCCGCCTCCATAGAAAAATTGGACTTTTACATAGGGAGCTTTCCTCTCATACTAAGATGGCGAAGGGTGTGGTGCGGATAAAAAGAAACCTTGAAAGGCATGTAGCCAATCAAGGTTATAGGATCACACTTACATATCGCCGTGTAAAAAAGGCTATGCCTCTATATCTTTAGAGACTTATATCTAGCATAAAACTCGGTGAAATTATAATTTGAATAGCAGGTTCTTTACTTTCTTGCTTAAAGAGAGAGATTTTCTCATTATCTGCATCAATAAGTCTTAGGTTATTTATTTCAACTTCAAATAGTGGTTTTATTATATCTTTATGCTCTAACCTTACAGTTGCATATTGGTCATAGACAGAAAAGTATAATATTATTGCTAATCCAATATTATCCTTTTTCTGGTACTTGTAAATCTCTGCCTCACTATCTATAATTATCGGTTCGCTTTCAAATAATTCTAGTAGCAAGTATTCATCAAATTTTATCGACACATACTACCCTCCTTATTTTGGAATTACAGTGATTACATCACCATTGGTGTTTGTAATGACGGTAACATCCTTCCCATCATATTTCAATGTATTTGGTCTGTTACCTGGAACTGGCTTAACATTTTTGATCGTGTCTTCTACGACCATTGGAGGAATACCTCTAGGGTCTACAAAGTTCTTGAATTCCTTAGTTCCAGGCTTCAATCCTTTTTCTAGTGCTCTCTTCTCTAATTCTGCCCGAACTTGGATGGTATCTGGTGCCATTCTTTCAAGAGCATGTTCAGAATATCTTCTTCCACCAATTTCTGTACCACCTCTAGGCATGTCCCATCCATTATCAAATTTACCCGTACCCTTAATAGCTTGCTTGACCCCTTGCTTCGCTGAATTGACAAGAATTCCGCCAGTCGACAGGGCCATTTCAATATACATTGCTGTTTCTTCATCGTATTTTGCATTACCTGTATATTCAGGACGAATTGTTTCAGGAACTGCTCCTGATCCATTTAACTCATATAGAGAATCGTAATATTCCCAATAAACATTCCCTTTCCCGTTATCGGTACGTAGAATTCCGCTTGGATCCTTATTTATCCCTCCATTTCCATGCGCTGCGTCTAAGCGATGCCCACTCGGATCAACATACCTCAACGGATTGTTATGCACATACGTATACCGATTCAACGTCAGCGGATTATCCACTTGCCCCTTATACGTATCCTCCGTCACAAACCGCCCAATCCGCGGATCATAATACCTCGCCCGCAGGTAGTACATCCCCGTCTCTTCATCGTAGACCTCACCCGCGTAGCGGAACGGGTTGCTCATCTCTTCCCGATGCCCCGCATCCACCGGATTCCCCCACGCATCGTACTGGTACTCGTTAAGCGTACGACCCGTGTTCTTGTCCACGACCTTCATCACGTCGCCATGGCTGTTGTACAGGTAGAATCCAGACTTGCCAGACACAGCAGCGTCTTTCCGCAATACCAACTGATTCCCATAGACGTTCTGTGCTTTGATTCGACCTGACGCATCCAATTCCTCCACAACACGTCCTTTAAAGTAAACGTACTGGGTCGTCTCTCCCTCCACTGTCTTGGTCGCACGCAGGCCGTTGGGATAATAGGTGTATCTGGCTTCCGTATCGTCTACTTCTGCCTCTATCAGGCGGTTGAGTGCATCGTACTCGTATTCCCACGATTCGGTCGGCATCGGGAACTCACCCGATAGCTGCCGTTTCCGGTTGCCCAGTCCATCGTATTGATACTCCCTCACTTGCTCGCCGGGATTGGCTTCCTCTACGATGCGGTCGATCTCGTCGTATTGATACGTCCACACCTGTCCATCTCGCAGGACAGCGGCGATGTTGCCAAAGTCGTCGTAGACGTTGGTCTCGTCCCATCCGTTGCTGTGCGTGGTCTCCAAGGTTTCTCCAAACGAGTTGCGCTCGGCCTCCATGGAAATGCCGTTCGGATAGGAGGTCGTAACCGTCTCCCCGTCTTCATCGGTGTCATAGTCGTAGCTCACCTGTCCGGTTAGCGGGCTGTTGAGACGTTCCAAGCGACCCAATTCATCGTATTCGTATTCCACTTCCGTACCGTCGGAATAGACAAAACCGTCTACCAGATCGTCCAGGTCGTCCAGGTTGTACGGGTTGATCGTATCCGGATCGTTTTGATACTTCACCCGGTAGGTATGGCCCAGCGCGGTGAACTGAGTCATACGATGAAAGGGATCGTAACGGTAGCGCACCGTATGGCCTCCGGTGTCTGACTCCTCTACCAACAGACGAGAGCTCGGATCGTACTCGTTTTGCTTGGTGTAGACTACATCGCCAAAGCGATCGGAGATCTCCAATTCCTCTACCTCATAGTAGGGCGTATAGTCGTACTCGTATTCTTGCCCCGCTTTATCGGTGTAGGTGTCGACATTTCCGTTGACCGTGTAACGATAGCTCTCTTCACGGTCGTTGAGCAGATCTTCCTCTGCCAGCTTCCACGACAGCACATTATAGCGATAACGGGTAGTGTGCTGGTCATTTTGGTAGACGTCGATGAGATTGTCTAGTGCATCGTAGGTGTACCGGTACTCGTTGTGCTCCGGGTCCTCCAGGTAGATCAGGTTGCCGCGCAGATCGTACTGATACTCCCAATCCCGTGATTCACCGGTATCTCCCTCTACCTCTTTGTCGGTGACAAAGCCAAAGTCGTTGTAGTCGTAATGCGTCGTTTGCTCCTTGTTTCCGTCCCCTGTCTCCTCTACGGTTTTTTCCGCGCGTCCGTATCGATCGTAGTAGGTAGCCACTGCGAGACCATTGGGGTACTCCACCTTCTCTGCCCTCATCGGCAGATAGCTGCCCGTTCCCTCGTCAAACGCGGCATTAGCCCGCCAATAGGTGGTTTCTTGGCCCAATGCATTGGTTGCGGATGCCAGCGAACCGTCATCGTTGTACAGATAGGTGGTCTTTCGCTCCTCTTGTGCATAGGGGTAGCTGTTGCGCAGCTGACGGCCATCAATCCAGTAGAAGTTGTACAACATAGGTCGCCGTTGAAACGTTCCTCTGGTCAAGGCTTGCTCCAACTGATACTCCACATCGCCAAATGGCGTGTAGACCGTCACCAGTATTTTGAAGTCCGGCATCACCTTTGCCACTGTCCGTTTGGTGACCGTATCGTCGTACAGATACCAGATCGCTCGCTCCTCACCGTATCTGGGGACAAACGTTTCCTTTTTGGGTCGACCCAGCAGTTCGTACTCATAGCGCACGTAACTGCCGTCCGGGTAACCCTGCTTGATCAGGCGATCCAGTCCGTCATACTCGTACGTCAATCGCAGATTCTCCGTCTCTCCCTCTGCCAGCTCCACATCTTCGATCGTCACTTCGGTGATATGAAGGTTGTTCTGGTCGTAGTCAAACTGACGCGTCACTTCTTTCTCTTCGGCACCGTAGATTTCCTCGCGCATGCTTGTCAGGACGAATTCATCATCTTCGTCATAGTAGTAGCGCCGTTCGATTCGATCTGTATGCTGGCCGCCTGGGTATGAATCCTCGATCACTTCGTCGGTGAGATATCCTTCTTCGTTGTACTCATACTGTTCTTCATGTACGAGTGTGCCATCTGCCGACTCCTTGACGACGTGCTCTACCTGACGAAAATCATCATCAAACACGACGTAATCCCAGGTCGTCTGATTCCCCAGCGGATCCTGTTCAAAAATTTTGTCCCCATATCGGTTGTAATCGTACTTCGTCTCATGGGCGTACAGGTGAATGCGATCCTCCACCTGCTCGCGATCCTCCACCTCGGGGTCCATCAGGTAGTCAAACACATCCTGGGCTGCCAGTTCAACTTCAGGAGTCGGAGCCAGAAACGTATACTGATAGGTTGGATCGATGTCATCATCTTCGTAGGCAAAACTTAGATATGTTTCTGGATTGTAGCTGTACTCTTTGCCATCTTCACGGTCGTCCAGTGGGTTGAACCGATAGCCGGTCGATTTCACCAAGCGTAGCCGGTGAAACCCCTCTTTATTCACCTCAAACGTCTTTTCTACCGGACGGCCGAACATCAGGGACGGGTACCGCTCCCTGGAGATAACCCGATCCCCACTGCGCCGTTCGTCCACTCCCCGCAGCCGCTCGATTTCCTCCTTGGGTCGCTTCCAGACTTCGCTGTTCGTCATCGTATAGTCCTTGGTAAACCACTTTTTCTCCAGCGGACTTGTCTCTGGATCATTGGGATTGCGTTTAAACGCCTCATATTCGTAGCGAACAGTCGTAACCGGGTGATACGTGATGTATGATAGTGCCTGTTTGTCGAGATACAACCTGACTACGTTGCGTTCAAAAGGATTTTTAACCGATGTATTGGGATCATTGGGACCATATGGCCCATGGTAGTAGTGGCTGTACCGGTACCCCAGTGTAAGACCCTGTATCGGATATTTAGCCTTGTCCAGCAGCAGGTAGCGGATCACACTCCTCCTGTTAAAATCCGCGTCGACATAGGCCTTCGATTCAATCCCCTGGTAATCGAGCAGGACCTTGCCGTTTTCTGCAGGCAGTTCATAATTTAGCGTCAGATTAAACTCGGCATTGCCCATCATAAATGGATCCAGGTACGTATAACTCGCAATCGTTTTGCTTTTCTCACCCTGTTCTGGTTTGACAGGAACTTCCTCTACACTGCTGAGCTGATAGAATTTATCTGTTGCTTCCGATTTATCCGGATTGATCAACATTTCTTTTTGCTCGACATGGTATCGGATATGCTTGAGCAGCTTCTGACGCGATGCATCCTCATATACTTTGAGATCGGTAATGACGTCCTTGTCATTCTTCTCAATGATTACGATACGTCCTACACTGTCGATAATCTCAATCGGAATATCCTCGTTTCCGTCCGGTATACGATAGATGATCGTATTGCCATAAGGGTCTACTTTTCTTACTTCCAGGTAGTCCGATTCATGCTCCATATGGTAGTAGTACCCGTCTCTAGTCACGCTAATTTCCCCGCCAAAATACCGTCGCGCAGAGACACCACTGTACGGAGACAGGAGTCTGATCGGGCCAGAAAGATCATCGTTCCCCCCTTCAAACGTAGAACCGTCATCAAGTGTGATCCGAATCCAGCGATCGTATTGGGTATCTCTGTTCAGCTTGTATTTGATCCCGATGTCCGTTTCCTCGCTTTCAACCTCAATCGGTTGATTGGACTCTTCAAACATGGGGAAGTTAAACGACCAGCCGGCTCCAAGGGTGAAAGGCCCGGGGACGTCATCGTTTTTCGTTACGTTGATCGCTTCTTCCCTGTTTTTGTATTTCAAACTGGGTTGGGTAATCAAGCTGTCCAGGGAGTTATACCGTCGCTGAATCACCAGATCCATGCCTTGCTTGCCCTTTAGCACCAGATCGGTCTCCACCAGATTGGCTGCCCTGTAGAGTTCATCTACCGGATTGTCCGTGTTGCTCTTCCAATGCGTGTTTGTAAAGTCCTTAGGGGTATATACCAGTTCTTCTGGTGGCACATTGGTCAATTGTTCCGTGATGTCAAACGAGCTTTGCGCTACCTCGTCCACAGCAGTAAGACTTTTCGCTTTGCCGTTTCCGTTGCCGTTGCCGTTTCCTTTGTCGCCGCCTTTATTTCCTCCGTTGTTGCCACCGTTCCCCTTGTCTCCACCGCCTTTGTTGCCTTTGTCACAGCCCTGGGCATTGCCGTTGTCTTTATCGTTGCCGCAGTTGCCTCCTCCATCGTCATCTCCTCCCTCACCTTGTCCAGGAGGGCCGGATGGAGGATTTCCCGGGTCAGGGTTGCCGTTATCTTTTTTTCGCTTCCACTTCTTATGGGTAAACCCCGCGACCGGTGCGTATTTGATCAAGTGGTTGTATTGATCGATGTCCAGTTCCTCTATCTCCCACATCACATCTTCTACCGACCAATCGTAGGTTTCGTTGATCTCGTCTATGGAGAGCAGTTTCTGCAGATTGGTGTAAAAGAACGATGCGATCTGGATCGTTCGTCTTTCAAACAGTTCGTTGATTTTGACTACGGCGTGGGCGGTGAGTTGATCCCACTGCATCGCCAGAATGTCCTCTTCTGTCAGGACCGGCTGCTCCGACGTATCCGGGTACTCGATGTCCGAGTCGTCCACGAGGACCTCAGGATAATCGTCAAAAACCCAATCAGCTGTATCGTCAAGCAGTCCCGTATGGTCAATAAAGCCATCCGTCTCCTCTATACCTGTGGTACTCAGGGCATTCGGGACACCTGCTGTTTCATCTGTTTGTCCAAACACAACGCCCGCTGGTGCCACCGAGGAGAGGGCGATCACCAGTGACAGGCAGATCGTATACGCTTGGCGCAGCCACTTTTTCATCCGTATCTTCACCTCTTGCTAGGAAATGTCAAATTCTTGATCTGCTTTATCAGGCTCCGATTGGTAGATCACTTCTGTGTTGTTGCCGTTATCGTCATAGTAATAGGTCCAGATCTCCTCATACGAGCTCATCACTTGCTTGAGCAAACTCCCATCGTAGATGTACTCGTAGGAAAAGGGGACCGTCTCAATCTCCACTTCTACCGGATCACTTTCGCCAGCTTCATTTGCTGCGGTTATGGTAAAGACATATGACCGGTCTGGCTGCAGTCCAGTTATCTTGACGTTCTCTCGTCTCAGTTCTTGCTCGTATCCCATATAGCGGATCTTGTAGACGGTCGCCCCTTCGACCGGTTTCCACGTCAGATAAGCACTGATCGAAGTGACTCGCTCCACTTCGACAAGCGGCGCCTCTGGTGGGTCCGGCATATCAGCTAACGTTTGCACCAACAGGACAGCTGACGCCCCATCCTTTCCATCAGGGCCAATCGCCCTTAGGTGAAGTTCGTATACGGTACTGGGTTCCAGATCGTCTAGCTCGTATTCCGTCGTGTATCCCACATCCACTTTTTTCCCCGTTGATCCAGAGATCGTAACGGATCGCTTCAGGTATGGGGTCCCACCGCAGCAGAACCGACTCGGACAGAATCTCCTCCGCTACAAAGTTTTCAGGTGCCGGAAGATCCCCTTCATGTAGGGGCGGGTCGGGAATGTCAGGTGGTGTGATCGTCACTTCTACATGTACCCGGTCACTTTCCCCGGAAATATTTCTGGCTTTTAGGTAGAAATCATATGTTTCGCCTATTTGGAGTCCGTGGACGATATAACTGGTCTGCAGAGAGCCGAGAGTGGCGATTTCCTCATCCTCTTGATAGAGTACGTATTCTGCTGCGTAATCGCTCTCTTCCCACTCCAGCCGGAGTGATGCATCTGGTAACACCTCAGCGTTGAAATCGTCTGGTTCTTGCGGGACCAGTGGGTAGGTCATCGTTACCAACGCGAATTCATCCAGGATCTCTGTGCCAGATATGGCATCATTGTTCAATATGTGTATGGCCAAAGGTTCGAGGTTCTCAAACGTATAAGAGGTATCTTCCGTTCTCAGTTCGTCTTCCTTTTCTTCTTCCGAGTAGAAATACAATTTATAATCGTCCACCCCTTCCACAGGAGACCACTCAAAGTGAAGATTGTCCATGCCACTTACCGCCTCTACCTGTTGAAACTTGTCTGGCAAAAGGGCGATAAAATAATACGGATCGCTCTCCCTGGAATCATTCACTGTTCTCAGATAGAATTGGTAAACCGTAGAACTTGGCAGTTGTAGTGTAGCTGTCGTCTCCGTCGTTTCCACAAGCAGTTCATTCGGTTCTTCTTCAGAGAGATCGGCAAAATAGACACGATATTCTTCCGCTCCTGCGACCTCGTTCCACTTCAGGTCAATCGTCGTTGGCGTCATTTCTTCTGTTGCTACAAAACTGGGCGCCTCTGGAACCGTCATCGAGCGAAGGTTTGCAGACACATCTCGTTCGCTGGCGGTATTCAGCTCACGGTTCCCTTTGTTTTTTTGAATCCCCAGATCATCTATCGAGATTTCTTTCATCACTTCGCCGGAAACCTCATCTGCCTGTATCAGCGAAAAGTCATCTCTTGTGCTGATAAATAAGATGAGACTTTCTTCTCTTACGGAGAGCTTCACCTTTACCTTCCCCTCATACCTCCCGAGTGAAGTCTCATAAACCAGCGTTTCCTCTCCTTTTTCCCGCTCCTCTTTGCGCAGAAAATACTCCTCTGTCTCAACGTCCATGACAACGGAGTACGTATGATGCTGACGAGATATTTTTTTTACGACTTCGAACGGTTCATCCTTCGCCGCCCCATACGCGGAATGGGCATGAATCAACAAAAATAACAAAACGAATAAGGACATGCACCTCTTCAACATGCTCTCCCTCCTGCTTGTTTCTCTCGGATCGTCAAATGGCTTCAATCCACAACGGTAACGCTTTTTCTGACTCCTCCCTTCCCGATCCAAACACAAAATAGAACCATTTCACGCAGAAATAGGGCTGTACAATCAGGTGTAGCCCTGCTATTGATGTGCATGCTTGATGTATGTTCGGCAATCCGGTTGTGTTCGTTCGTGCGTGAACCGCAGATATGTCGTTAGTCCCATATTAGGTTTGGGGGATTTGCCATTACCGAGAGAATATGTATCTACATGCAAAAGAACACAAGGGACTATTTCCCTGTATCCGACTTATAAAAACAACTTTTTTGTCGTAAAAAGGATAAACTTGCTCACTAATAGGCTTTAATACTTTAAAATACGTAAGCAGTTGCGGAATAAACAAAAAAACACCCTTGCTTTCAGGGTGTCTTACGTATGGAGCCAAGCAATAGGATAATGGCCTGCCAAAATCGGCTTGCGACAGGAGTAAAACCATACCATTTGCACACACTAAGAATGGTTTGGAAACGGACTGCCAGACAGGAAAGGAGCGTCATGATGGGCAAAAGACCGAAGCCGACCTACGAAAAGTACGACAAGCCGGATTATCATGAGTTGGAGACGGTCCAGTCCCAGCGAAACGAAATCCTCCAAGAAGAGTTCCCAGAGGGCCCTTATGGCGCCGCCACGGATGAGCGCTACCTAGGCAAAGCGACCGGATGGGAAGAGGGTCAGCATTCGACCAGCACCCGCTTTGCCTACGAGACTCGCAACTTCCACGAGGGATTGTCCCGGCACGAGCCTGCCTCTCATCCTACGCACAGTGACCCCGAACACGACGAAGAGCCGCTCTAAACAACAACTTGACCGCTGCCCAAAAGGACAGCGGTCCGTATCATGATGCAATGACATGCAACTCTCTCTCACCTGTCAACTGCTGCTCGTCTAGACCAGGCAGTTGACTAATGGCCAAAAAATCCAATCTGTATGAAGAACAGCACGGCAAACAAGTACATGATCGGATGGACGTCTTTGGCTTTGCCCCGCATGATTTTCAGCATCGGATATACGATAAAACCGAGACCGATCCCCGTAGCAATACTGTAGGTGAGCGGCATGGTGATGACGATCAGAAAGGCTGGAAATGCCTCCTCAAAGTCCTTCCAGTCAATACTGCGGAGCACGTTCATCATGAAAAACCCGACGATAATCAAAGCAGGCGCGGTAATCGCCGGAATGCTGGCCAGCACCTGCGCAATCGGCGCAAAAAAGAGGGCGATGGCAAATAACAAGCTGACCACTACAGCCGTCAGACCGGTTTTTCCGCCAACGGCCACCCCGGCGCTCGATTCGATATAGGCTGAGGTGGGACTAGTCCCCAGCGCTGCTCCCAGTGTGGTTCCGACTGCGTCAGCCAGCAAGGCCGACTTGGCACGGGGAAAGTTGTTGTCTTTCATCAGACCCGCCTGTCCCGCTACCCCCAGCATCGTGCCGGTCGTGTCAAAAAGCGTAATCAGCAAAAACGTAAAGATGACAGCATACAGCCCCTGCTCCAGCACACCGGCCAAGTCCATCTGAAAAGCAGTCTTTTCCAGTCCGGTTGGCATGGAGAAGATTTGTGCCGGCAGCTCCATCATGCCGAACAGCCAAGCGAGCAAAGAAGTGATGATCATCCCGATAAACAGGGACCCCTTTACCTGATAGGCCAGCAGGATCAGCGATATGGCAATCCCGATCACCGACAGCAGGGTCATCGGTTCCGTCAAGTTCCCGATCGTGACCAGGGTGGCGGGAGAATCGACGACGATTTTCGCACTTTGCAGACCGATAAACGAAATAAACAGACCGATCCCGGCGGTAATCGCATGCTTCAGGTTGTTCGGTATCACATCGACCAGCAAGCGGCGAAAGCCGGTCAGCGAAAGCAGGGTAAAGATCAGTCCGGCAAAAAAGACGGCTCCCAACGCAGCCTGCCAGGAGATACCGCCACCAGCCACAACACTGTAGGCGAAGTAGGCATTCATCCCCATCCCGGGGGCTATCGCAATCGGATAGTTAGAGAATATGCCCATCAAGAGTGTGGCGACGATACTGGTCAGGATTGTCGCGATAAACACCGCCTGAAAGTCCATTCCGGCATCGCTTAAGACGGCTGGATTGACAATGACGATATAGACCATGGTGAGAAAGGTCGTAATCCCGGCCAGCACTTCCGTGCCTACCGTTGTTCCTCTCTCTTGCAGTTTAAAAAGCTGATTCAATGACCCACCTTCTCATCCAACATGTGACATAAGAGAAGCCTGGTCCGAAAACCAGGCTTGCCGTCACTATTCTATCCATTTTTTATACAGCTTGTCAAACTCACCTTTTAGCTTCATTTCATCCATCCACAGTTCGATCCAGTTCTCGAATACCAGGTCGCCGCGGTGCATCAGATACCCTTTTTCATCAACGGTGAAGGTTTGGTCGGTCAGTGCGGCGTAGAGACGCTCATCTTCTTTGGCGTAGAGCATCGCTTCGATGTTGTCCGTGATCATCACGTCCACTTCACCAGCGGCTACCATGTGCGGAATCTCCAGATTGTTCTCGACCATGATGATCTCTGCGTTTTTGATGTTGGCGCGAACAAACTTTTCATTGGTCCCACCGGGATTCAGCCCGATCTTGACGTCTGGCTGGTCGATATCGGCCAGGCTTTTGAAGCGGTCTTTGTCTGCCAAGCGAATCAACGGAGATTTGCCGAAACTGATATACGCTTGGGAGAGATGAGCTTTCTTCTGCCGTTCCACATTGCGGGTAATCCCGCCCACTGCGATATCAAACTTGTCCGCGAGCAGGTCTTCCATCAACGTCGGCCAAGATGTTTGCACGAACCTTGCTTCCACGCCCAAGTTCTTGGCCAGCAGTTTGGCAGCGTCAATGTCGTAGCCCTCAAACTCGTTTGTCTCAGGGTTGAGGTAGGTAAACGGTTTGTAGTCACCTGTCGTACCAATCCGGATATAGCCTTGTTCGATAATCTTGTCCAGGCGGGATTGGATGTTTACTTCTTTTGTTTTCGGATCCCAGGTGACGGTTTGGCCCAACGCTTGGCTAACTGCTTCAACAGGTACCATCACACCGCTGTTCGCTGCGGCCAGATCGACCTGTGCAGCACTCGCCGCCTCCTTGGAGACCTGTGCAGCACTCGCATCCTCTATGGGGACCGGTGTCCCTTCCGCTGAGATCGACGGGGTGAACAGATTCCCTGCGAGCAACGTGACTGCCAATGCGGCAACTGCCAATACCTTGTTTCTCCTTTTCAAAACACTCACTCCTTTCTTGGATATCTGGATGTCTCTCTATTGTTTTCGGATGAAATCTACTACATCTTAAATCGACGGACAGCCTGCTCCAATTCTTCGACGACACTGCCCAAGGATTGGATCGAGACCGAGATCTGCTGCATGGAAGCCAATTGCTGCTGGGCTGCGGCCGCCACTTCCCGGGTACTGTCAGCCGAATTGACGGCAATCCGCGTCATCTCTTGCACCGAGGCAGTCACTTCTTCAGAGCCTGCCGACATCTGTTCCGCCGCTGCCGACACCTCTTCGATTTGGCTGGCTACATACTGGACGGATGACAGGATATTGGCAAAACCTTGACGCAGTTCTTCGATCAGGTCAATTCCCGCCTTCACATCCTGCTCCCCTTCGGTCATGACTCCTACCGCATGACCCATATCATCGCGGATCTCCGTAATCAACTTGGCGATTTGACGAGTCGAATCATCGGACTGTTCCGCCAGCTTGCGCACTTCATCCGCCACGACCGCAAACCCTCTGCCGTGCTCTCCGGCCCGAGCCGCTTCAATCGCCGCGTTCAGCGCAAGCAGGTTAATCTGGGCGGCCAGTTCGGAGATGGTCTCCAGGATCAGCCCGATCGCCTCGGAACGATCGCCCAGACGATGAATCGCCCCAGCTACGCGGTCCGTGGCGTTATTGATCTTGTTCATCTGCTGTACCGCTTTATCGATCCAGACACCGCCTTGTTCCGCTTCTTTGGCCGCATCCAGCGATGCACTGGAGACGGACGAGGATGTCTCGGCGATCCGCTGAATGCCGACCGACATTTCCTCAATCGCCCTGGACGTCTCTTCGGCGCTTCGTACCTGTACCTCCACGCCATTGGTCACCTCTTCAATCGAACGGGTAATGGTTTGCGCGGCCAGGTTCGTCTGGTCAATGCCGACCGCCAGCTCTCGGGTAAACCCGTTCACGCGTTCAGAGGCACCGGTGACGCCTTGCACCAGTTGTTTCAACGTCCCGATCGTGCGGTTAAACTCGGAAGCCAGTTGGGCCACTTCATCCTTTCCTTTCACGGAAACGGATTGGGTCAGATCGCCTGTGGCGAAAAACCTTATGGATTTTACGCAAATTTTATGAAAAAAAACACCAACTATTAAAAAATCACCCTTCCTTTATATGGTAAACGAACAGATTGCTTGGTTTCCTAAGATCCGTTCTCGCATCCGACAGCGTTACTCGAAAGAAAAATCTAAATATACAGATTATTTTTAGCGAAATCTTGTAGTTTCCCGTATGTTTCCATAGTCATTCCACTACAATGTAGCAACAAGATGAAAAAGGGGGAATGTTCATTGAATCGATGGTTTCATCTGATCAGTGCTTTGTTGTTGGTGTTTGCTTCCATCACGCCTGTGTTTGCTGCTGTGCCCGGCGTATCTGAAGAGATGCCGAGTGCAGCAAAAGGAATTGTCGCCGTCTCACATCCATTGGCGGCAGAGGTTGGCAAAACGATTCTCGCGGAAGGCGGGAATGCGGTCGACGCGGCTGCCGGGATTCAATTGGCCCTCAACGTGGTTGAGCCGATGATGTCAGGAATCGGCGGTGGCGGGTTCATGATGATCTATCTCAAAGAGAAAAACGAGATCAAAGTGATCGACAGTCGCGAGATGGCGCCGCAAAAGGCCACGCCCGATCTATTCCTCGACGAAAACGGCAAACCGATTCCCTGGTTCCAACGTCATACCAGTGGAAATGCGGTAGGTGTTCCCGGCACCTTGAAAGGCGTAGAATACGCTCTGGAACAGTACGGTACGATGCCGTTATCCCAGGTGATTGATCCAGCGATTACATATGCCAGAGACGGGTTCAAGGTAAACTGGTCGATGGAGCAGTACATCGCCGAAAATATCGAGAAACTGCAGCAGTACGGAACGGCTGCTGAAGTCTTCATTCCAGACGGCAAACCGCTTCAAGAAGGGGATCTGCTGGTTCAGCCCGATCTGGCGAAGACTTTCTCGCTGATCAAGGAAAAAGGGTCCGATGCACTGTACAATGGAGAGATTGGAGAAGCGTTGGTCGCGGAAGTGCAAAAACGGGGCGGCGTGATGACCACGGATGATCTGCAGCAGTACCAGGTCAAAGAACGCGAACCGGTTCGCGGCATGTATCGCGGCTATGAAGTGGTTTCCATGTCTCCGCCAAGCTCCGGCGGCTTGACCGTCCTGCAAATCTTGAAACTGATGGAAGGCTACAATGTTGAAAAGATGGGTGTCAATTCACCTGAGTACCTGCACCGTCTGATCGAAGCGATGCACCTCGCTTACGCTGATCGGGCGATGTACATGGCGGATGAAGATTTCTATCCGGTACCGAAAACAGGGCTGATTGACGACGAATACATCAAGCAAAGGCAAGAGCTGATCCACCCCCGCATCGCCAATGCCAACGTACAAGCGGGCGACCCATGGAAGTATGAACCTGACGGCGAGAACAAGAAAAAACGGGCGTCTGTACAAGAGGAAAATCCGATTGGACAGACGACGCACTTTTCGGTGATCGACCAATGGGGCAACATGGTTTCCTACACCACGACGATCGAGCAAGTGTTTGGTACCGGGATCATGGTTCCAGGCTACGGCTTTATGTTGAACAACGAAATGACCGATTTTGATGCTGAGCCAGGCGGGGTCAATCAGGTAGAGCCTGGAAAGCGGCCGCGAAGCAGCATGTCGCCAACCATGGCGCTCAAAGACGGCCAGCCGTTTATGGCGGTCGGCTCGCCGGGAGGACCGACGATTATCACATCCGTTGCGCAGACGATCATCAATGTGATTGATCATAAACTGCCGATCCAGAAAGCGATCGAAACGCCGCGCATCTATTCCAGCAGCTATCCAAATGTACGCTGGGAAGCAGGGATTGAGCAAGACGTGATTCTCGATCTGATGTCCAGAGGTCACGTGTTTGAAGAACAGCCGCAAGACATCGGAAACGTGCAGGCCGTGCTGTTCGACTACGAAACGGGCAAGATGTACGGTGGCGCGGACAATACCAGGGAAGGAACGGTACTTGGCGTAGACGCCGTCTCTTTTGTCCAACCAGAACCGGACGCGCCCGCACTATGGAATCCGAGCGAGCTTCAACTGAAAGTGAACGGAGCACGTTATCCGTTTGCGGAAGGACAATTGGTTCTCCAGGATGGTACCGTCTGGGCCGCTGCTGCTCAGTTGGAACTAGCATTAGGGATCGAATCCAACCGTTTTGCGAAGCTGGAGACGACAGTAAATGGAGATGTGTTCCTGCCGGTGAGAAAAGTAGCTGAGACGCTCGGCTACAAGGTGGGCTGGGACCAAGCGGACCAGGCCGTGCTGCTGGAAAAAGAACAAAGCCCTGTCTCTGAAAACGAAGTACAAAAAGCTTATCAAGAAGATGTGTATAAAATCACCAACTAGCATGGAAGCAGCCGCAAGGTAGATTTAGTAAACCTCAGTGCTGCGATCGCAAGCTGGCACCTGCCATGCAACAGGTGTCAGCTTATTTTTCACTAAAGGGAGGGTTCACCCCACCATGATCATGTAAACAGCAAACAGCATGCTTGCGGTTCCATGGGTTTTAAAAAAAACGACCATTCCTAAGCAGGAATAGCCGCTTTTTCATTCATCATACCAAACTGTTTTCTCCGTAAAGGGCCTTCCCACTGACTCCCGCTGCGGCAGATCAGGATATCCGACGTAGACGAAACCGAGCAGTCGATCGCGTTCGCCCAAGCCGAAAAATGGTTTCAAATCTGGTTCATAGGTGATGCTGCCCGTTCGCCAGATCGTACCCAGCCCCAGTTCGTGAGCCGCCAGCATCATATTTTGCACGGCACATGCGACAGCCTCAATCTCTTCGATTTCGACCACTTTCTCCTGCTCGGACGGAGTGACGGCGACGGCGATCACCACAGGTGCCCGCAGTGGTTTGGACTTCAGTTTTTCGATCTTGGCCCGGACGTCTTCCGTCTCTTGATCCGCTATCTTGCCCATCGCAATCCGAGCCATCTCTTCTCCCAAGCGTTGGCGCGCCCTTCCCTGCAGGACAAAAAACTTCCAAGGCTGTGTTTGATGGTGACTGGGCGCCCAGGTAGCCGCTTCCAATATCTTCTCAATGCATTCACGAGGAGGGACGTCTAGCTTTACTTTGCCGATCGAGCGCCGCCCCTTGAGCGCTTCCCACAACTCCATGCACATGATCTCCCTTCTCCCCCATACATGGGGATTGGCGTCACACACCTACTCCCGTCAAGGATCGGATACGAACATTTCTTCCTTTGCTGTAAGGGATGCACATCGGCGTCCCATATAGGGGGTCGGTGGCGATTTGACATTCCAGTTGAAACACATCGCGGACCATCTCTTCCGTGAAGATCTGTTCTGGCGCTCCCTGGGCGTAGACCGACCGATTATGAACAGCGACGATATGGTCGGCGTAACGGCAGGCCAGATTCAGATCATGCAGCACCATGACGATCGTTCGCTGCTCGGTTTGATTCAGCTCATACAACAGATCGAGAATCTCGATCTGATGGGTCATGTCGAGATAGGTGGTCGGCTCATCGAGTAATATGGTTTCCGTCTCCTGAGCCAGCGTCATCGCAATCCACGCCCGCTGCCGTTGTCCTCCGGAGAGCGAGTCGACCGGCCGATCGGCAAATGGAGTCATCTGCGTCGCTTCCAGCGCCTTCATCACAGCCTCTTCATCTCGCTTCGACCACTGCTGCAGCCAGCTCTGGTAAGGGTATCTCCCCTGCTTGACCAACTGGAGAACGGTCAATCCTTCTGGAGCTGTCGGGCCTTGGGGAAGAATCGCCAGGCGCTTCGCCACTTCCCGGGTAGACAGCTTGGTAATCTGTTCCCCATCGATCAGCACGCATCCCTCTGCCGGTTTCAGCAGACGAGCAAGTGAACGGAGCAGAGTTGATTTGCCGCAGCCGTTGCTTCCGATGAATACGGTAATCTTTTGTTTGGGGATCTGTAAATCTAACTTGTCAATGATCACGGTGTCGTCATACGACAACGTCAACTCTCTTGCTTCCAATCCCTTCATTGTGCTGGATCTCCCCTCTTTACTGTTTGCGGGTCCGGTAGAGTAAATAGATGAAAAATGGCGCCCCTACTGCCGCCGTAAACACACCAACCGGAATATCAAGCGGCGAAAAGGCTGTTCTGGCGACAAGATCCGCCAGCATGACGATAAGTGCTCCAGTCAAGGCGGAAACCGGCAGCATACCGCCAAACGACGGTCCTACCAGCTTGCGCGCAATGTGTGGGGCGATCAGGCCAACAAACCCAACAGCCCCGGCGATCGCAACAGCGGCGCCCGCCAGCACGACGCTGATCAGCAACAAGACAACCCTATCCCGCTGAACGGAACTGCCTAGACTGGCCGCGATGTCGTCACCCAACTGCTGCACGTTTACGTTTCCCACGTATAGAAAGGCAGCGGTGATAAAAACAACGACCCAAGGCAACAGCGTAAATACTTGATCCCAGGTAGCAGCGTAGACCGTACCCGTCAGCCAGATGTAAGCCTGACTTGCCGCGTACATTGGACTCAGCACGATCATCAGCATCGTCACGGCACGAAGCCCTTCTGAAAAACCGATGCCGATGAGAACCAGACGGATCGGCGTCACCCCCCTGCGCCAAGCCAGACTGTAGATCACAAAAGCGATCAGACCGGCCCCGACAAATGCGAACAAGGGCTGCAGGTGAATGCTCAAAACCCCTGAGAAAAAATAGATAAACGAAACGGCGGCAACAGACGCTCCACCGGTAATCCCGACGATGTCAGGGGATACGTAAGGGTTGCGAATGATCCCCTGCAGGATGGCCCCCGATACAGCCAACGCTGCGCCAACCAGCATAGCGACGAAGATGCGCGGCAGTCGAAACGTGGTGACGATGACACTCTGGCTCTCCTCTCCGCTGCCGGTCAGCACATGCAGCACCTCCAGCGGGGTGAGGAAGAGATCTCCCATTCCGGCACTGAGGATAAAGACGGCAGCCACCGACACACTCAGCAGAATGCTCACCGTTGCCACCCTTCGCTCGACGAGAAAGGAGACCGGCCAAGCCGCACAGCGGAGGGATATGTACCTCTTCACGATGTCCCGATTCATGATGCTGCGAACCCCCTCCGCGCGATGTACACAAAGAAGGGAGTTCCAACCAACGCGGTCATAATCCCGATCGGCGCTTCTTCCGGCATCACCACAAACCGAGCACCGATATCAGCCAACAGCAGCAGGATCGCTCCTAAAAGAGCGCTGTAAGGGATCACCCAACGGTAATCAATCCCCACAAAGTAACGGGCGATGTGCGGAACGACAATCCCGACGAACCCGATCGATCCGGCAAGCGCGACCGAGCTGCCGGCCAGCAATACAATAATGACAGCAGCGGCAAGCTTGACGTATGCGGTTCGCTGTCCCAATCCCGTTGCTACGTCCTCCCCCATGGCCAGCGTATTGACCGGGCGTGCGATCAGCAGTGCCAAGAACAGGCCAATCAACATGTAGGGCAGCACCGAGAGCAGCATTTCCAGCTTTCGTCCAGCAACGGAGCCTGCCAGCCAGAACAAAATCTCATCCAGCGTGCTTTCACTAAGCGTCAGAATCCCTTGGGTGAAAGCAGAGAACAGTGCGGTAACGGCAGCGCCAGCCAACACGATTTTGACGGATGACGTCCCTTCTCTGCCGATCGTTCCCAAGATATAGACAGCAGCCGCCCCAATCGCTGCTCCCAAAAATCCAATCCAGATAAACTGCGATAGAGATGTGATGGTTAGCAAAAGCACGGATACCACGATAAAAAATGATGCCCCGGCATTCACCCCAAATATCTCCGGAGAAGCAAGCGGGTTTCGCGTCAGCGCTTGCATCAGCGCCCCGGCGACTGCCAGGCTGGCACCTACGGCGAGCGCGATCAGCGCCCTCGGGACGCGAACCGTGAGGATGATCAGGTGTTCATTGGAACCGTTGAAGTTGGTATAGGCTTCGATCGCCTCCTGCCAACCCGTATCTGTTGCCCCAAAGACGATACTTGCAAACACGCAAGCGATCAAGATCAGCGTTCCGATGATTAAACCGATCACCTTGCTCGTGTTACCCGCCATCATTCCCATCATCATAATCCTTCTTCCATATAGCAAAATCACTGGTGCGACCATTTTTTCTTTCGACTATAAGTGTATGAGATGGAGCGGGATGTGTCAATGAGTATCATTATCAATTACCATGAAAAAAATAACAAGTCGCAGGTGCCAAGTTGTTTGTTGACAGGTCTCTGAGGTTGTACTATATTTAATTACTGTAAATGAGAATCATTATTACCTAAGGGGGATTCACCATGTTGGCACGTACATATCTTCAGAGACCCACACCATTTCGTGTGCTTGCCCTATTTCTGACAGCAGTTCTCCTGCTGGCTGGATGCGGCGGCGGACAGCAGCAGACGCAACCCTCAACACAGCCATCCGGGGACAACTCTGCTTCATCTCCCGGTACAGAGAGCGGCGAGCAAGGCACATCATCAGAAGAGACACGCACCATCACTCACGCCATGGGGACAACAGAGATCAAAGGGACGCCGCAAAAGGTTGTCGTTCTCGTAAACGGTTTGGTGGACATCTCCCTCGCTCTCGGCGTAAAGCCAACCGGAGCCGTCCAATCGTGGATCGGCGACCCGTGGTACGACTACATCAAAGACGACATGCAGGGTGTAACCGTGCTCGGCGAAGAGACCCAGCCCAATCTGGAGAAGATCGCTTCCCTGAAACCAGACTTGATCTTGGGCAGCAAGATGCGCCATGAAAAGATCTACACGCAGCTGTCGGCAATCGCTCCGACGGTGATGACCGAAACCGTGTTTGACTGGAAAGAAAATCTGAAGCTCTCGGCAGAGGCGCTGAACAAGCAGGCTGAGGCAGAGAAACTGATCTCCGATTGGGACAAACGAGTCGCTGACTTTAAACAAAAAATGGGCGACAAGCTAAAGACAGAAGTTTCCCTGATTCGCTTCAATCCTGATCATGCCCGTATCTACTACACCGGCTTTCCGGGATCGATCATCGAGGAAGTCGGCCTGGCTCGTCCTGAATCCCAGCGGGTGAAGGATCAAGTGATTGCCAAATTGACCAAAGAACAGATCGCCCAGATGGATGGCGACGTGATCTTCGACTTTACTGCAGACTGGAAAGGGGACGGTGCAGTGAAAAAACTGCAGGAAGAATGGACCAATGATCCCCTCTGGAAAAATCTGAACGCGGTCCGCAATAACAAAGTGTATCAGGTCAACGAAGTGTTCTGGAACATGTCTGGCGGTGTTATGGCGGCGAATAAAATGCTGGATGATCTCTACAAATATTTCGAAATCGAGCAGTAGCTCCTTTTAGCTGAACCTCCTTTTGGTGTATGCCAAAGGGGGTTTTTTCTATCCACAGCACGGCAAAAACAGTAAAATAGGTGTAGCAACCAATAAATGGAGGCCATGTCGATGGATTGGTTTTTCTCCGCTACGTTCTCTGGAGACCCCTTTCGTCTGTTTTCTCCGTCACACTTGACGGCTCTGCTTCTCATCGCTCTGCTGCTGTGGATGCTGTACCATAAGAGAGAACTGCTGCAAAAAGAAAAGTGGAACACCTCTGCCCGCTGCGTGCTGGCAGCCGTTCTGCTGCTGTCCGAGATCTCTCTGCAGCTATGGTATGTGTTGTCAATCGGCTGGGACGCCAGCTATGCCTTGCCGCTTCAGTTGTGCAGCATCACGCTGCTGTTGTCCGTCGTCGTCCTGATCAACAAAAACAAGCTGCTGTACGAGATCCTCTTTTTTGTCGGCATCGGTGGTGCGAGCCAAGCTCTCCTCACCCCCGAGCTGTTTTATCCGTTTCCTCACTTCCGGTTTTTTCATTTTTTTCTGGCACATGCGGGTATTCTGCTCTCCTGCCTGTTTCTCACCGTGGTAGAGGGATATCGACCGACCATTCGCTCCATATGGAAAGCGATGACGTTTCTCAATCTGCTCCTGCCGGTCGTTGCCGTCGCCAACTACCTGACCGGAGGCAACTATATGTTTGTCGCACGAAAACCGGCCAATCCCAGCGTGATTGACTTTTTAGGCCCATATCCATGGTATGTCCTGTCGCTGGAGGTGATCGCCGTTCTGTTCTTTTTCCTGCTGTACATACCATTTGCGCTGTCAGATTTCATCAAGCGAAGAAAAGAGCGGGATCGTACTCGTCATATTGGCAGCGACTCGCTAATGGGATGACGATTCCGTATACCGGAGAAATAGGTCTACCTCTATCAGCACCGATTGCATCGCTTGCCACCAGAAATCGGAACTCTGTAGGTCCACCGAAAAACAGCGGGCAGCCTGCTCCTCAGTCGATCCCCGTCCTCCTGCTTGCAAAAAGCGGATGTACGACTGCTCGATGAATGCCCCCTCTATCCACGTCAGACGATAGATCCAGCTACCCAGCAAATACGCAAACGTCTGCTGAAAGTGGCAGAACGGTTCTGCCACCCGATAAAACTGCTCGTCAGACGCCCAATCGTACGGATGATACGTCTCAAGCGCTTCGCCATAGGCAAACGATTGGGCGTCCAGCATCAGTTGGTTCAGCGTGTTGACCGCCACCGGCCCACGCTTCCTCCGTTCATAGAATCGCAGTTCAAACAGGAAGCGGGCGTGCATCTGCATCAGATAGTAGACGGCGCGCTGCAGCTTTTCCTCGATAATCGCCAGCTTCTCCTCCACTGATGAAGCTGCCGCAATGGCGTAATCGGCCAGCCACTGCTCCAAGAAGGCTGCTGCCAGATCCCCGCTGTATAGGGGCGGGATCCCCTGTTTCCGCTCGGGAGAAGGTGCTGCCCGGACCAGACCCTGTATGAACGCCTGACCCATCATACCTGCAACCTCTGCCAACGTACCACTTCGACTGGCGGCTGGCTGGGTCTGAGCAGCCAAACTGCGAGCGAACCGAGACAGCATCGGACAGTTCGCTTCCGCCCAATCCGCCAGACGCAGAAACGCTTCCATCGGATCGACCAGCCGGAATATGCGTCCGATCGGCCACCTCACTTCATGCCAGCCCAGTTTCTCCTTGCCAAGCAGCTTCGCCTTGCGCTGCAGAAAAGGGATCAATCGTTCTTTGCCGAGATCAATCGCTTCCCACATCGCCTGCAGAGTGAGAATGGAAAGACGATTGCGCTGCAGGGGTTCTTTGAGCACAAAGTCCCACCCCCGCTGCTGATAGACGGCAAGACGCAGTCCACTCAGTTGATTCAGGATGCAGGCAAAACATTCTGCCTCTCTTGACCAGATCTCCTCCCACTTCTCTACCAGTGTCGATCTGACGAGACGATTCCCATGACGCAACAGATAGTCCGCCTGATCGATGGGAAGCTGCACCACCCGCTCTCTCTGTTCAATCGGAATCCGCATCCGCTGCACCAGCATTCCATACAGGCTACTCCAGGCATGACACCCTTCCCAAGCCAGGCTCTCTGCCTCACTCATCTGCCTGTTTGCGGTCTCCTGCATCAGGTTCTCCCCTTCTTGCCCTCATCTGTGCTCGACTGTGACCTATCTCTTTCTTTTTGTGAAGAAACATCACAAGACAATTCAAAAAAAAGAGTCCATTCAAATCCGAGTACGTTTGCGATCCGCATCGCTACCCGAACACTCGGAACCTTCCCCCGCTCAATCTTGGTGTAGTATGTGCGATCAATGCCCGATCGTTTGGCAACCTCTGCTTGTGTCATCCCTTCCTTCAACCGCAGCGCCTCCAGCCAGTGATATCTCCTCATTCCGTTCCCCCCATTCCCATCTGTTACCAAAAGTATACAGTGATCTTTCATCACATTTCAAGCGTCAATGTGATACTTGAGAACACAACTTTCAATGTGATTTTTTGTCACCTATAATAGATGGTGGGAGGTCATCGTATGACGTTTGGAACACGCCTGAAACATTTGCGGCATCAACTGGGCTTGTCCCAGCAAGATTTGGCCAACCGCATCGGTCTCAATCGCTCAACATATGCCCGATACGAGACAGATGACAACCAGGCCGACTACGAAACACTGCAAAAGCTGGCCGATTTTTTTGGCACTTCCATCGATTATCTGCTCGGGCGGACGGATCAGTCCAAACCAGAACCGTCGAGCGGCAAAGAGACAAATCCGTCTCATCCGGCTGCTGGTGACCTGCAAGCCTTTATCAGCGAAAGACATGTTCTCTATTTCGGGGAAGAGCAGTTGGAGCTCTCTGAGGAAGAACAAGCCGAACTGCTGCGTCACATGCGGCTAGCCTGGATGATCATCAAGGAAAAGCGACAGGAGCAGGAGCAGGAACTACAGCAGGAACCCCAACAAAAATCGAGAGCCAAGAAGCGGCGAAACCGCCAGTCCTGACCAGCGCGGAGCCTGCCGACTGAAGCAGTGGAAGATCTTTTCCTCCCTGCTTGCGGCCCAGGAGCCCCCGCTGGTCTGGTTCTGGATGCCGGACTTGCGTGTACTAAGTCCCGGCCTTACGCTTCGTAAACCTCCGGGTTAACGGTATGCAACAAGCGTTCCCCTCTGATCCCGGCCAAAGCGTTTTTCGCAGCAATCACGGCCATCCTGGTCCGCGTTGCAATACTGGCGCTGCCGATATGAGGTAGGACGACAACGTTGTCCAACGACAGCAGCGGATGGTCTGTGCGGATCGGCTCTTGCTCAAACACGTCCAATCCTGCCGCCCAGATCCGCTTTTCCTTCAACGCCTGGTAAAGCGCCTGCTCATCTACATTGGTTCCACGCGATGTGTTGATAAACACTGCCGACCGCTTCATCAAAGAAATTTCCCTCGCTCCAATCATCCGGTACGTATCCGGTGAACCTGGGGCCATCAGCACCACATAGTCCGACTCGGCCAGCAGTTCGTCCAACGAGCGATATTCAGCCCCCAGCTTCTGTTCCACCTCCGGCCGTCTGCTGCGGTTGTGATAGAGCAGTTTCATCGCAAATCCGGCCGCTCGTCTGGCTACAGCCTCTCCGATCCGGCCCATCCCAATGATCCCGATCGTCGCCCCGTATATATCCTGTCCAGTGAGCAGCATCGGACCCCAACTCTTCCATTCCCCATTTCTGACAAAGCGGTCGCCGTCGACCACTCGTCGCGCTGTCGCCATCAACAGAGCAAACGTCAGATCCGCTGTCGTTTCCGTGAGAATCCCCGGTGTATGTCCGATGGCAATCCCCCTTTGCGTTGCTGTGTTCACGTCGATATTGTCAAAACCGACCGCCATCGTGCTGACGACCCGAAGGTGAGGGGCGGCATCCAACACTTCCCGATCGATGGAATCGGCAACATTGGTCACAATTCCGGTCGCCTGTTGCACCTCCTGCAGCAGGACAGAGCGGGGAATCGACTCCGACTCACTCTCCCAGACGTACAGATCTGCCTCTTCCTTTAGCAGGTGCATCGCCTCTTCGGGCAGCTCTCTTGTCACTACCAGTTTCGGTTTGCTCATGCCTGTCAGCCTCCTTTATGTACTGGGAAGATCATCTCGCTCTTTGGGGGAAGTCTCGCCTCCTCCCAGAGACAAAAACGGGACAGCAACCCTGATGTCGCTGCCCCTCCCGTCTCTATTTTAAGCACGCTTGGGTGCCAGTTCAATCGCCTGGCGAAGCGCTTCTTTCAGACTCAATTCATCGGCGATCCCTTTTCCGGCGATGTCAAAAGCCGTACCGTGATCGACACTGGTGCGAATGATCGGCAGGCCAACTGTGATGTTCACACCTGCTTCCAATCCAAGCACTTTGACCGGACCGTGTCCCTGATCGTGGTACATGGCTACGACGATGTCGAAATCGCCGCGCGTCGTGCGGAAAAACAGCGTATCGGCCGGCAGTGGGCCGACGACGTTGATTCCCTCCGCCTGTGCCTTTTCCACAGCAGGTATCACTTTTTCCTCTTCTTCTCCGTACCCGAACAGACCGTTTTCACCGGCGTGCGGATTGATGCCGCAAACAGCGATGCGCGGCTCGCGGTAGCCTGCTTTCTGCAGCGTATCGTGCGCCAGTTTGATCACCGTATAGACCCGCTCCGGGTTGATTATCTTGACGGCGTCGATCAATCCGATGTGGGTGGTGACGTGGATCACTTTCAGCTTAGGCGCCGACAGCATCATCGAAAAGTCCTTGGTTCCCGTCAGTTCGGCCAGAATCTCGGTATGCCCAGGATAGATGTGGCCTGCCTTGTGCAGGGCTTCTTTGTTGAGCGGAGCGGTACAGATCGCATCGATCAGCCCCTCGTTAGCCAGTTGGATTGCTTTCTCCAGGTAACGAAACGCAGCATTCCCTGCTTCCGCCGAAACCTGGCCGAATGGCAGATCGGCGGGCAGCAGATTGAGATCCATGCAGTCGACCGTACCCGGTTGAAAAGAAGCTTCGTCTACAGCAGAGATCGACCGTACGCTTAAACCGCTTCCGACAATGGAGTCGGCCCTCTCCAGCAGTTTGGCATCTCCCACGACCAGCGGAGCACACGCTTCATAGACCGCTCGATCGCTCAGGGCCTTCATGATAATCTCCGGGCCCACACCCGCTCCATCGCCCATGGTAATCGCAACAATTGGTTTTTCACTCGACATCAAGTATCACGCATCCCTTCCTCAGGTGTGTCAAGACTGTGCGGCATGCGACAGTGCGCTTACAGTGCCTTGCGCAGCAGTTCTTCAAATCCCTGCTGTGTCGGCACCCGCGGGTTGTTGCGCACCAGGCGCAGGATCGGCAGTGCTTTTTCCGCAATCTGCGGGATCTGATCTTCCTTGATCCCGATCTGCGACAGTCGAGTAGGGAGTCCGATTACCTCCAACAGCCTCAGGATCGCTTTGGGCGCTTCCAGCGCCAACTCGCGTTCGCTTGCCCCTGTCGGATCAATTCCACAGGCACGTGCGATCTTGGCCATTTTTTTCGGCTCCACTTCGACGTTGAACTCCATCACATATGGCAGCAGCAGTCCAGTCACTTCGCCGTGCGGTGATTTGACCAGTCCGCCGATCGGATAGGCCAGGGCGTGGGCAGCCGCTGTACCGGCGTTGGAGAATGCCATCCCCGCCAGCAGACTGCCAAGCAACATATTGGATCGTGCTTCCAGATTGCTGCCTTGATGGACGGCTAACGGCAGATTCTGTACGATCAGCTCGATTGCTTCCAGTGCCAGCGTGTCGCTGATCGGAATCGAACCTTGGAAGAGAATGCTACCCTCCGCTTGGATGTATTTGAAGTTTTTCGCCGTGTACGCTTCGATTGCGTGGGAGAGCGCATCAATGCCGGAGCAGGCGGTCACGTATGGCGGCAGCCCAACCGTTAGTTCGGGATCGAGCAGCGCCACGGCAGGACGCAGGTAGTTGTCCGAGATGCCTACTTTGATATTGTTCTCCACATCGGTCAGTACCGCAACCGATGTTACCTCCGAGCCAGTTCCCGCCGTCGTGGGGATCGCGATCAGCGGTGCAATCGGACCTGGCACCAGGTTCTCACCAAAGTAGTCGAGCGGATGACCACCATGTGCCATCAACAGCGCAACCACTTTGGCCAAATCGATGCTGCTGCCGCCGCCAAGCCCAATCACGGCATCTGTATTCATCTGGTCCTTGGCGAACTGGAAGCATTCCAGAGCCGTCTCTACGGGAGGTTCCGGCACTGCCTTGTCGTAGACGACCACTTGGTAGTCAGCCTCTTGGAGGATGGCGACAACACGGTCGGCAATCCCCGCCTGCTTAATGCCCGGGTCGGTAACCAGCAGGATATTTTTTGCTTTCAATCGCGTCAGTACCGAATCCAGCTGTCGAATCGCACCGATACCGAACACGATTTTTTCTGTCGAGTAGAACTCCCAGGTATTTCGCATGGTTCTCTCCATCTCCTCATTACAGATTGATTACGACAATCCGTTCATCCGTCATCTCCTGAACCGCGTAACGCGGCCCTTCCTTGCCGATGCCGCTGTCTTTCACACCGCCGTACGGCATCACGTCGGCACGATAGGTAGAGACGTCGTTGATGATCACTCCACCGAACTCCAACTCATGCGCCGCCCGCATGGCCAGCTGCAGGTTGGCGGTAAACAGCCCCACCTGAAGGCCGAAACGGCTCTCATTGGCCTCGCGGAACGCCTCGTCAATCTCGTCATACGGCACGATGCTGATCACCGGGGCGAACACCTCTTGGCACATCACCTTCATCTCCGGCGTTACGTTGGTGAGCACGGTCGGGTACAGTACAGCCCCTTCACGCGTCCCCCCGACGGCCACTTTCGCTCCACCGTCAACCGCTTCCTGAATCCACTCTTCCGCCCGTTTCGCTTCTTTTTCCGTGATCATCGGACCCACATCTGTGGTCGGATCTTCCGGGTTGCCCACCTTGAGCGATTGGACGACACGAACCGCTTTTTCCACAAAGGTATCGTAGATATCACGGTGCACGTATACGCGCTGCACAGAGATGCACGCTTGACCGGCGTTGCTAAATCCGCGTGTCACACAGAGCTCGGCTGCACGATCGAGGTCGGGAGCGTCCTCGTGCACGATGTTGGGTGAATTGTTGCCCAACTCCAGTGTGACTTTACGAATCCCGGTCGTACTTTTGATATGGCGCCCGACACCGGGACTGCCGGTAAAGGTAAACATGGCGATCCGCTCATCTTCCAGCAGATATTGACCAGTCTCCGGTCCCAATCCATTCACCACATTGATAAATCCGGCCGGCAGGCCTGCCTCGCTCAGGATCTCCACCAGCTTGCAGGCGATAATCGGGGTTAGCTCGGCCGGTTTCAACACAACTGTATTGCCCGCCGCGATTGCCGGTCCCAGCTTGTGTACAGTCAAGTTAAACGGAAAGTTGAACGGAGTGATCGCTCCGACGACACCAACCGGCACTCGAATGGTGAACGCCAGCTTGTTTTCACCGCCTGGCTGGGCCAGCGGGATGCCTTCACCAGCAATCCGCTTCGCTTCTTCCGCAGAAGCGATCAAGGTCTGAACCCCGCGATCCACCTCTGCCCGCGCATCTTTTAGCACCTTGCCCACTTCATGCACCATGGTCAGCGCTAGCTCTTCCTTCCGCTCCTGACACAGTTGGGCGGCACGCATCAGGATCTCATAGCGCTGGGTGGGGGTCAGTTTGGTGCGGCGGAACGTCTCCAGCGCATTTGTCACCGCTTCCCGCACCTCTTCTCGAGACGCTTTGACGATCCGCGCCACTTCCTCACCGGTGTACTTGTTGATCACCGGCAGTGTCTCTCCCTCGCTGCGCCACTCTCCCGCGATGTACTGACCGTAAACGGGAATGGTTTTTTGTTCTGTTTGTGCTTGCATAGCCTGATTCTCTCCTTTCCTCCTACACGTACAAACGGTACTGCAGTTCATCTACTCCTGTGGAGCATACGCAATCAACTAGAGATTACACATGCATTTTCGGCAGGTAACCTGCTTCATCAAACGAGAACTCTTCCGGCTCTCCCAGCACTTCTACGTGAGGCAATTCTGCCACGATCGGCAGCAGCGCTTCCGACACGTAAAGATATTCCAAGTGGAGCGTATTGGGGATACGGACGATCTTGGCCTGGTCCGGTTCGATGCCCCAGTTGGCCCGCAGCGCGACGGTGAGGGCTTCGCGATCATTGGGCAGAACGATCGGGATCGCTGCCCGCAGCAGAAAGGTACTGGTAATCACGTTTTCGTTCATGCTCTTGAAATCAATTTTGTCAAATAGGCGTTGGGTGGTTAGGTCGGCCAGACCGATCCCCAATGCGTTGCCGTGCGAAGCCTCGCTCAGATCACTGGCTATGATGTAGCGAATCTGTGGGGAAGCTGGCTCTTGGGCCTCATGAATGCGCAGCCGGCCGATAATATTGGTGTCCATCCCGGTGCCGCTGTAGTTCTTGCCAATCTCTCCGACATGGAGGATATCGATTTCTTCGACAGGCAGCTTCGGCATCAGCTCTGCCGATTCCCGCAGCAGGATCGGTTCCCTCTCCGGGATCTGCTTGGTCGGGATCGCTTCGATTTTGGCTGTCTGTTCAAAGGCATTCTCGATGATCCCGACGCCGCACAGAACCTTGGCCTTTTCCAGCACAACACGGCCGACATCAGGCATGATGTCGCGAATCCCGTGCAACCCGTGCCCATGCAGCAAGAGTGCCTGTTTATGCTTGCCCAGACCGATCGCCGCCATTTTTAACAGACCGCTTTCGATATGGAGCGCCGATTTGAAATCGGTGTGGACTTTGATTCGCCCCATCAGCACGATCCCGTCAGCTTCCCAGGCATGCTTGTCGAGGTGAACCGGCATCCCGCCAGGTGTTTCACCGATCTGCACCACTTCCATCGAGGAGAGAATCGGTGCGCCGCAGAACGCTTCCGTAATCCCCAGGCTCTCCAGCACCTCCACCTGCCCCTCGGCTGTCGCTCCGCCGTGACTGCCCATCGTCGGTACGATGAACGGTTCCGCCCCGTATCGCTTCAGTTCGCGGACAACAGCGCGGACGATCACATGGATGTTGGCAATCCCTCGGCTGCCGGCCGTAATCGCAACCCTCATCCCCGCCTTGACCTGGTCAGCCAAGCCAACAGCGGCCAACTGCTCGGCAACCGTACGATCAATATCCTCAACGACTGGCCCTGTGAAATGCTGTTTGATTTTCACCATCTTGGGAAATCTCATCGCGCTCATTGCGCCTCCTTTTCATCCTGCTAACGCGTTATCCCGCCAAGAAATTCGGGAAGCCAAGTAGATAGCGCTGGTACGTAGGTAATGATCAAGATGTCGATCGCCAGCATCAGGAAGAACGGAAGCAACGCTTTGGACAGTTGTTCCAGCTTGATGTTGGCTATCTGACAAGCCACGAACAGGTTTACCCCGACCGGCGGCGTCACCATCCCGATCGCCAGGTTGATGATCATGATCATCCCGAAATGAACCGGGTCGATACCCAATGTCATCGCGATAGGTGTCAGCAGTGGGGCCAAAATGATAATCGCCGCCGATGTCTCGAAGAACATCCCGACAAACAGCAGCAGCAGGTTGATGAGCAGTAAAAAGACAAACGGACTGTCAGAGAACGATGTAAACATGGCAGCTACCTTTTGCGGTACCTGCTCTCTCGTCAAAATCCAGCCGAACATCCCGGCCGTCGAGATAATGATCATGATGATCGATGTCGTAATCGAAGATTTGGCAAACACCTCAACCAAGTCTTTCCACTTTACTTCCTTGTAGACGAAGACACCGACGATAAAGGCGTACAAGACAGCAATCACGGCTGCCTCTGTAGGGGTAAAGAACCCTCCGTAGATCCCGCCGAGGATAATCACCGGCATCAGCAGGGCTAGGAACGCTTCCCGAAACGCTTTGATCCGGTCAGACCAGGTTATGCCGGCCTCTCCTTTGTAGCCTCTCTTTTTGGAGATAAACCAGCAGACGAAGATCAGCGAACCACCGATCAGGATCCCTGGCAAGAAGCCTGCGATAAACAGATCACCGATCGATACGCTAGCGGAAATCCCGAACAAAATCATCGGGATCGAGGGTGGAATGATGACCCCTAATTCCCCTGAGACAGCTTGGGTCGCTCCGGCAAAGCGGATATCATACCCTTTGTTCACCATGGCCGGGATCAAAATCGAGCCGATCGCTGCCGTCGTCGCGGCACTGGAACCAGAGATGGCCGAGAAAAACATCGCCGTCACCACGGTAACGATCGCCAACCCACCTGCCATCCCACCAGCGAGCGAATTAGCAAAATTGACCAGCCGTCGTGAGATCCCTCCTGTCTCCATTAACGCTCCCGCAAGGATAAAAAATGGGATCGCCATCAGCGGAAACGAATCCAATGCAGCAAACATCCGCTGGATCAGTACGATCAACCCCATATTGCCTTCAGTGGTCAGAGCAATGGTGGAAGCCAACCCTAGTGAGAGGGCCACAGGTACACTGAGTAGCAAAAGGATAAACAGACCCGTTAACATCACCGTCGCCATCGATTACTCAGCCCCCTTGAAAAACTCTCTGCTGGCGCCGCCGCGCATAGTCTCAAACAACACCGCAAACGAATTGAGCAGCATAAACAGGCCGCCCGCCGGAATGGCTGCATAAACGAAGGCCATCGGCATCTTCAGTCCCGGTGACAGCTGTGTCGAGACGTGTCCCAACATCTCAATCCCATAGATGATCAAGACGACGTAAAAAACCTTGGAAACGAGCAGAACGACGATCCGCAGGCCTTTTTGCGGCTTGACTGGCAAGCGCTCGGCAATCGCCTCCATCCCGATCAGGGCGGCATAGCGCACGGCAAGTGATGCCCCGATAAATACCAGCCAGATCATCAGATAGCGCGCCAACTCTTCGGTCCATCTCGGTAGTTCCATATCGATATACTGTCCGAGGATGCGGGCCAGTACCTGGTAGACGATCAGGGCAGACATGACAGCAAGCAAGATGGCTGCAAAATAACGCAAACCTTTATTTAGGGTATCAATGATTTTGATATAAGACTGCACGGCGATTCACCACCCCTTGGTTACGGATGAGCGGATAGGTTGCCCTATCCGCCTTCCGCTGTTTGCTATTCGCCGCTGACCGCTGACGAATCAGCGCTCAACAGCAGTTGATATGCCTTTTATTGTGTGTTGCGAATGCTGTCAATCAACTCTTTGCCAAACTGGTCCTGATACTTCTCATAGACGGGTTGAACCGCTTTTACAAATGGCTCAATATCAGGGTTCTCAACAATCTCCATGCCTTTCTCCTTCAACTGGGAGATGTACTCCTTGTCCATGTCCGCTACGACTTGACGCTCGTATTTGGCAGCTTCTGTCGCAGCTTCCTGCAGTGCTTGCTGCTGCTCCGGCGTCAGACCGTCAAACTTGGACTTTGAGATCATCAACAGCGACGGAGAGTAGAAGTGACGGGTCATCGTCAGGTATTTTTGCACTTCGTAAAAACGGGAGGTCATGATGATCGGCACCGGGTTTTCTTCACCGTCAATCACACCTTGCTGCAGGGCCGTGAACAGCTCAGTAAAGGCCATCGGTGTCGGCTGTGCTCCCAACGTATTAAACGAATCCATGTGAATGTCGTTTTCCATGGTACGGATCTTCAAGCCTTGCAGATCCTCAGGTTTTGTGATCGGTTTCTTGCTGTTGGTGATGTTGCGGAAACCGTTTTCCCACCATCCCAGCGTTTTAACGCCCAGCGTGTCGTCTACTTTTTGCAGCAACTGCTGGCCGATTTCGCCATCCAGTACCTTGTGAGCGTGCTCTGCGTCTCTAAACAGGAACGGCAGGTCTACGACGGTTACTTCCGGTACGAAGCCGCTCATCGGGCCGGTTGAGGTGAGCACCATATCTACACTTCCAACGTTCAGCCCTTCTACCATGTCCCGTTCGCCGCCAAGCGAACCATTCGGGAAGATCTCGATATTGACTGCGTTGTTGGTTTTTTCGGCAACCAGTTCCTTAAACTTCTCCAACCCTTTTTGGTAGTGAGAAGTGTCGGCCAGCGTATGGCCCACCTTCAAGGTAACGCTTTCAGCGGCTTGACCACCTTGTCCGCCGCCATTGTCAGTAGCCGGAGCGGTTTCTCCGCCGCCGCCACCGCATGCAGAGACGATCAACATGGTCGACAGAATGAGTGTGCTTACAAACTTTTTCATCCCTTCATCCCCCTTGTTCAACTCTAGTTTTTTCTTGTATCTTTTCCACGGCGTGAACCAAGGAAAAACGTTGTCCAAATGCGCCGGCTTTGGTTACCACCGGCAGATGATCGGCAGGCCCGCCAATCGCTACAGACAGCGGAATGCCCTCCTCCACCTCTTCTACAATTTGCAGCGCTTTCACATCCAGATGGAGACATGTGCGGTAAGCGATGTCACCACCGGTAAGGACAAACCCGCAAAGTGTTCTCTCTGCCACGATCGCAGCTCCCAACTGCCCCAGGCAATCGGCAAGCAGGTTGCCTGCTGCCAACGCTTCCGTATGCGTCCGGGTGATCCAGTCTTCCACTCCCCGTCGCGCGAGATCCGAGGTATCGGTCGTGAGAATCGGGCTTTTGCCCTCATCGATCAAGGCGACGGCACGATCGATCAACCGCCGCATCTCTTGCGGCCGCTTATCGGTATCCAACAGTGCCAAAGGATCCGCCGCTATGATCGCAAACTGCGCCCTCTCTCCCAGCACCGTAATCTGCTCGTTCGTTACAGCACTTACACTACCCGCCACAACTAGAATGGGGGCTTGAGAGTCACTTTCCAATGCGGACCTAAGCGGTTGGCTTCTCTCTCCTCGGCTCAGTACCTCCGATAGGGAGCAGGCCAAACCAGCCGATCCAACCCACAAGATGCGAAGTCCACTATCTACCAGTGTTTGCGTAACCGCTTGCAAATCATGCTGGGCATAACTGTCAAATACGATGATCTGCTTGCCTTCTGCTTTCTGCCGTTTCAGTTCATCAGCCAGCCGTTGTGGCTGCCGTACCACCATGAGCTCGATATGCCCCACAGCATGCTTGGACTGGCTCGACAGCATCGTCGGTAGATGAGACTGACGAACGGGCGATTTGGGATCGCGGGCAATCTCGGAATCCTCCAGCAGCATCTGGTTTACGAGATGGTAACCTCCGATCGTTACCCGACTGTTTCCCGGATAAGCAGGAATCACTACCGCCAGATCAAAGTGGACCTGGTCCATGAGCGCGTCGATTTCCGCCCCGATGTTTCCGCGCATGGTGGAATCAATTTTCTTATAGATATACGGGATCCGGGACAAGCTCAATGATGAGCAGATCTCCGTTATCTTGGCGTAAGCCTGTTCGGCATCCAGCGATCGGGTCTCTGCATTCAGCACCCACACATCGGCATCCCGACCGTATTCCGCATGACGGCTGTCCAACAGAGATATCGTTTGGAAGCCTTGTTTGGCGAATTGCACTCCTGAATCGTTGGCTCCTGTCAAATCATCAGCAATAATGGCTAACTTCGGCAATGAGTCAATCACCTCTTCTGTAACCGCTTAAGTGACAGATCACCTCATTTAGCATGTCTGAATTACCACTTCACAACAAGAATACAGGATGTAGTTGCAAATTTCAATACATAATCCCTAAGAATTGTGTTGCAATTTTAAACATAATCATAAATATTCCTCTTCTCAATCAAAAAGAGCAACAGCCCGAAGGCATGCTGCTCTTTTGGTATTGTTTTCCGTAATACCGTTACCGTTAGTTTCCCAAGAATTCTTTTACTTTCCGCCATAGCGTCGAGCGATTGATTCCAAGCCTTCTCGCTGCTTGCGACTGGTTGTGTCCCTCTTCTTCCAATACTTGAAGGATAATCTCTCGCTCTAATTCTTCCAACGTTTTTCCCGCAATATCCAATCCATTGTTTATAGACCGTCCTGCTTTGTGGCTGTCCAATTCTTTCAGAATCCCTTCTACCTCGTCCTGCTCAATGAACGGCCCACTCCCGACCGCACACATCTTTTCCACCACACTCCGGAGCTCTTGTACATTACCGTACCACTCCGCCTGATTGAGCATGTTCATCACCTCTTCACGAAAGCCGACAATCTGCTTACCGGATCTCGTGTTGTAGGAAGCGATAAACCAGCGAACCAGCTCTGCAATATCCTGCTTTCGTTGGCGCAGCGGCGGAATGGTCAGCACTCCTCCATTGATCAAGTGGAACAAGTCTTTGCGGAACTCGCCACTCTCCATACTCTCTTTCAGATCTTGGCTGTTGGCTGCCACGATCCGTATATCAGTGGGAATCGCAACCGTTCCGTTTAGACGAATCACTTTTTTCTCTTGAATGATGTTGATCAGCTTGGCCTGAATGGAAAGCGGCATTCTGCCGATTGCGTCGATAAACAGGGTTCCGCCGTGTGCCAGTTCAAACGCCCCCTGTCGACTCACTCTGCCCTCGGAGCCGAGCATCTCCACCTCGAGCTGTTCCTCGGTATACGCCTCGCAGTTGACAAACACAAACGGATAGTCCCGCCGCGGGCCGGCGTTATGAATAGCCTGGGCAATACTTTGCTTGCCTACCCCCGGCTCACCATAGATGATCAGCGGTACGTCCGTCCCACTGTACTGCTTTGCCTGCCGAATCGTCTCCTTCATCACCTCTGAGGTGGCGACCAAGTGGTTGAAGTGCATCCGGGCACGGTACTCCTGTCCCGACGACAACTGACGAATCTGCGACTCGGCCCGTTGGATGCTGCTCGCGGCCTGCAAAATGACGAGGCCGCCTATGAGCTGCCCTTTGACATGCACCGGCATCTTTCGGACCATTACCTTTTCTCCGTTCAGCACCACAACCTCTTCCACTGGCTTTCCTTTGCGGTAGACCGCTCCCAGATGAAGCAGGTGATGCAAATCCGCAGCATGCCTACCGATTGCATCTTGTCCCCTGACTCCAAGCAATTCTTCCGCCTTCTGGTTATAGACGTATACCTGATCTTCCAGATTGATCGCCACAATCCCCTCCGGATAGCTGTCTATCCATGCCTCGTACTGTTCGATCCGGTCCTTTTCCCGCTTGGTATAGTATGCCATGTGCTCCGCCTCTAAGATCGATTCCAGCACTGCTTCCCGCCCTGAGGTAATCAAAATCGCATGCAGACCGAGCTGGGTGGCGACAGATGTAGAGATTACGTCTCCAATAATCACCTGTACTCCTTGTTCCACAGCTTTTTTGATCCCGCTCTCAATCTCCTTTTCCTCGCCGATTGGGAAAAAGGAGAGATTCATCTCCAACAGCGTACCGATCGCATCTGCCCCCTGAATCGTATTGAGATAGCTCATCAATCCGATTTTCCCTGGGTACCCCTTGACCAATGTCAGGGTGCGCAAGATATCGTATCCTGATATCTTTACCTCCACAACCGGCAGATTGCAATGCTCCCTGAGCAGACGAGCCGTGGCCCCGCGGCTGATGATCACGTCAAATCCTTCTTCCATACTTTTGGCAATCGTCAATCCTTTGTACAGATCGCCTACTTCGACGTGAATCTCTTTTCCCATCTCTTGATTTACTTCTAAAAATGTATCTTTCAGCCCTGGATAGGGTGCAATCACCAAAATCCGTCCCATAACGCCAATCCCCTCATTTTGTGACCGAATCGATCGCCCATAATATGTTGCATTATTATACAGTGTACCGAAATCACTCTCTCTTTTTCAACATCAAACGGGCTTTCTCTGTCGGGAGCTTGGTTTTGGAAGTTGGCGAGAATGGCACTTCTGCCAACAAAAGCATCGCCCTCCGCTGCTACCTCTATCCATTCGAGGGGCCGCCGGAGGGCGATCTGTGATGGTATCCTGGCATCTGTTGCCGCTACCAGTCCTTATGCTGAACGGTTGTCCTTCGATTGTACCTGCTCTTGGTAGCACTCCATGCACAACTCGTCTTTTTGCTCATATTCATACTCAGTTAGCTTGGTTTTGCAAACTCGACATTTTCTCTCCGTCAACACGAGATTCATCTTTGTCACCTCATACTCCCATCTGTTTTTTTCTATTTATCTAGCTTTAGTATATCATCTGGATATGTCCGATCCACGAAGGCATTATTAAAATTTTGTGAATTCTTGATTGGTTTCGCTTATTCGATTTATTTGGATATTAGGTAAAACGGTTGGCCGCCAATGATAGTTCTTCCCATGCTTTGTTGCGAACACAGTCCCGTGCTGATGCTTCAAATCAACTACGCTACATCGTATATCTCTCCATCACTCGAGCAGAATAGAAAGTTGAACGAGGAGAAAACCTTCCGTTCTCCAAAACAATCAAATCGTAGACTTTTTAAAAAAAGAGGGGGGTTCCTCTCCAGAAATTTGTACTTTCTAATACGTAAAAAAACCGTCGACGGGATCGTCCGTCGACAGTTGTTGCGCAGGTACCAGATGTATAAGAATGGACTACTTATCATGTTTGATTACGTCAGGTTCCACAGGACCGGCATAGACGGATGTACCGATGGATAACAACGCGGCGATGATGAGCAGAGAATACAGGAACTTTTTCATAAATACTCCCCCTCAATCAATATATTTTCTGAGGTTCTCCAGTTTGCGGAGATCGTCCTCATCACATATATTACCATATTTCGCCAAAAAGACAACCATTAAATAGACTGTTTCAAAGATTTCGTCTTTTAAGGGGGATGTGATCATTTTGTAGGCGCTCTCCAGCATCTGCTTCAGTGCCAATCTAGGATCCCTTGGGTACAAGAGCAGCGCTCCGTTACGTTGGTGCAAGATCGCTTCGATTGCGTACGCTTCTCTTTCGCTCTCTGTCAGTCTCGAAAGCAGCCGCTCCGTCTCATAATAGAGGGCCCTCCCTCTCGTATAGTCTCCTTTTGTTAGTTCCAAAAAAGCAAAATCGGTCAACAGATTGATGCGAATGGCATCATCCGCGGATGTATGCGCCAGTACTTCTTCCCAATGCCCTCGAGCGTTCTCGTAATCATACAGTTTGAAATAGGTACGGCCGATGTTCACCTTACAGGCCAACGAAAAGGAGTTCGTTTTATGATCCAGCAAGTTGTATCCCTTTAAGTAAGAGAACAATGCCTCTTTGTATTTCTTTAACTGAAGACAGAGATTGCCGTGTCTGATCAGCAGATGGGAGAGCGAGGTTTCGTCAGCATGATCACAGTACTGAAGTGCATTTAATGAGGACTCATAGCCCTTCTGATAATCCTTCATGTAATACCATGCCGAGGAATTCTTGGCCCACAAACGAAACAGCTTCTCACGCTGCCCCTGAAAACGCTCCACAGCACGGTCCAATACGGCAAACATCAAAACAAACGTCTGATGCTGTTTGCTGTACTGATAGATTTGCTCAATCACCTGGGCAAATACCTGAGCAGAGAGTGATTCTAGGCATCTGCAAAGAAAGTCGGCCTTCCGCTGCAATGACGGGTGCTGCTGCTGTACACGTTCCTGCCATAAACTTAGCAGATATACTCCGATGAACAAATCCTCCGGCAGAGTTGATGCTTGGCTGTTCTTGACCAGCTTGAAGTAGGCGTTCATCACCTTGGCCGCGTGAGACAGATCGTCCCGCTCGGCACCTTGAGCGGCTAGTTGCAGCAGCGCTCGCTTATCTGCCGCCGCGGCGATTCTACTACTCGTTATTCCACATCTCCCGTCAAAGGGACTCGGATTGCTGGCACCCCATCTCTCACTGGTCATGCTCATGCGCACACCCTACCTTTTCTGCTATACTCTTAGGAAGAGGAGAATATTTGTCACCTTGCTAAGATTGTACTTTAGTAGGGAATATTCTGTAAACAGGGGGCTGTGAGGTCCGATAGCGGATCAGACGGTTGACAAACCTTGCCTACTGGCGGAACAAAATTGTTTTATAATAAAGACATTGGTTCGTACCGAAGATGCGACGGAAAAGAGGGTGAAGCGTTGTTGTTCACAGTTAATGATGCCATATTATTGTTCTCCATGCTTCTCATCATCGGTGTTCTCACTACCAAGTTCTCCTCCCGCATCGGGCTGCCGTCGCTTGTGTTCTTCATCGCGGTCGGTATGGTCTTAAGCGAGTTTATTTATTATGACAATGCCTATTTGACCCAGCTTTTCGGTACGCTTGCGCTGATCGTTATTTTGTTTGAAGGTGGATTGCAAACCAAGTGGGGTTATGTTCGTAAAGTGATAGCTCCCTCTCTCTCATTGGCCACCATCGGCGTTTTTCTTACAACGGTGATCATCGGCGCATTTGCGAAGTTTATTTTGGATGTTTCCTGGTTGGAAGGCATGCTGTTTGGAGCGATTGTTGGTTCTACCGACGCTGCGGCAGTGTTTGCTGTTCTCGGCAACAAGAACATCCAACGAAAACTGACCTCAACGCTGGAAGCAGAGTCCGGAACCAACGACCCGATGGCCATCTTTCTAACCGTTGCGCTGATCGAGCTGATCCAGTATCCTGAGACAAATTATCTCCATCTGCTTTTGGATTTTGGCTGGCAGATGGGCTTTGGGCTTGCGATGGGCTGGTTGATGGGAAAATTATCGGTGTGGAGCATAAACAAAATCAACCTGGATTCCTCTGGGCTCTATCCTGTTTTATCGATGGCATTTGCCATCTTAACCTACAGCAGCACATCGGTTCTTGGCGGCAGCGGCCTGCTTGCCGTTTACGTGATGGCGGTCATGGTAGGAAACTCCGACTTGACCTATCGACATTCGATCTTCCGTTTTAATGAAGGATTCGCCTGGATGATGCAGATCTTGATGTTTGTCCTGCTGGGGCTGCTGGTGTTCCCGGCGCAGCTGCTGGACATCATCTGGGAGGGCATTGCGTTATCGCTGCTGCTGATGCTGATCGCCAGGCCGATCGGTGTTTTCGTCAGCATGATGTGGATGCGCTACAGTACAAAAGAGAAAATGTTTATCTCATGGGCCGGATTGAGGGGGGCAGTCCCGATTGTTTTGGCCACCTATCCCATGCTCGCTGGTCTGGAGCACAGCCAACTCCTGTTTAATGTTGTATTTTTCGTCGTGTTGACCTCCGCTTTGATTCAAGGAGCGACGATTTCCCCGCTGGCCAACAAACTGGGACTCTCAGGGGAAAAGAAAACCCCAGTTCCCCACAGTCTGGAACTGGTTTCGATCGGCAAGACCAATGCAGAAATTATCGAAATCGAGATTGTGGAAGGAGCCAAGATTGCAGGTGAAGAGCTTCGCCTACTGCGCCTGCCGCAAGATGCGCTTGTGACTGCGGTGATACGAGGGGATAAGTTGATTACCCCTCGAGGGAAAACGAAGATCCACACAGGCGATGTCTTGTATGTCCTTGTCCCCCAAAACAAACGGCAGCAGGTGAAAAATATCATCCTGGAGATGGCCGATCCAGAGCAACAGCAGGAGAGTGACGTGTAGAGGAAAAAGGGGCAGCAATGAAAAACAGTTGCTGAGCACATGGCGCACATGGCTCAGCAACTGTTTTGTTATGCAGACGAGGTAGTGCAGGAATTCTGTCATCCTGCTCCTACTGCGGATTGAACATACCGGGAATCCACTGGGTGAGCCACGGTACGTAAGTGATCAGGATCAAGATGGCAAACGAGATCGCCAGGAAGGGAACCAGGCGGCGAACCAGATGCTCAATCTTGACCTGGGCAATGGCTGATGCAATAAACAACACCGTCCCCACCGGGGGCGTCAACAGTCCCAGCGTCAGGTTGATCACGATGATCACCCCGAGGTGTACAGGATCGACACCAAAGCTGGCAGCAGCCGGCAGTAGAATCGGTGTCAGCAGGATCAGCGCCGCCACGCCTTCCAGGAACATTCCTACAACCAGCAGCAGGATGTTCACCAACAACAGAAAGACGATCGCATTATCGGCCACAAACAGAAAGGCATCAGTGATCAACTGCGGGATCCGCTGGAAGTTGAGCACCCAACCAAAGATATTGGATGTAGCCAACAAAAAAGTGACGGTGGATGTCGTAATAATCGTCCGCAGCAGGATTTGCGGCAGATGCTGCCACTTCAGTTCCCGATAAAAGAAGGCTCCCACGATCAGCGCGAAGAAGGCAGCAATTGCCGCTGACTCAGTGGCCGTAAAAGCTCCCGTCGTAATACCGGCCATGATCAGAATCGGGATGCTCAAGGCAGGCAGCACATACAGAGTTGACTTTACCGCCTTGTTCCAGCCGACTCGTTCCGACTGTGGAAAGTTTTCCTTCTTGGCGATCAAGTAGATATACAATCCGAATCCGATGGCAAACAGGACACCTGGCAAAATACCGGCCAAAAACAGACTGCCAATCGAGACGCCTGCTGTCACCCCGTAAATGATAAACGGCATGCTTGGCGGTATCAGCGGACCCATGATCGATGATCCGGCCGTCAACGCCGTACTAAAATCGCGTTTGTATCCCTCTTTCTCCATCGATGGCACAACCACTTGGCTCATCACTGCGGTCTGGGCGTTGGCCGATCCGATAATCGAGGCGAGAAACATGTTGGCGACAACGTTAACATAGGCAAGCCCGCCTCGCAAATGCCCGAAGATCACCTTGGAAAATTCGATCAGCCGATTGGTAATTCCCCCTCGGTTCATGATCTCTCCCAACAGGATAAACATGGGGATGGCCACCAGCCCAAAGTTTTGCAGTCCGTTAAACATCTTGGACGGCATCGACTGCAGGATGGCGATGTTGCCGGTAGAGTAGACGTACAGTAGTGCGGTGATGCCGAGTACAAATGCAATCGGCACCCCGATGATCATCAGCAGAAAAAATCCGACGCCTGAAATCATTTCTGATTCTCCCCTTCCCCAGACTTCCTGTTTTTCACCAAATCCACGATATGTTCCAATGCAAACACCATCATGCAGAACATTCCGACAGGAAGGATGGAATACAGCATGGACAACTTGATCGGGATGGTCGGGGAGTACTGATCGACACTTGGACTCATCACCCAGATGATCGAGTAATAACCGATCACTGCTGCGAACAACAGGACACAGACGTGAATCACCAGTTGAACGACAAAGCGAGCTGCAGGAGGCAGGCGGTCAAGCAAAACCGTGACCGCCGCCATATCGGAACGCTTTACGGCGAGACAAGCTCCCAGGAATGTCGCCCAGCAAAAGAGATAGAGCGAGAGTTCGTCCGCCCAAAAAATGGCGTGATTGATCACGTAGCGGAAAAATACCGCTACAACCATGTTGATTGTCAGTGCAGCTCCGGTTGCGATACTTAACCAGACCAGCAGCTTATCCAAAAGGCCAGCGATGATGGAGATCACATTACCACCTACTCAGCTGCGATTTGTTTTGCCTTCTCCAGGAACTTCCCGATTTCCGGTGCCTTTTGCACCCAAGCGTCGATAACAGGTTGGACTTGCTGTTGCAGTTGTTCCTTATCTTTCAATTCGTACACGTTGGTAATGCCGTATTTTTGTTCGTAGTTGGCCAACAGGTCGGCTTCACTCGTTTCCAGGTATTCAATGTTTTCTTGCATCGCCGTATCGACCGCTTCTTCAATCAGCTTCTTGTCTTCATCGGACAAACCGCTCCAGCGATCCTTGTTGATCAACACGCCGCCAGCCCAGTACATATGCTTGTCCGGCGTCATATGCTTGGCGATTTCTGTCAGCTTCTCATTAACCAGTGAGTCAGAATCGATGTCGATCGCATCAATCACACCTGTTTGCAAGGAGGTGTAGACTTCGGTCAGCGGCATCGGAGTTGGGCTTGCCTTTAACGCTGTCCAGTAATCAAGGATCGTTGGGCTTGGAGTAGTCCGCAACTTCAGCCCTTCCAACTGCTGTTTACTTTCAATCGGCTTGGTGGACAACATGTAGCGGAAGCCGGTTGTCAGGTAGCCTAATCCATGGACGTTTTCTTTGGTCAGCGTGTCAAACAAGGCATTGGCCTCGTCACTTTTCATCAGCTTGTAAGCCTGCTGGTGGGTATCAACGACAAACGGCATCAACCATGCTCCAAATGCCTCAGAAGAACTGCTCAGCTGAGCTGTCGTAATAATTCCCATATCAACACTTCCTGTGTTGATCTGCTGCATCATGTCCGTTTCGTTCCCCAGCTGTCCACCCGGGAATAGTTCGACAGTAATGCGACCGTTCGACTTTTCCTTGAGAATGGAGTTGATCCGCTCAGCGGCCAGATGCCAGGCACTATTTTCCTTGGTGATATAAGCCATCTTCAACTTCAGTGTCTCTTGTGCCGCTTCTCCGCTTCCGGAATCAGTCGGCCCTCCTTGCGTGGAGTCAGCCGGTGCTCCACCGCCTCCGCAAGCCGTCAAGAGCGCAGCGGAGAGCAGACCAGTCGCAATTGCTTGAAACATCTTCTTTGCCTTGTTCATGTTTTTTTACCCCCTACGGAACCTGTTAGTTAGATGATCTATGGAAAGGCAGGAGTGCAGCATGGCTCCCCTGTCCGGTTCCCTAAACGGTCACTTGGCGTAGTAACGAACTTCAAAAATTTTGCAGCCATTCGGCGATTTCCACGGGCCGTGTTTCATGCCCGGAGGGCGACATGCCACCATTCCCGCAGAGAATTCTTCATTGAGGTTAAGGTCGATGATAGAGCCTTCGATGATGTACAGCTCCTCCCAGAAGTCGTGTATCTGAACGCCGTTTGGTGAGGTATCGGTTCCTGGTTCAAACTGCAGGATGCGAGTCGCTACTTTTGTCTCGGGATCGGCAGCGATCACTCTCTCCGACAACCCCTCCACTTTGCTGAACGGTTTTGCCTCAAACTTGCGGTAGTCGGTAAATTCCAGTTCCGGTTTTGCCATGATTATTCGTCCTCCTCTGCATTTTTCAGCTGTTTTACCTCGTAGGAAAGGCTGATTGAGCGGTTGGTTTTGTTGTCTAGCAACTCGGCGCGAAACGCCTCGCCATATTGGAATTGCCCATCGATCAAGGCCAGTGTGCCACAAAACAAGGCCATGTTAGGCGCCGCATAGTCACGCTGCCGGACGATATCGAGCAGATCCTGCGGTGCCAGAAAAGCGTCCAGCCTGCCAGATTGGTAAAGCTGCTCTTCACCGTTGATGGTGACCCAACTACGGAGTTCAATCTCGTCCCAGTGATCAGCAATCGAATCAAGGGGCCATACTTCTCTGGCCATCGGCTTGGCGCAAACCTGTTTTGATTTTTGGACCGAGACAGCCTCCAATACGCGATCGGTGTGGTCGCTGCCTAGCCCCACATACCAACTCCCGTCGACATCCAGCAGGACGACTTCCGCTTCGCCGCTGGAATCATTGCAGACCACGGAAATCTCCTCTGATGTCCGCAGCAGTTCCGGGGAGAGATCGTAGATCATCGGAACCCGTCTGGGCGCCGGCACGCCAAGTTCCAATAATTCATCGATGTGTTTTTTGACAGCCTCTTGGTCTCTTCCCGTATACCCGGCAATTACAAGCCGCTGTGGTTTCCAGTCCAGTGTAAAATCGGCCGTGTAGAGCTTCATCTGCTTCCCTCCCTGGTGTGTTCTCTGGTCATAGGACACGGTGCTTCAATTGTGGGAAGACCTCCCGAATCCGCTTGATTTGTTCCGTGTCGATCTCCGTCCTCACGATGGTCTCGTGCTCTCCACCCGATGCAACCGTGATCCCCCACGGATCGACAACCTGACTGTGACCGCCCAGAAGTACATTTCTCGTAGTTCCGACACAGTTGCTGGAGATCAAAAAGCACTGGTTTTCCAAGGCGCGCACAGAATTGAACAGGTTCCAGTGAGCGAGTCGCTGATGCGGCCAGGCAGAGGTGATCAGCAGGATTTCTGCCCCGAGATCCACTTGCTTGCGAAACAGTTCCGGGAAACGCAAATCATAACAAGTGGCCAGCCCTACTTTGCCAAAAGGCGTGTCAAATACGGAGATCTCCTCCCCTCGCGTCAGCAGCTCACCCTCGGCAGAACCATAGCGGAACAGGTGGATCTTGCGGTATGTCCCGACTATGCCACCCTCAGGGTTAAACAAGACACTGGTGTTGTAGTAACGATCCCCTTGCCGCTCTACAAAACTGCCAGCGAACAGGTAGGTATGCAGTTCTTTTGCTTTGGCCGACATCCGCTGGACAAACGGACCGTCCAGCTCTTCTGCTTCTTCATGATAGCGATCAAAGGAGAAGTATCCGGTGGCCCAGATTTCCGGCAGAACAACCAAATCACAGCCTGCCACTTCTCCAAGCATCGATTCGACGCGAGCAATCCGCTGCTCTTTCGACTCCTGATCTTTGATTTCCAACTGAATGGATGCTACCTTCATTTCCTATTGCCTCTCTTTCTCTGTTTGAAACTTCTTTTTTTGTTTTTTTGTGGTTACATCTGCTCTACCTTGTCCGAAGTTTCGGAGTTTTCTTTCCCTGGCAGTCCGTAGCTGGCCAAGAAAGCATCGACCAACTCAACTGTCTCCTGGTATCCGTAGTTGCGGAACGAATATCCTTTCACAACAAACGGAGCCCCGTTGTAAAACAGCTCGTATTGCTGGTGTCGACCGCCAAACTCTGAGCCGATCACATCCCATGCCAGTTTAAACAATTGGATCCGCTGTTCGGAATCTCCGTTGGATGAGCGAATGTAGCGGCGGATATCGTCTTTGGTCTCCGGATTCACCATCTCCTTGTACGACGAAGGGACCTGGAGTACGCCGCCACCGGCCAGCTCACGCAAGATCTTGATAACGGTCGGATACAGGTAGTCCTGCATTCCTACCACACCATACAGGAAGCGAGGATTGGGTCGAACCATGCCATTCTTGTCGGTGATGCAGCTGTATTCCGAAGCGAGCAGTGCTGCTTCTACGGAAGAAGCAAGTGAAGCCAATTCCCCCAGCTTTTCCTGAACTTGCGGAAATCTGTCCGTTCCGTTCATCTCCGTGATTTTACGCGCGATCCCCAGCAAGAACTTTAGCTTGGTCGTAAAGCGCGTCTGCGCTTGATTGTTCCCCCAGATGTGGGCTGGCGTCTCATGGAATTGAGCGCGGCACAAATCGATATTTTTATAGACAAACACGTTTTCCCAAGGGATAAATACGTCGTCAAACACCAGCAGCGAGTCACTTTCATCAAAGCGGGTAGACAGCGGATAGTCAAAGGTACTCGGCTTGTCTGCTGCAAAGCTGGGACGAGCATACATCTTCAACCCTGGTGCGTCCATCGGTACGACAAAGGAAACGGCATAATCTTCATCCCCCGGACGGAGCGGGGTGATACAGCTGACGAACAGGTAATTGCTGACCGCTGAACTGGTTCCCAACATCTGTGAGCCGCGCACGACAATTCCGTCCTGCTTTTCTTCATACACACCTACAGGCAGATATTTCTCCTCTTGTTCATGAGCCGCTTTGCTGCGATCGATCTGTGGCGGAATGATGACGTAGGTGACAAACAGGTCGTTGTCACGAGCATATTTGTAGAAACGCTGGACATTCTCCTGATACCGTTCTCCACCACGCGCAAACACTTCCGGATGGCTGGCGAATCCGGCAAGAAAACTGGCGACGTGGTCAGGACTTCTACCAGCAAAGCCACACGTCTGCCTCGCCCATTTGGCAATTGCTTCTCGGCGTACCGCCAGGTCTTCCCTGCTTTTCGGCATCATGTAGATCTTGTTGGCGACCGTTCCATCCTCCGTAATGTAGGTCATGTCGTTCTCAGGGTTTGCAGCGTAATCGTACAGACCGGCGAAGCTCTGTGCAATACCGGCAAAAGCGGGATGGGTGGTCACATCTTCGACCCGTTCCCCGCCGATGTACACACATCTGTTGTCCTTCAGAGAGTCCAAGTACTGTTTTCCGGTTCTTGTCATAGCCAATCCCCTTCCTCGGTGTTTCCCGGATACCGGGAATATTGAATATTGTATTGTGTATACACAAACTGGCCAAAAAAAACGACAATTCACAGTAATGCCAGTTTTCTGCCTCGTGCACTTGCGGGCGACCGGCGCTGATGGCCGGCCGCTGCTGTTCCCTGATCGGTTACAGGGCGTACAGCGCCTCTTTCATTTCGTTATCCAGCTTCTTGGCCAAATCGGCATTATAGGTCTTGATAAAGCTAGGCTCCTGTACGATTTTCCCACCATAGAACATGATGTTACGCACTTCTTCCACCGCAACTTCGAGCAGCGCCATTTTTAGCGTCAAGTCCTCCGTCTTGCGTACTTTGACCGTCGCATTTCCGTAGACAGCGTAAGCGCTCTCATCTGCAATAAAGCTGAGTGTAATTTTCGGGTCTTTTTCCAGGATGGCAACCATTTCCGACTTAGTGTCGATCGCAAAGCGGATCGTCTTGTCGTCAGTGGCAAACACCCAGGAAAGCGCTGACGTGTACACCTTTTTCGACTCAGGCTCAATGACATTGACGAAAACGACGGTCTGTCCCTGCAGTGCTTCAATCAGTTGCGGCGAAAGCTCGTTGGTTGGTTTGCTCATTACGATGTCTCTCCTTTTTCCTGTAGTTTGATCGACTTGTTCGTCAGTCTGAGATGCTCAATCATGCGGCGGGCAGCCTGTTCAGGATCCTGTGTCTCCATCGCTTCGATGATGGCCAGATGTTCCTGCAGGACTTCATTCATGCGGTTTTTCCGCTTTACCGCCTGCAACCCAATCAGCGTGCTCAGATCATGCAGGTTGAGCAAGACCTGCTCGACCAGTTCATAGCTGGCAAATCGGGTTAAAGTTAGATGGAAGTTCTGATCGAGGTTGATAAACACGGCTCCTTCGTCGTTGTTCATCGCCTCTTCCTGGTCTTGGCAGATCTGTTTCAGCTCTTCCAACTGCTTTTGGCTGATCATGCCGGTCAGCTTCTTGATCACTTCACTTTCAATGGAGATGCGCAGCATAAAGATCTGCTCCAGCTCATTTTCCGTGATCTTTCTGACCGTCAATCCTTTGCGGGGGATGGCGATCACCAATCCCTCCTTGATCAAATCCTGAACCGCTTCCCGAATCGGCGTTCGAGACGTATTCAGCGATTCTGCGAGCTGCACTTCCGTAAAAATCTCGTCATAGGAAATATAGCCATTGAGAATGGCGCTCTTGATTTCCTTGTACGCTCGCTCTTTCGTTGTCTCTTCTTTTACAATCGGTTTTAAGTTATATTTCGGCATTGTTTAACACCTTTTATGATTTGAATGTGCTTTATGTATACACAATACTATACACATTACTCTCCCGTCAATCGTTCCATTGCTTTTTTGATAGAATTTTCTTTCGTTTTCATTCTTTCTCTTATATCATACCTTATTTACCAAGATTTTAATATCATTGTGCATCTCTTCCAACAGCCCTTTCCCTTTTCTCCTGCACCTATTCGTGTTGTTTCTTATATTAATGAAGAAATACATATGCCAATACGAAGCGGGGGTCTTGCCGCCGCATCTTAAAAAACGACGCAGCGACACTTTCTCGTCCGCTTCGCATTGGCTTTTTGAACAAGTCTGTTTTCTTGGAGGTCGGCTATGTCTACAGCCGCTCTTCTCTCATCCGATTGGTCAGCTTCCCCAGCTTTTCAATCTCAATTGTCACTTCATCTCCGTCTTTGAGCCAGACCTGTTTCTCTTTTGGGTATCCCATGATGACGCCTTCTGGTGTTCCGGTCAGGATGACATCCCCTGGTTCAAGCGTCATGTAATGAGAGAGATAGCTGACGATCTGATCGCAGTGGAAGATCATATCCGAAGTATGGGAGTGCTGTCTCAGCTCGCCATTTACGAACGTCTTGATTTCAAGCTGGTTGGGATCTCCCACTTCGTCTGCGGTCACCAGGTAGGGACCGATGGGACTAAACCCGTCACAGCACTTGCCAAGCAGCCACTGGTTGGTGCGGAACTGCAAGTCGCGGGCCGACAAATCATTGGCATTGCAGTATCCTGCCACATAGTTCAGGGCAGCTTCTCGCGCCACCCGCTTTGCCTGTCTGCCGATCACGATCGCCAGCTCCGCTTCGTAATCGACCTGTTTTGCATCAGGCGGCAGGAAAATCTCCTCTCCGTGTCCCGCCAGTGTGTTGATATATTTGTTGAACAGCACCGGGTATGGGGGAACGGGCATGTTGGATTCTTCCGCATGCTTTCGGTAGTTTAAGCCGACACAGATGATTTTGCCTGGATCAGGGACACAAGGTCCAAAATGCAGACTCGCTTCCTGCAGAAACAGTTCATCTTCGCCGGTCTTCTCGGCGGCCTGGATGTAGTTGGCCAACTGGCGGTGGGCAGCTTCTCCTCCGTCAAGATACTGGCGGACAGTCTGCGGCAACTTGGGATGGTCAGTGTCCCCCACTGTTGTGTTTGCAGTGGATAAGACCCCTCGCTCTGTTTTTACTCCTAACTGCCAATCAGATCCTGTGTGAAATGTTACGATTTTCATTGTAGAACCCCTCCGATTCGCTATGTAAGCCTGGCTTATGCTGAAACTGATGAAGGAATCAGAGCCGGTCGCTGGATGTGACCGGCTCCTTCATGCCATCTTTCCAAACGTCGCGCCGCCATCAATGTACAGCGGTGAGCCCATCATAAATCTCGACTCATCGGAAGCGAGGTAAAGCGCTGCTTGCGCTACGTCTTCCGGGCGTCCCAGATCACCGCTCAGTTGGCGCTGCTTCAGGCTCTCCATCGCTTCCTCTGGATTATCGTAGGACTTTCGCAGATATTCCTCGACAAACGGGGTGAGAATCGTCCCCGGCAACAGCGCATTGACTCTGATGTTGTAGGTGGCGTAATCCACCTGCATCGACTTGGTCAGGGCCAGAACGGCTCCCTTGCTGGCCGAGTAGACCGCTCTGCGCTGCAAGCCGATCTCAGCGATACAGGAGGACATGTTGATGATGCTTCCTGTTCGGCGTGCCATCATGTGGGGCAGGACGGCTTTGCTGACCAGAAAGACCCCCTTGATGTTCACATTGACTACCCGATCCCAGAGGTCTTCCGCCGTTTCATGGACGGCGCCTACTCCGGAGATGCCAGCGTTATTGAACAAGACGTCAATCTGCCGGTATCGCTCAATCGCTCGTCTCGCAATCGCCTCCACTTCTTCCGCCTTTGTGACATCCCCCTTGAGAAAGAGCCCCTCCCCTCCCTGCCGTACAATCTCCGCGACGGTGTCGCTACCTTGTGCATCGGAGATATCGTTGACGATCACTTTCGCCCCTTGGCTGGCGAACAGGAGGGCGGTGCTTCTGCCGATGCCCGAGCCCGCCCCGGTAATCAAGGCAACTTTCCCCTTTAATCTCATCTGCCTCCCCCTCTTTTCCTTACTGCACCACTTATCTTGTGTGTCCCGCATGAGTGGAGAGCCGTCTGGCCAGATCGATGATCTCCGTCGTGGCTAGTTCCGATTTTTCCAGCCATCTGTTCTCCAGCATCGTGAAACTGACGGCAGCGATGATGCGGTTTTCGTGATTAAAAATCGGCGCGGCGACACAGTAAAACCCTGGCGTCGCTTCCTGCTGTTCGCTCCCGTATCCTTGTCCCCGAATCTGCTCCAGCTGCTGCCACAATTGATCCACATCTTTTACGGTAAAAGGGGTTTTCGCCTCCAGCTTCGGCTCAGGATAAAGCGTTTTTAGCTGGTCATAGCTGAACTGCGACAACTGTACTTTGCCCATCGCAGTCGCATAGGCAGGGTAGCGCATACCGGGATCGGTCACCACTCGTACCGGACCGGCGCATTCCCGTTTGGCCAGATAGATGATGTCTCGCCCATCCAGGATTGATAACTGCACCGTCTCATCGACGCGTTTTACAGAAGAGACCGCTTCCAAATAAAAAGACTCCAAAATACTAAACTGTCTGAAATACGAAGCGCTTAACGCGCCAAGAGACGGTCCCAGCGAATAGGTATCCCCTTTTTCCTTTACGATCCACCCCAGCGTTTCCATGGTGTGAAGAAGCGAAAACATCGAGCTCTTGTGTATCCCCAGACGGTTGGACAAATCCATCAATCGGAGTTGGGAAGGTTCTGCGGCCAAAAGGTGGAGAATCGCATCTGCCCGCTCAACCGCCGGCACCCAATACTTTTTTTGCATGAACACACCAACGCCTTTCCGGTTTCTTGCTGCTGAATGGAATAGATCATACGGAGTGGTTTAGTATAATAAACCAAGTTTTACATATTAGGTAAACCCACTATAACACGCGGGCATAAACCTAGACAACAGCAAATTTTCTGAACAGTTTTTATTAAAAAAATCGTTGATCATTTCTTGATCTGTATACTATAGTAAGATTATCCATCCGAATGTCGTAATAGTAATACTAAGTTTTATAATGTAAAACAATTGCAAGAAACGTCGTCCAATAGCGGAAACAGATCGGCGGCCATCGTCACGGGACTAGCTGCCGCTTCTCCACCGCTGTGGGATAAACTGCAAAAACATGTATGAAGGAGGCTGGCGATGCGCGTCATTCGATTTGTTGATTCAGATGAGAAACCGAGATGTGCCGCACTTACAGATGACGGACAGGTATATCCCCTGCCGTATCAGGAGTTTATGGAGCTGATCCGAGAGGCTGACCGGCTCAAGACCACTCCGCTTACATTGGTAAAGCGGATGATCAGCGATGTGGAGCCGTTAGCGCAATCTCTGGAGCAGCTGCGATTGTTGGTGCCGATCGTGGCTCCAGAGATCTGGGCATGCGGCGTCACCTACGAGAAGAGCAAGGAAGCGAGGAATTACGAGGCAACTGCCGGGAAGCTGGATGTGACCACATTTTACGACAAGGTGTACGATGCCTGGCGGCCAGAGATTTTTTTCAAGTCGACGTCGGCCAGGACAGTGGGGCCCGATGCTCCTCTCTCCCTGCGCAGTGATTCCAACTGGCAGATCCCGGAGCCGGAACTGGGACTCGTCCTCGATCAGCACGGGACGATTGTTGGCTACACGATCGGCAATGACATGAGCTGCCGCGATATCGAAGGAGAAAACCCGCTCTATTTGCCACAGGCAAAAATCTGGAAAGACTCCTGCTCGATCGGCCCCGCCATCCGCTTGGCCGAAACGGTACCCGATCCCTACAGCCTGGAGATCATCTGCCGCATCTATCGCGACCAGCAACAAGTGGTCGAAGGCTCGGCCAGTACCCGTCAATTAAAACGACGACTGGATGAGCTGGTTTCGTTTTTGATACAGGACAATCAAATCTTTGACGGTACGGTTCTCTTGACCGGTACCAGCATTGTTCCTCCTAACGACTTTACCCTGGCAGACGGCGACCGGATCGAGATTCAGATTCCAGGGATCGGCATTTTGCGCAATCCCGTTCGCGCCTTGCGCAAGACGATGACAGCGCTTTCGTAGCCGTCTCTTCTCTATCAATCGTATGCCGCTGTCATTGCCGCATTAGAAACTGCTAGCCCAGGAGGTGGTTCCATGAGTACGGAATACCGTTCGATTATGATGAAGCCGCAGGACCAGGTGGCGGTGGCGCTGATGGAGATCCCGGCAGGCAGTGTCGTCCACATCACCTGTCAGGATACCCACTACACGGTTGAACTGAAGGAAACGATTCCGTTTGGACACAAGTTCGCCGTCGTGCCGATCCGACAAGCGGATGACATTTTCAAGTACGGGGAAGTGATCGGCGCAGCCTCGCGGGACATACAGCCGGGAGAACACGTCCACGTCCACAATCTAGAAGGAAAACGCGGGAGAGGAGATAGGGCTGTCCATGAAAACTGAGCGTACATTTTGGGGTTATCGACGTCCAGACGGCCGCGTCGGCATCCGTAATCACGTCCTGATTCTGCCTACCATCACCTGCGCCACACAAGCGGCTAAGCAGATTACGGAACTGGTGCAGGGAACCGTTTCGTTCATTCACCAGCATGGCTGTGCCCAAGTGGGCGTTGACTATGAGCAAACGTTTCGCACCTACGTCGGGATGGGCACCAATCCCAATGTATACGGAGTGGTCGTCCTCGGGCTGGGCTGCGAGACACACCAGGCCAGAAGCGTTGCCGGCGAGATCGCCAAGAGCGGCAAACCTGTCGAAGTCGTATCGATTCAAGATCACGGCGGTACACTGATGGCCATCGCCCAAGGAGCCAGACTGGCCGCCAAGCTGGTCCAAGATGCTTCGGCCCAACAGCGGGAGTTGTGCGGTTTCAGCGAACTGATCGTCGGGACAGAGTGCGGCGGTTCCGACGCCTGCTCCGGTCTCTCCGCCAATCCGGCGGTCGGGGTGGTCAGCGATATGATCGTCGATTGCGGTGGCACCTCCATCTTGGCCGAGACGACCGAGTTGATTGGGGCGGAGCACCTGTTGGCCAACCGGGCTGCCGACGAAAAGGTAGCCAAACGCGTCTACGAGGTGATCCAGGCGATGGAAAACCGTTCGATCATGATGGGCGTTGACATCCGTACCGGCAATCCGAGCCCAGGCAATATCGCAGGAGGGATCAGTTCGCTTGAGGAAAAATCACTCGGGGCAGCCAACAAAGCGGGTACCCGACCGCTGCAGGAATTGATCGACTACGCCCAAATGCCAAGCAAAAAGGGGCTAGTCTGGATGGATACGCCTGGACATGACATTGAGCAGTTGACCGGAATGGTCGCCGGCGGTGCACAAATCGTACTCTTCACCACTGGGCGCGGCACACCGACTGGTTCGCCGATTGCACCCGTGATCAAGATCGCCACCAATACGACGATCTATGAAAAGATGGGCGATAATATCGATGTCAACGCAGGCACGATTATCGAAGGCAAGGAGTCGATCGAAAGCGTCGGGCAGCGTATCTTTGACGAAATCGAGCAGGTGTGCTCCGGCAAGCTGACCAAGGCGGAGATTTTAAAACAGTTTGACTTTGGCATTTGGCGCGTTGGTCCAACCTTCTAAGAGCCGCAATCAGAGCGCCACGTCCTATTTCTATAAAGGGGTGAATCGATGATGAGTGTGGAAACAACCGCTAAAACGTATCTCAACTATATCAATGGCGAATGGAAGGAGTCTGCAAGCCGCGAGGCAGAGGCAAGCATCAATCCCGCCAACAAGCAGGAGATCGTCGGGTACGTACAAAAATCTGTACGCGAAGACCTGAACCAAGCTGTGCAAGCAGCCTGCCAGGCACAGCGACAGTGGCGCAAACTGTCTGCCCCGGCCAGGGGGGAGTACCTCTATCGGATGGCCGACGTACTGGAGCGCAACCTCTCCCAAATCGCTGAAACGATGACCAGGGAAATGGGTAAAACGCTGCCTGAAGCAAAAGGAGAAACCGCCCGCGGCGTCGCGATCCTCCGCTACTATGCGGGCGAAGGCATGCGCAAGACGGGTGACGTGATCCCCTCTACCGACGCGGAGGCCCTTATGTTTACCAGCCGGGTCCCCCTTGGCGTCGTCGGTGTGATCACGCCCTGGAACTTCCCGGTTGCCATCCCGATTTGGAAAATCGCACCGGCGATCATTTACGGCAACACCGTCGTGTTTAAACCTGCACAGGAGACAGCTGTAACAGCAGCTAAAATCGTCGAATGCTTCGCCGAAGCGGGTCTGCCCGCCGGGGTTGTAAACATGGTCACGGGTGCCGGTTCGGTGATCGGACAGGGAATCGTTGAGCATCCTGACATCGCCGCCATCACATTTACCGGTTCTGACCAGGTGGGCAAGGCAGTTGGCCAAGGGGCGCTGGCTCGCGGCGCCAAATACCAGTTGGAGATGGGCGGCAAAAACCCGGTGATTGTGACCAATGATGCCGACCTGGATCAGGCAGTCGAGGCGACGATCAGCGGCGGACTCCGCTCCACCGGCCAGAAGTGTACCGCCACCAGCCGGGTGATCGTGCAAAGTGGAGTGTACGAGGCGTTTAAGGAAAAACTGCTGGCTAAGGTAAAAGAACTGCAGATTGGAGACGGATTGGCAACGGGAACCTGGATGGGGCCATGCGCCAGCGACAAGCAGCTCAACACCGTCCTCTCCTACATCGAAAAAGGGCGCTCAGAGGGAGCTACTCTGCTCTACGGCGGACAGCGGCTGACAGATGGGGAGTGGAAAAACGGTTTTTACGTCCAACCCACCATCTTTGAAAACGTCTCTCCGCAGATGACGATCGCGCAAGAAGAGATTTTCGGCCCTGTCCTCGCTTTGATCAAAGTGGAGACGCTGGATCAAGCGCTAGAGATCGCCAACGATTCCCAGTTTGGCCTCTCTGCCTCGATCTTTACCAAGAATATTGGCAGCATGCTCTCCTTTATCCAGAAGATGGACGCCGGTCTGGTCCGGGTCAACGCCGAAAGCGCAGGCGTCGAACTGCAGGCGCCGTTCGGTGGGATGAAACAGTCCAGTTCCCATTCACGCGAGCAAGGCCAAGCCGCAATCGAGTTTTTTACCGCCATCAAGACCGTCTTCGTCAAGCCATAAACAGAGCCCGGGGCAACCGCCTCGGGCTCCTCTTTTTAAAATTTCAAAAACTTCTTGAATTAATATTTCATAAAAATTATAATAAATCTGAAATAAAATTACATAAATATTCCTTTTTTCAAAGGGACGCAGGTTCATCATTCAACGAATCGCAGGGAGGAGAAACAGAAATGAAAAAGATGGGAATGCAGCTACTCTGCGGGATGTTTGCCGCAGCTCTGCTTTTGTCCGGATGCAGCAGTTCGCAATCCGGTCAAAGCGGCAGTGGCTCCGGTGGCGAAGGAGTAGGCAATACGCAAGGAGAACAGGTTGAGCTGATCATGTACAGTTGGCGGCCTGAAGACAAGAAAGCGTATGAAAAGTTTATCGCAGCGTTTGAGAAAGAGAACCCAACGATCAAGGTTACGTTTAAGCCGTTTAAGTCCACAGAGTACAACACGATTCTGACCAATACGCTCACCTCGGGCACCGGGGCCGATATCGTACAGCTTCGTCCGTATCAAGGGACCAAAACAATGGCCGACGCCGGCTACCTGGTTCCGCTGGACGATGTAAAAGGGGTGAGCGACATTCAACAAGCTTACCTGGATGCGGCACGCGGCAGCGACGGCAACGTATACGGTGTCCCGCTGTTTCTCAATAACGGCGTGATCTTCTATAACAAACAGGTGTTTGAAGAGAACAATGTACAAGTACCACAGACCTGGGACGAGTTCCTCGACGTCTCCAAGCAGCTGCAGAGCAAAGGGATAGTTCCCGTCGCTCAGTCCGGCAAAGCCGCCTACCTGCTGTCGATGACCCATAGCGTGATCGGCACAACCGCTTACGGCGGCAACGATTTTGTCGAAAAAGCACTCAAAGGGGAAGTCAATCTGAAAGATCCTGCCTTTATCCAATCCATCCAGCGGATGGCCGATATGGAGTCCTTCTTCCCCAAAGATTTCATCGGCATTGATGATAAAGATGCCCAAGCGTTGTTCCTGACTGGCAAAGCGGCCATGTACATTAACGGCAGCCACCGTTTGCAGACATTTGAGAAAAACAATCCAGACCTGCCCTTGGACGTCATTCCGACATTTGCCGCTGAAAAAGGCGGTACTACGCCGATGACGACATGGGTTGACGGTTCGTTCGGCGTGGTAAAATCCTCCAAACATCAGGAAGAAGCCAAGAAGTTCATGGAGTTCCTCGCCTCCAAAGAATTCGGGCAGATGTACAGTGACGAACTAAACCGCGTCAGTGCGATCAGCGGTGTTGTACCGAAACACCCGCTGGTCAAAAAGATGACGGAGCTGACCGAAAAAAGCAATACTCCTTATCTGATGCTGGTCCATTTTGGCGATGGAACCCCAACTACCAAAACTACGTTTGAAAACGCTCTGCAGGGTATGTACATCGATCAGCTCACTGTCGAGCAGGTGGCAGACGAAGCACAAAAATCAGCTGACAAGTGGTTTACTCCACAAAAATAGAATGGGATGACAAACATACAGTCAAGTGAGTGATCTCTTGGCTGTATCCTGTTTTTCCCGCTTATTCCGATCGTTCTTTCATGTTGAATGTTTCTGTCCGTATGACTTAGCACAGTTCAGATAGGAGATTTTCGTCATGACAACCTTGGAAAAAGGAACCGAAGTAAAAATGACCCGACCCGCCGCAAGAAAGCGCGGTTACAAAAAGCATCTGGTTCATCTCTTTTTACTGCCAGCGATGATTTTCTACGTCGGTTTTCAGGTGTATCCGATCTTTACGGCTTTCCTGAACAGTTTTTACTCTTGGGACGGCATGCAGCGCGATCAGTTTGTTGGTCTGGAGAATTTTGTGCGGCTGTTTACAGAATCACCGTTTCAGGAGATGTTCGCCAATGCATTCGGTCACAACGTAATCTTTTTTATCGGCACAGTCGTGTCCAAGATGGTGATTGCCTTTTTGCTGGCGTTGTTAATCAACAGCAAGATTCGCGGCAAAGAGTTTTTCAAAACAGTGATTTTCCTGCCGAAGCTGTTGTCTGTGATCGTGGTTGGCTTCCTGTTCAGCTTGATTCTCAATCCTACCTACGGTGCATTAAATACGTTCCTCAGCTTCATCGGGCTGGAGTCGCTGACGCGACCGTGGTTGGGCAGCCCGGATACAGCCTTGTACACAATCATTCTGGTCAACAGTTGGTACGGATTGGGCTTTGCCGTACTGATCTTTTTGGCGGGATTGCAGGCCATCCCGTCCGAGATATACGAAGCGGCGAAGATCGATGGCGCCTCCGGCCTGCGCATGCTGTTTCGCATTACAATCCCGATGGCGATGCCGTCGATCATGGTGATGACCATCCTCACCTTTATCGGTTCCTTTGAGACGTTTGAGTTGATCTTTGCGATGCAGGGCTCAGCAGCAGGGCCTTACTACTCTACCGATGTGCTGGCCACCTATTTTTACCGGCTGGCTTTCGGAACCGTAGAGGGAGGCGAGTCGATCGGTCTTGGCTCGGCACTGGCCATTGTCCTGGTCCTGATCATCGCCAGTGCCACCGCAGCCATGCTCTTCTTCTTCAAACGCAAGGAATTCGAACAATAAGGTGGGATCGTACATGACTATGCGAGCCGGACAATGGCTGAAGTATCTGGTGCTAGGTCTCTTTGCCTTTCTGGCCCTGTACCCGATCTTTTTGATGATTGCCTCTTCGTTCAAAACCAATATGGAGATTTTGACTTCGCCGCTGGGGCTGCCCAGCCAAATCTCACTAGACAACTACTTTCAGGTCTGGGACGAGGTGAACTTTAAACAATACGTCTGGAACAGCATCTACGTAAGCGCCATGTCTGTCTTCCTGATCCTGTTCGTCTCTTCACTGGCCGCCTTTTATCTGTCGCGCTACAGCTTCCGGTGGAACATGTTTATTCTGTTCTTTTTCATGCTGGGACTGATGCTGCCGATGAAGCTGGCTATCTTGCCGCTGTACATGTTAATGTTAAAACTGAACTTGCTGGATACGCTTCATTCGCTCGTGATCATCTATGTGGCCGGGAACATTCCGTTTGCTGTTTTCGTCTTTTACGGCTTTTTCCGCACGCTGCCGAAAGATCTCGACCTGTCGGCGCGAATCGACGGCTGCAACGGGTTTCAGGTGTACTACAAGATTATCCTGCCGCTGATGAAACCGGCGCTGGCTACCGTGGGGATCGTCAACCTGATCGGCGTGTGGAACGATTTCTTCTACCCGCTGATTTTCCTGAAGAGTACCGAGTTGAGCACGATCCCGCTTGGCGTGCTTACCTTCTTTGGCGAGTACGATACGGAGTGGAACCTGTTGTTTGCCAGTCTGGCCATCTCTTCGCTGCCGATGATTATCGCGTTTTTGTTTGCTTCCAAGCAGTTTATTGAGGGATTAACCTCAGGGGCGGTGAAGTGATGAAAAAGTGGATCAGCTTTGACCTGGACGGTACCCTGATGCAGAATCCGTTTGGCAAAGCGGTATTTCCGGAAGTAGCAGCCATCGCTGCCAAGCACCTCGGTCGACCGTATGACACCACAGCGGCGCTGGTAGCGGAGCATGAGCGGCGGTTCGCCGCCCGTCAATGGGTGGCCGCTTACGACTGGGATGACATCGTCCGACAATTGTTCAGGCGTCTCGGTCTGTCCGTAGAGATTGACATCGCGGCACTGGTTACAGCATATGCTGTGCATCCGTATAGCTATCTGCTGGAAGAAACAGTGATTCATGTGTTGGAACAGCTTCGGGAGCGCGGCTACTCGCTGGCAGCGGTAACCAACGGATTCCGCAAATACCAGTTCCCCGTGATGGAAGCGTTAGGATTGGCGGAACAGTTTGAACGAATCATTACACCGGAAATGGTGGGCTGCGCCAAACCGGAAACGGAGATCCTGCGGCCGTTGCAGTTAGAGGGAGAGATCGTGGCCCATATCGGTGATCGCCTGGACCACGATGTTCAGTTGGCCAATCGGGTCGATACGCTGTCTGTCTGGATTTACCGCAGATTGCCGAAGGAGGCTGTCTCGTTGGCACCACAGACCCGCGCCAGCCATCCAACGGTGATCGCGGCCTGTGAGCAAAAGTGGGCCGCAGAAAACAGGAGGAACGAGTTCACCGCACTTTCGCCGGAATGGACTCCGAAGATTGTCATTCACTCTCTGCAGGAATTGCTGCTTTGTTTGTAGGGTACATGATCCCATGCAAGGGCTCTTCATTACCTACGTAGGAAGACAGACCCTTTCTCCGTTGCACAAAAAAAGCTTTGAATGTCCGAAAATGCGCAATTGAAAAGAAATCATTACGGATTTCACTTGTTATAATATAGAGAAACACCTATCGAAGGAGTGTAAAAGTCTATGATCAGCAAAGTCGGTCAAATCATGTTATATGTAAGTAACCAAGATGAGGCTGTAACATTTTGGACAGAAAAAGTAGGATTTTCTGTCATTTCTGATGAAAACAACGGTCAAGGAATGAGATGGATTGAAATCGCTCCTAGACAGGGCGCAGAGACAAGCATCGTTCTGCACAATAAGGAATTGGTTGCTAAGATGCAACCTGAGTTACATCTTGGTACGCCTTCTTTACTGTTTTTTACGGAGCATCTCGACGAACTACATAGCGACTTATCCAATAAAAATGTCAAAGTCGGAGAAATTGTACAAATGCCTTCCGGCAGGGTATTTAACTTTGCAGATCATGAAGAAAATTACTTTGCTGTAATAGAAAAAAAATAAATCCTCGATATACGCAACAATGTTCAACCATGGCTTAACGTACCTTTGTGGAGCTTGAGCACCGAACATATCCTTTATAGGCGGCTGACCGGAATAGGCAGCCGCCTTTTCAGCGAATAGTCCCGCTTCCTTGCCTTGAAGGGTGGCCTTGAGCGACCGCAGGAAAAGGATTGTTCTCCCCCGCGCGCCTCTGTCTGTTATTCTGCACTCGGCGATTGCCCGGCTTGGTTAACCATCCTTCGTCCCCTTCGCCTTCTGCCGCTCCCGAAACCGGCGTACTTTCATCAAGTTGCCGCACATCCGGTCATCACACCATCTAGCTGTGCGATTCCGGCTCTGATCAAAAAACACCCAACGGCAGTCCTCGTTTGCACAGATCTTCAATCGGCGAAGATCTTCTCCCGCCAGCATATCGGCAAAGGAAGCAGCGATCCGCCCCATCACAAGAGGCCACCCCCGGGCTAACGCAACCTGTTCTTGGGAATACGCTTCACCGCTGCGGATCAGCCGAGAGTAGGTCGGCACCTGCTCCAGCAGCAGATTGATTGCCTCCAGATCCGCATCCTCAACAGGCCCCCCCTCGACGATCGCTTCCACCATGCCGAGCATCCTCTGCCGCAGTTCACCCAGACGGCTCCGCATCTCGGGATCTGGCGGCAGTGGTGCTTCCAATCCCCACTTCCCCAGAAACTGTGTAAGCCAGCCAAGCTGGTCCAGCCGATCTTCCTGGCGGCCCGAGCCCCGCCAGTCGCGCCACTCACTATTGAGAAAATCGAGACATAACCACTCCACGATGTAACCTCCTAAAATGCCGTTGACCATTACCACGAGAGATGATATTCTTTTTTTGTAACCACTATATACGATTTAGATCGTTACTCAAAACATTTGTGTTACTGCTATTATAACTCTCCTGCCAACCGGTGGGTAACAAAGAGATAAGGAGGCATTGCCATGAATCGGATGGAATTGCTGCTGCATCAACTGGAGATTACATACGACAAGGAGGACTGGTACCCGCCGTTGGTTCCTGCTCTGGCAGGCGTGACAGCGGAACAGGCCAGTTGGCGACCACCCGGAGCAGCCGTCAACACGATCGGGGAGACGGTGAATCATCTGCTATTTTATAAAGAACGTGTGCTCCAGCGACTAAGAGGAAGCGAACCGACATCCACGGCAGCAAACAACGATGAGACGTTTTCCGCTGGGGCAGCAGCCGACGCCGAACAGAGCTGGCAGGAGACGCTTAACCGCTTGCAAGACGTGCATCAACAGATTCGCGAGACTTTGGCGGGAATGGATGATAACAGTTTTGACCAACCTATACCGCAAACACCAATGGGAATCTTGATGACCAGTATTTTATTGCATGATGCGTATCACACTGGTCAAATCATTCAGCTTCGCAAGCTGCAAGGCTCATGGCCGACCAGTCGAACCTTTGCGTAATCAGACGATCTCCAGAACACCGACCCTAACGTGGTCGGTGTTGCTTTTTCCCACCGTGGATTCCCCCTCTCCCCTCTTTTCATCGGCAGAACTGTCGGGTATGCTGGTAAGAAAGCTATCAGGACATACTGGTACAGTCACCGTTTTTCCTTTTCGATCTAGAAACAAAGTAGGGATAGGCATGGAGAGCTACATCGGAATGATTGACCTGGGTTCCAATACGGCCAGGCTGGTGGTATATCATCAGGATAACCAAGGGTTGTTGTATGAGATCGACAATATGAAGCGTACTCTGCGTCTGAGCAATTACCTGCACGATGGGTACCTGGCCAAAGAAGGGATCGATCAAACCCTGTCTGTGATGCGTCAGTTTCGATCACTGCTGGAAGCCCGGCAGGTGAAGCATGTTGTGGGAGTAGCCACAGCCGCCGTCAGACAGGCCCGCAATGGATTAACACTTTTGAAAGAGATTGAACACGAGACCGGTATCAGCATCCGTCTGTTAAGCGGGGAACAAGAAGCCCGCTACGGTTTCCTCGCGGTTGCAAGCAGTATGAACCTGGAGGAAGGGATTACCATCGACATCGGAGGCGGCAGTACCGAGATCACCTATTTTACTGACCGGCGGCTGCAAGAATGTATCAGTTTGCCGTTTGGGGTGGTCACGCTAAGCAAGCAGTTCCTGCAGCACGATCCTCCTACATCAGAAGAGCTGGAGCAGTTGAGGGCATATGTGGCCGAGCAGTTGGCTGCCTGTCCATGGATATGGAGTAAACGCTGCCCGGTCGTCGCCATCGGTGGAACCGCTAGGAATCTGGCCAAGATTCATCAGCGTCAGATCCATTACTCGATGGCCAGCTTGCATCATTACACAATGTCCGCCGCGCAAGTTGACGAGATGTTGGAGTTGACCGGCAGCCTGCCGCTGGAGCAGCGGAAACAGCTCCCCGGATTGTCAAAGGATCGGGCCGATGTGATCATCCCAGGCATCATTGTTTTTGAGCAGCTGTTGAAGAGTGCTGCTGGTACGCGGTTGTTGATCAGCAACAAGGGACTGCGCGACGGATTGTTGCATGAAAAAGCGGGGCACAATGAACATGTTCCGGCAGCACGGACCGTCCGACAGACCAGTATCGAGCAGTTTATGACGCGCTACCAGATGAACCGATTGCATGCTTTTCACGTTCGTCATCTGGCATCCAGCCTGTTTGACCATCTGAACCAACTAAATCTGATTGATCTGGGGTCAGAAGAGAAAGACTGGCTGGAGGCGGCTGCCCTTCTGCACGATATCGGTCGATCGATCAATGTATACGAGTCTTCGCAACATACGTTTTATTTGCTGTCACACGTACTCTTGCCAGGATTCAGCCACCGGGAGCGCCTGCTGATCGCGATGATTTCGTCCTACAAGAACAGCAAACAACTGCAAGCCCAGCTTAGCCGCCATTCGGACATTGTGGACAAGTCCGACAAAAAGATGATCGAGCTGCTAGGATATATTATCCTGCTGGCCCGTGCATTGGATCGATCGATGACACAACAGATTCAAAACGTTCTCCTGCGCATGAACGGGGAAAACCTGGTACTGGAATGTGTGGGAACGAAAAAGGAGCTTATTGAGTATTCGCTGCTGCAAGAAGTGCTGGTCAAAATGTCAAAACTACTGAAGCGTCCTGTTACCTATTTGGCGATACAGAATCCTGCCAAAGATTAACACAAGCTTAATAATAGATTGGTATACTGTTGCATATTTGAACGACATTCCACTTTACAAGGAAAAGGTTGAGTCAGAATGAATGATTTCAGTCTTCCGCAATACTATATCAATCGGGAGTTAAGTTGGGTTGCTTTTAATGAGCGCGTGTTAGAGGAAGCGGCCAATCCTGACAACCCGCTGCTGGAGCGACTAAAGTTTGTCGCAATCGTCAACAGCAACTTTGATGAATTCTTCATGGTTCGGGTAGCCGGGCTGAAAGATCAGGTCAAAGCAGGGTTTGAGGGGCCTGACAACAAATCAGGGATGACGCCAAAAGAACAGCTGGCTGCGGTCTGGGAGCAGACGCATGCCGTAACCAACAGGATGTACGAGATACTGCGGGATGAGATTTATCCCGAACTGGAACGAGTAGGGATTCGTTTTTTGACCGCAGATCAATTGAATGCAGAGCAGGCCGCTTTTGTCACGGATTTCTTCGATTACCACCTCTATCCTGTACTAACTCCGATGGCCGTCGATGCTAGCCGTCCATTTCCGATGCTGCTGAATAAAAGCTTGAATCTGGCAGTCCTGCTAGATAACGAGGAAGATGAAGACCCGTTGTTTGCGGTCGTTCAGGTGCCTGCCGTCGTCCCTCGCTTCCTGCCGCTTCCGTCTCCTGAAGGCGAGTCTCACTTTATCTTGCTGGAAGACGTGATACGCAAGCATATGGAACGTCTGTTTGAAGGGTACAGCATCCTGGAATCGAGTCCGTTTCGCATCACCCGCAACGCAGACTTAACCATTGATGAGGACGAAACAGAAGACCTGCTGGAAGCGATTGAACAAGAGCTGAAAAAGCGGCGAATGGGAGAACCGGTCTGCTTTGCCGTAGACGCAGCCATGAGCGATTTTTTGACCAACACACTGCAAGACTGGCTGGAGTTGGAGGATTGGGAGGTGTACCGGATCGACGGTCCGCTTGATCCCACTTTTTTCTTCAAGTTTTCCACTCTGCCCGGGTATGAACACCTGCGTTTTGAGCAGCATGTTCCCCAGACGCCGAAAGATCTGCTGGGTGTGAAAAACATCTTTGATGCGGTGAAAAAAAGCGATATCCTGCTCCACCACCCGTACGAATCATTTGATCCGGTTATCGATTTTGTCCGGGAGGCGGCGGAAGATCCAAAAGTGCTGGCCATCAAGCAGACATTGTACCGGGTGAGCGGCGATTCCCCTGTCGTCAACGCTCTTTTGCGGGCGGCCGATAATGGAAAACAGGTGACGGTGCTGCTGGAGCTAAAGGCCCGCTTTGACGAAGAGAACAATATTGTCTGGGCCAAGAAACTGGAGCAGGCCGGCTGTCACGTCATCTACGGGCTGGTTGGGTTAAAAACACACAGCAAGATTACCTTGATCGTCCGTTCGGAAGGCGACGGCATTCGCCGCTATGTTCACTTGGGCACAGGCAACTACAACGATACGACTGCTCGAATCTACACAGACATTGGGATGTTGACAGCGAGAGAAGATTTTGGGATCGATGCGAGCCATTTCTTCAACCACCTGTCCGGCTATTCCCGTCCTCCGGCCTGGAAGGCGATCGCTACGGCTCCGGTGGAACTGCGCAAGACATTTCTCAACCTGATCGAAACAGAGATCATCAACAGTCGAGCGGGTAAACCAGCCCGCATCATTGCCAAGATGAACTCGCTGACGGACAAGCAGATTATCGAGGCCTTGTATCAAGCTTCATGTGCTGGGGTCGAGATTGACCTGATCATTCGTGGAATCTGCTGTCTACGTCCTGGCATCACAGGTGTTAGCGAAAACATCCGGGTCATCAGCATTGTGGGACGTTTTCTCGAACACAGCAGGATTTACTACTTTCTCCATGGCGGGGAGGAAAAAATTTATCTCTCCAGCGCCGACTGGATGACGCGAAACATGATTGCGCGGGTGGAGATTCTCTTTCCCGTCCTGCAAAACAACTTAAAAGACCGGTTGATGACCATCCTCGATATCATGCTGCAAGACAACGTCAAGGCTAGCATCCTGCAGTCCGACGGTACCTACAGGAGAGCCGCGTCCAGTGATGCGGCACCGCTGGACAGCCAGATGTTTTTCCTCGACGAAGCGTTCCGAACCGTCCAGGAGCAAGAACCAGATGCGGCTCCTTATCGTCTGCAGCCGATTATCAGTCCTCCAGAGGACTTTTAAAAGCATGACCACTCTCCCCCACACAGATCACACTTGGGAGAGAGTGGCTTTTTTGTCACTCCTGCATACACAAAAAACAGCCACACTTCTTTTAGAAGCTGGCTGCCTCTTATGGCACCGTTGTTTTCGCAACTTAAAATCCCCCGATCGAGAAACGGGAGGTGCACCATCAACGTGGAGCATACAGGACCCCTGTTATGACTTAAACATGCCTTGATACCCTTTTCGAGGAATCTCCACGTTATCCTCCCCGGCATACTGATCAATATGTCCGTCGTTTGTCCCCTCCATGTAATCGTCAGCTACCTGCTCATGTGTGGTGGCAAGACCACGAGATACGGGATTCTTGCTTTGGTTGTCGGATGGATCATACGACTCGCTTGCAATCCGTTCTGCTGCTCGTTGATCGACGTTGGTCTGACGCATATTCTCCTCCGTACGTTTATTTTCCGCTGTGAAAGCTCTTGTGATCACGCTTGTGGTCAGTTCAGACATAGTATGTTCATCTTGCCTCTGTTGCATGCAATCCCATGTGATCCATCATCTCATCGACACAGACCTAGAATACTTTTTTCCTGTCCTGTTCTTCCTTGAGGATCTCAACAGCTTCCCGAAACCGTAGTGAATGGACAACTTCTCTCTCTCGCAGGAAACGGAGACCGTCTTTCAAATCAGGATCATCTGTCATATCGATCAGCCATTGATAGGTTGCACGAGCTTTCTCTTCAGCAGCGATGTCTTCATACAGGTCAGCGATTGGATCTCCTTTTGCTTGAATGTAGGTTGCCGTCCAAGGTACACCTGCTGCGTTATTGTAAAAGAGTGCCTTGTCGTGGTTGGCATAGTGTGCTCCTAAGCCGGCGGCCTCCAATTGCTCGGGGGTTGCGTCTTTGGTTAGCTTGTAGACCATGGTCGCAATCATCTCCAAGTGGGCAAACTCCTCTGTTCCGATATCAGTAAGAAGGCCAATCACTTTGTTGGGGATGGTGTATCGTTGATTCAGATAGCGCAGGGCTGCTGCCAACTCTCCGTCGGCTCCTCCATACTGCTCCATCAAAAATTTAGCCATTTGAGGATCACACTTGCTGACGCGAACCGGGTATTGCAGTTTTTTCTCATAGATCCACATAATTATCCTCCTGTACTAAACCTGCCATGGCCAGGGTAGATCATCCCACTGCCAGGGGTATCCAGAGTAGCTGTGTCCAAAGTGCATCAGAGGACCATACCGTGACTCGTACTCATGGGCCAACTGCCATCGCTGCTTCACCAGTTGGTTGTACTGGTGGAGTGCATCCGCATCCTTATTGTGGGTGTCGAGGTACAGATTGAGCTCTACCAAGGCAAAATCAAGCGCCTGCAGTTGGTGCAGCAATTCATAATACCTCTCGTCAACCTGTCGCGTATCACTCATAGCAATCCTCCAATCCTTCTTGATCTCCTCGACCTTCATAAGGACTGTACAGGGCTGGCCATAACACTCCACGTCTCAATGCTTTATGTGGAGAATACTGGGCCAGATTCTCCGGTTGGAAGCCAAGGAACAGCTGAGGCGGAACGACATACGTTTTGACTCGCATCGGCGGGCAAGGATCAAACGGACTGACATAAGGGTAGTAGATCCTGATTTGGGAGTGCAAAACTTGAAACCTCCTAACCATTGGGTTTTTGACCAGACACAATGTAGCCTATGATAAGAACCCATGTTAGGTAATGGATAACCGCCTATTTTGCGAAAATTTGTTTTGCGTCTGCTATACGGCTCACTACCCTAAACAGCGGAAAAAAATATGAAAAGCGATGTATAGGGGAATCGCGGAATGACCATTTTAATCGGTAGGAGGTGAGGAAAATGTCTGCAAACTATCAGCAAGCAAATGGAGTTCAGGCCGTATTTCAACCTGGGTTTGCCGGTACCAACCCGCAACAGGTAAGACAGGACATCGCACAAGAAGGTGGCTTTGCCAGCAACGCTTTCGCGCAAGCTCCTCAAGCCGCTTTTGGCGGGGCGCAAGCTTCCCAGGCTGCCTTTGGTGGAGGAGCACAAGCTGTGTTCCAACCTGGTTTTGCCGGTACCAATCCGCAGCAAGTGAGACAGGACATCGCTCGTGAAGGCGGATTTGCCAGCAACGCTTTCGCGCAAGCTCCTCAAGCTGCTTTTGGCGGCGCTCAAGCTTCCCAGGCTGCCTTTGGTGGAGGAGCACAAGCTGTGTTCCAACCTGGTTTTGCCGGTACCAATCCGCAGCAAGTGAGACAGGACATCGCTCGTGAAGGCGGATTTGCCAGCAACGCTTTCGCGCAAGCTCCTCAAGCTGCTTTTGGCGGCGCTCAAGCTTCCCAGGCTGCCTTTGGTGGAGGAGCACAAGCTGTGTTCCAACCTGGTTTTGCCGGTACCAATCCGCAGCAAGTGAGACAGGACATCGCTCGTGAAGGCGGATTTGCCAGCAACGCTTTCGCGCAAGCTCCTCAAGCTGCTTTTGGCGGCGCTCAAGCTTCCCAGGCTGCCTTTGGTGGAGGAGCACAAGCTGTGTTCCAACCTGGTTTTGCCGGTACCAATCCACAGCAAGTGAGACAGGACATCGCTCGCGAAGGCGGATTTGCCAGCAACGCTTTCGCGCAAGCTCCTCAAGCTGCTTTTGGCGGCGCTCAAGCTTCCCGGGCTGCCTTTGGTGGAGGAGCACAAGCTGTGTTCCAACCTGGTTTTGCCGGTACCAATCCGCAGCAAGTGAGACAGGACATCGCTCGCGAAGGCGGATTTGCCAGCAACGCTTTCGCGCAAGCTCCTCAAGCTGCTTTTGGCGGCGCTCAAGCTTCCCAGGCTGCCTTTGGTGGAGGAGCACAAGCTGTGTTCCAACCTGGATTTGCCGGTACCAACCCGCAGCAGGTGAGACAGCAGATCGCTCAAGAGGGCGGATTCGCCAGCAATGCTGCTCAAGCAGCCAACAGAGCTGGTCAAGCAGCCTTCGGCGGCGCCCAAGCTTACCAAGCAGGGTTTATCCAGTAACGCTTCATTCGATGAGTAAAGGGAAAGGCTTCTCCGCGGAGAAGCCTTTTTTGCTGACCAGCCAATGCTCAATCGTTTCGTTTTCCAGAAATGCCGTAAAACAAAATATCAAAAATTTTTTCATGATCTTGTGAGAGATCGACAGTGGATAACAGCAGGCTGTCTTTCGAGGCAAGATCTTGGCGAAACAGTTCAAAAACACTCATGATCAAAGAGACATTCAGCTCCGGATTGATGTAACCGGCTCTCTGTCCTTGTTCGATCAACCGCTGAATCATCCCAGAGCTGCTCACTTGATGGACCGCAGTCAGATAGTCCCGAATGTCAGGCTGCAGCATCATAAAGTTGGCAAACTCGGGATGAAAGTCGGCTAGGGTCTCTGTCTTGTTGAAAAGCAACGCTTTCCATTTCTCTGGAAAGGGATCGTCACTCTGCAAAATGGTCTCGAAACATGCTAATTGTTCCTCTACTACTTGTCGCACGATTTCCAAAATCAAGCGATCTTTGCTCCCGAAATGATTGTAGATCGTTACGACAGAAACATCCGCCTCCTCTGCAACGTCCCGAATGCTCACTTTGTTGGGAGGATACTGCCGCAATAATCGCTTCGTCGCCATGAGAATAGCGGTTTTTTTCTTTTCTGTCCGCTCTTGGAACCCATCCATGTACGCAGCCCCTTTTTTGAAACAAATGATTCTTTTTGTTTTATATATTGCATTTTACTTTTGCATAGTATACCATATACTCACGAAATGAAACAAATATAATATTACGTTTCAAAAATTATAAAAGAAGGTGATCAGTTACATGGACGCCATTCAGGTAAATGACCTTGCGTTTTCCTATGATCGGAAAACCAACGCCGTCGATCATCTCAGTTTTTCCGTGACAGAAGGTGAAATTTTCGGGTTTCTAGGGCCGAGTGGAGCCGGCAAGTCTACAACCATCAAGCTGCTGACCCGACTTTTGGTCCCGCCGGTCCAAAGCGTATTTCTGTTGGGTCAAGATATGGCCAAGGCGGACCATCATTTCTTCCGAAACATCGGCATTGCCTTTGAAAATGATGTTCTGTACCCCACGTTGACCGGTTTTGAAAATCTCTACTTTCATGCCAAGCTCTATGGCATAGGCAGAGCAGAAATCGAGCAGATCCTAAAAACGATGGACATCTACGACGCAAAGGATAAACGAGTCTCCGACTACTCCAAAGGAATGAAGACCAGACTGGTCCTGGCCAGAGCGATCGTGACCAAACCACGTATCCTCTTTTTGGATGAGCCGACGTCAGGGATGGACCCGGAAATCGCCGCCTATGTCCGGGAAGTCCTGCTTTCCTTGAACCAAGAGGGTACAACCATGTTTCTGACGACCCATGACATGCATGAAGCGGAAACCCTTTGCGATCGCATCGCTTTCTTTCACAACGGCCGGATCGTGGACATCGACTCTCCCGAGCATTACCGCAAGAAATACGGTCAGCAGCAGGTCATCGTGGAGTTGGCAGGCGAACAACTTTGTTTGGATCGTTACCGCGATTGGGATCGATTAAACAAGATTTGGACAGAGCAAAAGTGGAGCAGCATCCGCTCCAAAGAGGCAACACTGGAGGAAATATTTATCAAGGTCGTCGGACGTGGTTTGCGAGGAGGCGAATCGGAATGAGTATGCTGCGGATGGAGCTGCTGCGGCTCCTCAGAAACAACTTGTCTTCCCTTATCTTTGGATATATCGCGACAATGGTTGCCGCCTTCAACCTGCTTACCATCATCTTCGGTCAAACCGATTGGATGGAGCAATGGAACGGAAGGATCGCCATCTTTCTCGTCACGATTATGCTGGACATGATTTTCTGGTTGACAGCCCTCCCTATCGCAGAAGATGCGCAAACACAGATGATTCAGGTGATGCGCACAAGCAGAAGCATCGTTCAGTATTTCATCGGCAAACACGCACTCTTGCTTCTGCTCGCAACCATGTTTGCCTTTGGTTTGATGGCGTTGCGCCTCCATGACCCCGGGGTTGTTTTCCGGTTTGTCCACCTCACAATCCTGATCTCGCTTACGATGATCGGGTTCGGCGTGGCGATCACCACTCTCTTTAAACAGCAGACGGCGATTCTGACGATCGGCAGCTTTGTCAATGTATTGGCCTTGGCTGTTTTACTGCGTATGATCCTGCCAACCTGGAACATTCCGCCGATCCCGTTTAATCCGTTTGAGTATCTGATCCAACCCTTTTATGATCTGCTCGATCCGCCGCTTGGGATCGCGGCGCCGCTGCCACTACTGCAGCTCAGCCTGTTTGCCGTCGTTTTCTATTTGACCTGCCTGACTTTGTTTTACCATCTCACCTACCGTCAAGGGTATCGGTTGTGAGGAGGAGGGATCATATTGTTTCTCACGTATTTGAGAAAAGAATGGCATCTGTCGGTCCGCAACTTCTTTATTGTCATGATAGCTTTGTTTCCCCTGCTCTTTTCCTGGGCAACACTGGCGCTCACTACAGCCTATTCACCTTATCCCAAAATCGTCGTGCTCGCCGGGCAAGCACCGGTTGTGAACTTTCCGGAACAAGTAAGCGTGGAGGTTGCAGCTACGGCTGAATCGCTGCGCGCGAGAGTGAGCGACATCGATACTGCCATAGGGGTACTGCCGAACAAACAATTGGTCATCGACGGTCGGGAAGGGAAAGAAGCGGTGGAGCAGGCCAAAGCATTAGTCCAAGGGAAGCTGCACCCGGCAACGGAAGAGGCCAGGCAAACCAGAGCCGTCCCATTTTTCGCTTTTGCCCTGTACAGTTCATTTCTGGCTGGCGGCATCCTCTTGTTCAAACTGGTCGAGGAACGAGAGTATCAGACGATCGATCTGCTGAAAACCCAACCCGTCCCGCAAATCGTGCCGCTGGCAGCGAAGATGGCCATCGTCAGTTTGCTGGCGATCTCAGGGTTTCTATTTAGTCTGCTCATCTTGGGCGGACCGCTGCGGGTGGGGGATGCCGCCCTCCTGCTGCTCGTTGGGGTCCCCCTGTGTCTGCTGCTCGGACTATGTACGGCTTACTATGCCACAAATCAAGCGCAGGCGATCGCTCTGTTGAAGCCGGTTATCACGGTCGTGATCATTCTCCTGCCTCTGCTGGGACTGCTCTTGGGCGGCATCATGCACACGATTGCCTTGTTTAATCCTTTCTACTGGCTGCTGCAAGCGATTTACGGCTACTATCTCAATCAACCGATCACTGCTTATCTGCTCGCCATCTCCGGTTTTGTGATCATCTCCAGCATCTTGATCGTATTCACCTGGCACAAATCACCCTATGCCATACAACAAGCGGAATAAAAACGTTGCATTGAAACTCTAGCCCGGTTTAAACGTATGATAATGAAAGAGCCGTAGTCAGGAGGGTGTATGATGATAGATTTTATGGTCCCTTTTGGATTTGCCCTAATTCCGCTTTTGATCATCCTTTTCTTGTATCTGCTAAACATCATTACCAGCATATGGGCCTACCGTGATGCGCGACGTCGCGGGAACAGCAAGGAGTACGCACTGATTGTCCTCGTCGGCACTCTGATCTTTCCGATTGCAGGATTGATTGTATACCTCGTCATCCGCAATGATTAGCCACCATGTTTGGGCGTTGAACGTACTTCATGAAAAGAGACCTTCAGCCGGGAAGGTCTCTTTTCGTATGTTTGATTCAACTGCCGGTTACGTCAGCTTTGCTTTCCTTGATGCTGTTTGTCCGGCAGGCGTTTATACATCTCAAACAAGTCATGCATCGTCTTCTCAACAACTTGGATGCCCCCGGTTCCGTTTATGGCCGTGTCAAGTCTTGCATAAATGATCATCAACAAGCTTTTGGCATCTGTTTCGCCCAGGTTTTCGATTTTTTTCCTGACCTGTTCAATCTGCAACATCAATGCATCCTCCTATCGCTTTGCGATGACGCAAGAACGTCCGTACGTCTCATTTCGTGATCAAGTTTTACTATGTGTCTCCTCTCTAATATAGAACATTTGTTCGGTATTTTCAACTGCCGCTGATCCCTCTCTCATCATCAATATTAGAAAACTTGGTTTTTCCATGCCTCTGAGCAAGCAAAGCCTTAGTGTCACTTATGCTTTCACCGATAAGAAATTTTCTTTCTGATAACAAAAAAAGGCCCCTCTCTGAGAGGAGCAAATACAGGATAGGAGTGGAGAGAAACCTCATATGTTAATTATACTAACACAAAGACAAGTGTAGTCAAGCAAAAATAATAATTATCCTATTTTTGTGTTATATTATATGACATATCCTCGCGGTGAAAATGAAGAATCAAGCCTACACACCCGGTCTGCTCTTAATATCCTTTTTTGTTAACGCAACCACCTTCCGTCCAACTATTCCCTTTTGTCACACCTAACGTACACTACTTTGCATCACTCGACTGAGAAATCTATGCATCAGCAAAGGAAGAGAGATCAGGATTGGCGGATCATCGATACGCGGAGGATAGAGCATCACCTGTCGAGGCGGGACAGAGGCGTAGGGCTCGACGATGATCGGCTCCTTCGAACGAGTGCGCAAGGTTTTGTGCGGCAGCAGGATGTCGACGGCCTGCATTCCCCACGGAACCGACGTAGCCATCAAGTAGTAAGTGCCAGGTTTGACGTCGGTAAAACAGAAGGGCCCCAGAGATGGAAGCAGGGTACAGTATAGAGGAAGCCCTTCTGGGATCGGTTTGGCAAACAGCCCGATCAGAATCACACCATGGAAAGGAGCAGCCGCGTGGACGGTGGAAATCTTAGCTGTTGGGTAGCCAAAAGGCGGCATTAGTTATAGTTACTGTACCTTACCTCAAAATGATCCTCTACCTGAGATCCACGGCGGAAAAGTTCACTTGTGATCATATGTCTATTATAGGGACCACCCTCACTATATAGAGCATCCCAATCCGTATAGTTACCATTAAATTTATATGTGTAGGTATTACTGCTATCTTTCCAACTCGGAGTAAACACCGTACTATAGGATTCATATTCTCCACGATCATTACTACATAGCTCATTTGCAACAAGATAGAATTGAAATTCTGCATTTTTCACTGTGTATTCGGTATTCGTTCTCCACCATTTCGCAGTACTTTCTACTGGGTGATGGACATATCTAAACCAACCATCTGAATACTCATCAATTGTAAATGTTAAATATACTTTCGCCTCTAAAACGGAGCCAGCAAAATAGTTAGAGCTGATAGTTGTCGTTCCCCCGCCAGTAGGATTATTACAGATAGCACATGCTTCGGGTAGTAATATATTGTTTATTTTTTTCGTGAAGGAAGTTGCATTTTTTCTTTTCGTATACTCATCGTTATACTTCCAATATTTTAAATCCTCTACTTGGATCACTATTTTTTTGTTGTCCTGTAATTTGACTTCTTTTTTTAAATCTTCTCCAAATTGTTTGATTAGCTTTTTCCCAAAGTCGGTTTTTTTGGGATCTTCAACTAATTCTGCACCCTTTGGTATCTTTTTTGCCTCCTCCATGGGGTCTATTTCAACAATTTCAATATTCACATCAGTTGGCAATTGATTTTTATCTTTTAGTACATTGTATTCTTCTTGCGTCAAGGCAACACTTGGTTTCTGGACAGTCTGAGAATTATCATTTTCTGCGAAGGACACCATTGGTAGAATAAACAGTACGATCGACATCATGATTGTCACAAACAACTTAAGTTTCATTTTGCTCACCTCTTTTTCTAAGTTTATACAAGAGAAAAACAACACTAAGTCCAACAAAAAAGTGAACGACTAACTTACTCTGCACACCAAAAAAGAATACACTAAACCTTCCGAATATTTCACTTGCAGGAGTCGTCAGAAGAAGCAGAGGTAATGTAAAGCCAATTAAGACCGATACAGTGGAAGCCTTCATTGTTAAGACATAAAGCAGGAGTACTAGAATGGCAACGAGGTACGGACATAGATAAAGCAAAATAACCCAGATCCATGTTAATGACTGGAACTTTAATCCTACATTAAATAAATACTGCCAAAGAACAACCAAAAAACAAACTAAGATGGAGAGTGCGAACGGGTAAAAGTGCCTTATCTTGAACGCTCATACACCCCTCTCAACCTTTTTTAATTCATGGAATATTTTACTATTTATATCCTTTTTTGTCAATACAACCACTGCTTAGCCTTTCCCTTTTGTCACACCTAACGTACACTACTTTGCATCACTCGACTGAGAAATCTATGCATCAGCAAAGGAAGAGAGATCAGGATTGGCGGATCATCGATACGCGGAGGATAGAGCATCACCTGTCGAGGCGGGACAGAGGCGTAGGGCTCGACGATGATCGGCTCCTTCGAACGAGTGCGCAAGGTTTTGTACGGCAGCAGGATGTCCACGGCCTGCATTCCCCATGGAACCGACGCAGCCATCAAGTAGTAAGTGCCAGGTTTGACGTCGGTAAAACAGAAGGGCCCCAGAGATGGAAGCAGGGTACCGTATAGAGGAAGCCCTTCTGGGATCGGTTTGGCAAACAGCCCGATCAGAATCACACCATGGAAAGGAGCAGCCGCGTGGACGCTCCCTTCTATTGTCGCGTTGCGGTGATACGAAGGTTGCGACGGACGCCAGTCGTTGAGCTGCTGGAGAGAGCGAAAAAGGTCGTCCGCATGCAGCATGGAGTTGCGAAAGGCAGACGGCGTCACGCCTACCCGCTCGGTAAAGCGAGTGGTAAAGGTTCCAAGACTCTGCTGCCCAATCTCCAAGCCAATATCGCGAATACTCAGGTTTGTCTGCAACAACAAGTCCTTTGCCTTTTGCAGCCGGAGAGAAGACACATAATACTGAGGCGAGAGTCCCATTCGGTCTTTGAACAAGCGCGCAAAATGATACGGACTATAGCCTGCATATCGGGCCAATTGAGCCAATGAAAGCGGCTCATCGATATGCTGATGAATATATGTAATCACCGCGTCGATCGCTGCATAACGATCCATCGTCATCCCTATCCCCTCCTTGCCGCTGCGTTTTCGTGAGATGGGAAAAGCTTTCTTCAAGACAGGAAGCTGCGTGGCATCAGTACGGTACGCCAAGCCCTTCCCTACTGCTGGGCAGACTGATTTCTCTCTTTCCAAAAGTAATGAAACACCGGGCGACAGCATCCAAACGTTTGCCAGGAAAGCTGCTTTTGTCCATCGTTGGGACAGATGCAAAACGAAACGCTTTATAGTGCAACACGCGAAATTGATCCACCACCGATTGACAATTGCTTCTTTCATTGTAGCACATATGTTCGTGATATTGCACCATGTCAATTCATCTCCCTCTCCCGGAAGAGGGCATCTCTTCCGGGAACTATGCTAAAATGCACTTAAAAATGGGTCAGTTATGGAACAGCAAGCAAATAAACCGCGAGTTATAGATCGGAGAATTCCACTCCACACGTTCATAAAACAAAATCCTTGACAAAATTTTATTTTTATGGTAATATTAAATTTTAATTGTTTGAAATTAGTGGTGTGTTTGGTATACTCTTTTTAGGTCGCCTCTCAGTCGCTGAGAAGATTGGATCGAAAAGGAGGATATCCATATGAATGAAAGTCAAGTTAGTCTTACTGCCATCATGACTGCCTACTTACGTGCCCACCATGCCATAGGCGATACCCCCAAAATTTTTGATGACTTTCTCGCCCATCGTTTGATCCCAGAGGAAAGACGTGCACTGATTGAACAAGGATTTTCCCAGGCTCAGCAGATGAATGTTCCTGCAAGCAGCATACAAAACGCAGACCAGACCACGAATCCAAATGCCTTGCTCTCTTTTTTGCAATCCATCGGGTTGCCCAATGTCCTTAGCCGTTCCCGGTATACCGAAGACAATCTTGAGCAGGCTGTAAAGCAAGGGGTGGAGCAGTACGTAATACTTGGAGCCGGACTGGACACCTTTGCTTTTCGTCGTCCGGATCTCCTCAGCAAGATTCGGGTATTTGAAGTGGATCACCCGGCCACACAAGCTTTCAAACGCGATCGACTGGCCGAGTTAAAGTGGGACATCCCTGCAAACCTTCACTTTGTACCTGTTGATTTCACACAGGAGAGCCTGGCTGATGCTCTCAAAAGAACGCCGTATGACGAACAGCTGAAAAGCTTCTTTAGTTGGCTTGGCGTCACCATGTACTTAACCAGTGACGAAGTGTTCGCTACCCTGCGATCGATTACCGATATTGCCTGTGCAGGCAGCTCAGTTATTTACGATTACTTTTTGCCTGAAGAAGGTACGCCGCATATGAAAGAGATACGAGAGGAGTTACGCAAGATCGGCGAGCCGATGAAAACGACCTTTGATCCGTCAACACTGGCTTCTGAACTGGAACGGATAGGGCTCCGCCTCCAAGAGAACCTGAGTCCGTCCGATATTCAAGAACGCTATTTTCAAGGTCGAACCGACGGGTATCATGCGAATGAAAATGTGTGCCTGGCGTGGGCGGTAGTAGAGTGAAGGATATGTGCTTCCGCGTTGGAAAATAATTGAAGTCGGGTTGAGTGGTCTGAACCCCTTTAGCGGGACACAGAAAATCAACTAGACGAGTTTACCTGTTGCCTGTGTTCTGCAGGCGACAGGTGATTCAATTCACTCTGATTACGTTCATTGTTGTAATAATCCGTAAAGCCCCCAAAAGTCCAGAATTGAGTTATAGACTTTTTGAGGGGCATCCTTCAACTCATTTTTCGCATTAAGTTAACGGGGTATCATCATACTATCTACGAATTCCCCCAGTTCATGTCACAACGAGGACAAATGAGTGCATAGGAAGTGGTTCGAGTGGATCAAATTTTCGAGGACTCTTGGTGGAATGATAAGGAGAACAGAGACAGGTTAAAAATTGCAATGTATGGCGTCGCTGATGTGGCTAAGTATCTATGACAAGTTGCATACAATGCCTACCATTATGACAGAGGCTCTTACTAGACGTATTCAGCCCTTACAATATTTCGATATACCCTTCTGTTCCATGCACGCGAATTCGTTGCCCATCTTTTATCAGTTTGGTAGCATTTTCTACTCCGACAACTGCTGGCAAGCCATATTCACGTGCGATAACTGCTCCATGAGTCATTAGTCCACCAACTTCAGTGACCAGACCTTTTATGGATACAAACAACGGTGTCCAGCTAGGATCAGTAAAGGAAGTGACTAATATATCTCCATCTCCCAGATCAGCATCTTCCATGTTTAAGATGACACGTGCTCGCCCCTCTACAACTCCGGAAGAAACAGGCAGACCTACAATAGCTTCGGCTGGGAGATTTTCTCGTTTGTACTCACCTACAATGATTTCACCATCAGACGTCATAACACGTGGCGGAGTTAGTTTTTCATATAATTTGTACTCGTCTTTTCGTTTGCTGATGATTTGGTAATCCAGTGTATTTGTGCGTACGACTTCGTGAAGTTCTTCAAAAGTGAGATAGTATATATCTTCTTTTTCATGAATAACGCCGGCTTGTACGAGTGGTTCGGCTTCTTTCAGTAAAGCCTGCTTATAAACGAAGTAGCGATGAACCATGCCGTATTTGGGATATTCCCTATACCCGCTGAAATTCCGGATCAGGTCGATCATTCGTTTTGTTTCTTTGGCTTTTTGTTCACCATCCGGCAATTGCTTCAATCGATCTAATATCTCTTGTTCTTTTTTCAAAGCTTCCTGTCGCCCTTGCTCAAATTTCCGATTGCTGGCATTAGGCTCAAAGTTTTTGATGTTACCCAGAATCATCGGGACAAGTGTAATTGGTTTTTCACTCCATCGAGCTCTAGTAATGTCGATTTCTCCGGCACAACGCATACCGTATTTGTTGAGATAAGCATAGATAGCGTCTTGGGCTTCCTTTCCACCATCAAACTTAACCAGATCATCCAAAAAGTTATCGTCTTTTACATGTTGTAAATATTCAATTACTCCCGGATAAGGACGAATCACATCTGCGACATCCAGTAACGCAAGACCCATTTCCGAAGTAATATTGTTTGGTACAGATTGAGAAAGCGTGTCTGCTACATTTTTTTCACCTAACCACTCGTTCATCTTTTCATTGACCCATGATGAAGCATTCATAGCAGTCATAATCACAGCCGAACTTTGTGGATCAAATAAAATCTTCTTTAATTGTTGGATATCTTCTAGAATAAAATCAAATAAATCCGATCCTGATTTCGTTTGGATGTTATGCTTCAACTCTTCTATCGATGTTTGACTGCGCTTCATCAAATCAGAAACGATTGTCGGATCGTTTTCGAGTTGTACTTGAAAACCGGGGAACGACATGTCTTTATTGCTTTTACCGAGACTCGGTTCTTTTTTATCATTCGGTAACGATTTTATAAAATCTCCCCGCTCTATTATGGTCATGAGTGCGTCTTTTATGAGCGGATCGGATTGTCCCAGGGTATCTAATAAAATTTCTCTGCTGACAGGGGAAGCCAGATTATTTGTAACATCAACAAACAACCTTCCACCAGCTTTACGCATGGGTGCAGGAGTCGTTAACAGGTAAAAAGACAATCCCAATGGTTTCATGGGATCGGTCATCATTTGTTGGTGACCAACAGATACATAAACGCGATTTCCCTGATCATTTGCTTCAGGAATGGGGTATACAGTAGTGATTGGCCGACTCTGGACAATATAAAATGTATCATCAACCAAACACCATTCGATATCTTGTGGGCAACCAAAAGAAGTTTCGATCTGCCTTCCAATACGTGCCAGTTGTAAAATTTGTTGTTCAGTAAGTGTTTGAGTCTTTTGCTGATCAGGATCGATCTGCCGCGTCTTTGTTCCGCCTTCTTTTCGTCCATAGATAGCCATTTTTTTGGTTGCTATCCTCTTTTCGACGATTTGCCCTTCCTGTACTTTATAACAATCGGCAGATACCAAGCCAGAGACCAGTGCTTCACCAAGTCCAAAACTGGCATCGATTGATAGCAACTTTCGGTTAGAAGTAATTGGGTCAGCGGTAAATAAAATCCCTGAAGCCTGCGGGAAAACCATCCTTTGAACGATAACGGATAAATAAACTTGACGGTGGTCGAAGCCGTTTTGCATACGGTAGATTACCGCGCGATCCGTAAATAGAGAAGCCCAACATTTGCTGATATGCTGCAAGATCGCTTCTTTACCGATGATATTTAAATAGGTGTCTTGTTGACCGGCAAAAGAGGCATGTGGTAAATCTTCAGCAGTCGCACTTGAACGCACTGCATAAGCATGTTCATCGCCATACCGGGACAGATAGTCGGTAACTGCACTCTCAACATCGGAAGGAATTTCTACCTCCATAAGGATTTGCCGAATCTTCCTGCTGATTTCACCAATTTGGTCTCGATCTTCTACTTTTAGCATGGTTAGTCGATCCAACAATGCTTGAAACGTTTCGTTTCGTTCGATGGCTTTTTGATATCCCACTGTTGTCACACAAAATCCTTCTGGTACTTGTATGCCCTGAATTTTTGATAACTCCCCTAAATGTAACCCTTTTCCGCCAACGAGCAAAAGCTGTGTTTTTTCCATTTCCTGAAAACCGAGAACCAAAGAACTCACTTCTGCATCTCTCCTAACCATTAAAAATGAGAAAAAACATTTGACAAGAGTTTATCGGCGTGGTACACTTAAAGTGTAAGATGCAATTATTGTGCGCATTAAATTGTAAGCAGTCGTGATCTGATTATATCATCGTATCTGTTTATTTGCAATATAAAAAGAGCCTGGTGAAACTATCCAGGTTCTTTTTATATTTCCCGCTATGGTCCGGATTCCAAGGTTTGTTCCGTAAAAAACAGTGCCCTCCACATCACGAATGGAGAAGGATGATATTCCATCAACCAGGAGGGCGAGGGTCGTCAAACGCCCCCCTGGCTGATTCGCGAATTTACTGCTGCAGGTACGCTTTGGCCATTTCAATCAATTCTTCCTTGCTGACCGGATTGCCGGTTTCGATATGGTAGCGGATTGTTTGCCCGGTGCCGGGTACGTCGTAGATCCACATCACGTTTTTCCCGGCCCCGAAGTCCGTGTACCAGATATCGACTCCGTTTACAACCAGTTTTTCCCGTTGGAAGTCCGTATCTTCGCTGAAGATAAGCGTCTCTTTGCCGCTCGTGCGTAACATCGAAACGCGGACGTCTTTTCCGTTTTGCGTATACGTGCTATTGATCTGCCAATGATCTTTCGACAGCTCCACAGGCTGCATCGCATAATCCTGTTTCGATTCCTCGGCCTGCTTCTTCAGCTTTTCCGCCAGTGCCGCCTTTTCTTCCGGAGAAAGAGGGTTCACATACGTCATCGGGGTGAACGTGACGGCGGCATCCTTGAACGCGTATCCCCCATTCAAGCTGTCCAAAATTGTCACGTATTGCCCTTCCATCTTGGCCCGCAGTGCGGCAGAATCAGTAACGTGCAAGGACTTGTCCTGGGTGTACAGTTTCATATCCGGCAAATCGGAAACGATGTAAAAGATGGCGGCTGTCCCCTCTTTCAACAGCTGATCCGCATAGTCAAAGCTTTTTCCCTTGCGTTTCATCTCTTCCATCGTAGGCGGCGTGTAGTTCGCCTGTTCCGGTGTTATTTCCTCAAAGACGACTCTCCCTTCCTTGTCCGTCAGGGTAAAGTTCGTCGCCGCAAACGCGGTGGATACTGTCAAAAGCATGCCTGCTGCTGCCAATACGCCTACTTTGAATTTCACAAAAATCGCTCCTTTTTTTCTGTTCTGCGTACAGTTGCTTCATCACGGTTCCGGTCAATTCGACCTCGGGAATGCGCGGGTCATGCTGCCTGCTGTAGATCAGCCACTTCCAAACTCCTCATCCCTCTCACCCTATACAACGAACCAGCCTCTACGAAACGTGACAGAAAAAAAAGTAAGGTCAGCGGAACTGGAGACTACTTGGGAAAATGGTTATCGAAGCCAAAGACAGCCTCATAAACATACAATATCGCTCAGCATCTTGTTCGGGCGCATAACGGCTATCGATCAGGCCCACTTGTGATGATAGCCGCCGAGTCGAACCTCGACATATCCCGGGCGTTCGAAATATGGGACGATATCAACAACTCAACGTACCACTTCTTTGCCGTGGGTGTCCCAAAAGCAATTTACTGGTTTATCCAGCCCCGCTTTCCTGTTGAAATAATCCTAATAGCAAACATCCCGTCCCACTATTATTAGTGAAACGGGATGATTTCGTTCATTTTTGGGATTCAGTCATTTGGGACTACCCTTTTGGGACAGCCTCTTGTTTGTTGATAACAACTGCTTCCGTATAGGTCATTTGGCCATTTTCCAAGTGATCGTCAACAACTATTCTGATTGGTTTACGCCGATACTTCCTTCTTCCCAAAAAACGTCCTGAACGCCTTATACACCTCACCCTTCTCCCGGATCACACAATGCATGAACTTCGGCTCCTTGATGTGCCGATAGGCGGACATCAGCGTGCTGTGCCTGTTGTATTGGTTGACCTCTTGAGGATATATACGTTCTAAATCCTGATCCGTTCAGTTAAGCTTCTGTCCGGACAACACTGAAAGACTTTTCTTCCATTACCCATTGGTGAATTTATCCATAGCCCCTTCCCCCATGTTACAATATCCACGGTGGGGCCGCTCGATGTTATAGTGTACCACCATGCTTCGAGATTTCGTAATTATTCACGAAACTTGATCCGGAAAAACTCATCGAACACGGTACGATTAAAACGTTCTACGAGTCCGTTGGTTTGGGGACATCTCACTCGTGTTTTTCTGTATTCGATGTCGTTCACAGCCAAGTACAGCTCATACGGATGGGTATCCCGACCGCAGAACTCCCGGCAATTGTCCGCAGAACAGCCGATTCCGTAAGACCGTGTTCCGATAAAACGGCAGCACGTCGTTATAGAGAATGGTTACCGTACATTCAGGCAGTTTCCGGTATGCAGAAACCCAAATGCATAACTGCCGGTACGTATCGATGATCGCTTACAGGTAGATTTTGCTCACTCCCTTTAAAGATCCCGACAAAAAACTTATTCGAGCCAGCAACTCTCCTAGACGGCCGATTTTCACATGGCGTTCGCGATAAACAGGGATTCGCCTTTTCAATCGGGACCGCTTGCTCCGCTGTCAGCTCCATAGGGGCTGCAACACTTTTTCTTCCATCCGTTCGCATTGGGTACCCATGCCGTGCTTGTTGAGGATGTTCTGAATCGTGGGAGGACTGACTTAGGTTCCTTGCAGAATGAGCATATCACTCAGCCGGGTACAACTCCATGTAGGTTACTCGGGCTCATCTCCAACAGCTTGTTCACCACCTCCGGCGGAGTGGTCCGGAGAAAGGATTGGCGGATAGGTGGAGATCTTTCAGCGAGTCTATAAAATATTTTGTGTAAACTCTCAACCTACTCATTTACAATTAACTTAGAAAGGTTGGGATTTTTTATGAGCCTCATACCAAAAGAGCAACTCAGGCAGTGGATTAAGGAAAAGAACATGAAGTCGATGGAGGATGTGCAATCAGCTTTAAAAGAGCTGTTCGCTGACACCATCCAGGAGATGCTGGAAGCCGAATTGGAGACTGAACTTGGCTACGCGAAGCATGACTCCAAAAACAAACGAACCACGAACAGTCGCAATGGATACAGCAAGAAGACCGTTCGTTCCGAATATGGTGATATCGACATTCAGGTACCACGGGATCGAGAGGGAGAGTTTGATCCCGTTATCGTGAAGAAACACCAGTCAAACGTTACAGGGATCGAAGATCAGATTCTTGCCATGTACGCCAAAGGGGTATCCACTCGCGACATTCAAGATCACCTGCAGCAGCTCTATGGCATTGAGGTCTCGCCAACACTCATTTCCAACGTAACGAACAAAATCATTCCCTTGATTAAAGAGTGGCAGAATCGTCCCCTGCAATCGGTGTACGCTGTCGTTTTCATGGATGCGATTCATTTTAAGGTAAAGCAGGACGGAGCCATCGTCAATAAGGCTGCGTATATGGTCATTGGCATCGATCTGGATGGCCACAAAGATGTCCTTGGCATCTGGATCGGGGAAAATGAATCCGCGAAGTTTTGGCTCCACGTACTTAACGAGTTGAAGAACCGTGGTGTCCAAGATATTTTAATCACTTCCGTTGACAACCTGAAAGGCTTTACAGAAGCCATATCGGCATGTTACCCGAAGACAGAAATTCAGAAGTGCATCATCCATCAGATTCGGAATTCCATCAAGTATGTGTCATACAAGGACTTGAAGAAGATTACGTCAGAGCTTAAGCCGATCTATAAGGCTCCAACGGAGCAAGCAGCCTTAGAAGAACTCGATCATTTTGAACAGTCCTGGGGTAACAAATATCCCTTGTTGGTACGTTCCTGGCGGAACAATTGGGCCGAAATCGCCACCTTCTTCAAATACCCACCAGAGATTCGAAAACTCATTTACACGACGAATGTCATTGAGAGTTACCATCGACAATTACGGAAAGTTACGAAAGGAAAAGCTGTATTTCCAACGGACGAAGCCCTTCTCAAAATGCTTTATCTCGTGACGATGGATGTCTTACGGAAATGGACGGGACGAGTCCAAAACTGGGGACAGATCCTGTTACAACTATCCGTATTCTTTGAAGAGAGAGTACAACCGTACATTCGTTAAAATGAAAGGCTTCATCCCCAAAAAGATTGTCTTTCTCTTCGCCAATCAGGTCAAGGGTTTGCTACGCCTTACGCCCTTGACCCCCATTGGCTACGAGAAAGATGTTCCGATTATGGGATGAAACCTTTTCATATATCGGTTGATTAAGTTTACACAAAAATCTTGACAGACCCCTTTCAGCCCCTCAAACCCTCCACAGAAGGACTATTATTCCTTTATTATTATTAGAAATTGAAGTGAACAAGCTTTTCTTCATCAGATGTAATCGTTCGACCAAATGAGATATTGCTCTCATAATCATTTCGATACTCTCGATAAGCACTCGAATAGAAGTTCCTCAATATGAAATCAATGAACTTTGAAGGAGTTAAGGGTGAGCAAACAGGTATTCGGCAATTTTTATACTGACCAAATGAAGCATGGGACATTGCATGCATCTCGTCATGAACATCCGCATTAAAGTCAAATCTAATAGGTACCGGGACTATATTTTTAGCAAGTATATCTGCATAAAGGTCTGCCTTCTCATATATTTCTGGATCGTTCTGAAACTTCTCTAAGTAAGGATTGGGGAAGAAAGCTAATCTATGGGAAACAATTTCATTCCTCTTAGCCTTATACATTAGTTGAATCAATGCACCATCAATCATTTTAATATTGAAATTCCTACCATTGTTCAATTCATCGTATATTACCTTGTATTCGACATTCTTAAACACTATCGATAATGTATCTGTCTTACCCCAGTCTATTACTTCAAAGACTGTTCCTTTATCCACTATTTCACGATTAGATGGAAAGTTTTGATCGATACTTAGATTAAATGAGATCAGCAAAGTTGTTACATCCATCACTTCTGTATACAACAATTGTGAAATACTACTCATCGAAAATCACCTTCAAAGCCTCCCTTAATTCTTGGGGCAAGTCTTCAAGGTAAATTTCCTTGCGGCGAATTGCTTTAACAATCTCAGTGAGGTTCTCAATACTGGACTCAACGAACCTCTTTTCATCCCTTGTCATATCGCGATGAATAATATTCATTTTCTTTCTCATATCAGCTGTGGGATATGTGAAATGGAGTTCGAAATTTCTATCCTTTGTTTCTTGATACTCTCGAGTCAGTTTTAACATATCTTCACCGTAACCAGTCACACGAACCCAACCTTTACTCCTAGTTATTGCGGTGAATAAAATGTTCCTCTTTTTTGACAATTCCATCCCACTGTAGCAGTTCTGAGCATTTATTACATACACCATCCCTGCTTCATTTCCTTTTGCACGATAAATCCCAGTAAATGTTACCGAATCATCTTTATTAAACAAGTCAGGATTTGCTGCACCTGCCAGATGTGTATTGATGCCCATTTCAAATAATCGTCTGCGCATATTCCCCACCGCATCTTGGGTTGTTAATGGGTCAGTGTGAACAACCATGATATCCTGTGGACGCAACTCATCCTGGGTCAAATTCTTGTATATTTCTTGAACAATCCACTCTTCTTGTCGGTGAACATCTTCGAAACATTTGAACTGAATTAAATCATCAATGGGTGAATGATTTTCCAAGAACTCTGGGCTAGAATCAGCGTTCCTCCCCAGTTTTACTTTTTCTCCATCATTTAATGCGCCGTCAATAACTTGGTAGCCAACATCAAGCCATAGTGACTTATCTCCAAACATTTGAACCATGCCGTCTTCTCTGTATACCCCAAAGCCAAGAGCATGTGCAGTTGCGAGAACTGGTCTTGAGTTCCGATAACACACCCTCAAAATGATGTCTTGCTTCGGTTTATTTCGTTCATTTCGCAAAACAACCCTGGGTCTATCTCTTTCATCACACCCAAAAATTTCCTCCGTTGGTGGCATAGAATTACGACTTAATGTTTGAAGTTCGTCATAAGCAAATATTAGCCTTTTTGGTGGTGTCAAGATTTCGTAACAAAGCGTCAAGAACTCCCGCGAAAAATCTTGAGCCTCATCGATTAAAATCACATCGTACATCGGGATAAATTTTTGAATATCCGATAATGCTTTCCTGCAAACGGCCGCAAAACTCCCCTCATAAGCATTTTTGGCAGCAGTATAGTCAAAATACTCAATATCATGTTGTTTACAAACTTCGTAGTATATTCCCTTATTCGATGGACTTCCCCACCCCTGCATTATCTTGATCTTATCCCAGTCGGGTTTATCCCTTTTGTGTTCATACGTAAATCGAGTTATTAAATCTTCAAATTGCTTTTTCAATGAACGAGTATTAAATGTTACTGCAATATTCCACTCAGGATTTTTAGAATGTAAGTAAGCAACTTTTAATGCAAGTACGATTGTCTTACCTGATCCTGCTAACCCGCGTATCCTTTGAACACTATCAGAAGTTTCTATAACTGCTGCACTCTGGTTACTATCCAAGTTAGCTATAGAATCTTCTAACGATTTAAGGATTGCTCCCTTGGAGTTGGGTTTTGTTACATTTTCTCTTTTAGGTGTACTCTTGATATTTGTAACTGCTTGTATCGCCTGCAATAATACTCTATAATACTCATTGTTCTGCCAAGTTATATCGCTTAAGTAAGTATCCAAAGCTTCATGAGAAGTAACCACTTCAGGTTCATCCTCCAGCCGAGTACTCCAACCCGAAGCATAGGTAGCAACGCTTATTTTCACTTGAAGTTTTCTTCGAACACTAAGTGATTTATAATCGATTAACTTTGAATATATCTTTGTATAAAGGTCATCTCGGATCTCAGTTCGATCTTCAAAGTTGATTCCCTCAACAAGGTCAAATATAATCATCCCAAAGCTAGGGGAAACAAGCATGGCATCGATATTAATCGAACCATCAACACTACCTATGATCGGGTATCCAAGATACAAAATACCTTCTAAATCAGAACGTTGCTCAAAATAATCCACTAAGTGTTGGCTTGATATGGGTTTATTAGAACTACCGCGGATAATGGTAATCATACTGTTCCTCCAATATTCGAATCCGTCCATTTACACCTACATTTTACCATAAGTATTTTACGATTGGGATTGTCTTTATACCCCTCACAAGCGCAAAAGGCTGCATGCTTCAGACACGTTGCTTCGTATCGCATACCGTTCCATAAGCGATCCATCTGTTAGAGGCAACCTTGGTAACTGTTCCGACGATTATACCGTTTCTCTTGATATCTTAATAACCTGGCTCGTTCCTGATACATACTGTTTTCGGATTATCTGGCACCCGTTATCGCTGCGAATACTTAACCCTTGCACGTTGGAAACGGATAATCAATGGCCATGTTCACTGCTTGTAACAATTCATCCGTTCGGCAGAAACGAGAAAAGCTGTAGCCAACAATCTCTCGATCATAGGCATCAATAAAGGGGTCAGTATCTATGCTTTCCTTCATCAATATTTGGTATTAAATTGACTGGGTACCATCATACTATCTACTAATTCCCCCCAGTTTAGGTTATAATAATGACAAATGAGAGCATAGGAAGTGGTTCGAGTGGATCAAAAAATCATTCCGTTTCGAGCTAAAAGATTGCAAGCTAACCGTATGCAACTTGCTGAACAAGCAGCCTCACGTTCTTCAATGGAGAAAGCCGTTTCAAAACTATATAAGCAAACTGGTATCGACTTCTCCAAGGTTGCAATCGGTGACGAGAAAGAAAATCAGCGGCTAAGGTTTAAGCACTACCAAGACGCTGTTAGACTCTCATCTGAATAGCAGACTGGGGGGAAGGTTATTGAGAAATCCAGAATGGAACCAAAAACGTACCTTTAAACGTGGCGAGGTTTTCTTCGTCGATCTACCTGCAGAACCACCTGTAGAGCCAGATCCTTCACGTATTTTAAGGGGATCTCATCGTTGTGTTGTTCTTTTCGATAGTGATTTTCCAAGAAAGACAGTTACCATTCTACCTATCACTTCTCTTTATAATCAAGAGGGAGAGAAGAAAGAGACCACCCGTACTGATCTTATTCTATCTGCAAAAGACTATGCTGCCGCTGATAATACATACAGAGGAACCATTGTAAAAGATAGCTTTATCAAAACGGAGCAAATTCGGTCCATCTCGCGGCACCTCTTGGAGAGGAAGGTCGGGGAGTTATTGCCAGAAGATATGATCAGTTTAGATTTGCTGCTCATCTCATCACTGCAGCTGCAGAAGACCATCAGTCAACTTATCGAATATGAAGTTGAAAAGCGTTTGTTGTCAGGGGCACAAAGAAAGGATATAAATATGGAGCGATAAAAAGTTCCTGAAACGGGCGATCCCGTTAAGGAGCTTTCTTTAATTTTTCTCGATCCACTGTATTGTTTTTTGTCCCATTCCTCAATGGTACACTCAGTATATAAGGAGGGTGTTGGAATGAAAACATCATTCGTACTGGTCAAACGGGAGTTTTCGGCAGGATTGTTTGAAGAAGTTCTGCACCTCAACACTCCATTTCTCGTTGAGGCACAGGAGAACCAAGTCGGTTTCTGCTTCGCGAATCTTCCCATAAGAATCTACGACCAGGTACGAAAGATTTTTGGGTGATAGAGAAAGTTGTACTAATGGTCACTCTCCCCTACTGTACAGAGATAATAAAGTTTTAGGCCTCCATGCCGCGTAAGCGGCATGGAGGCCTAAAACAAAATTTTCATCAGACACTTACAGTCGTCCCGCCATTTTTCTGTTAAACCCGAGTTCGACAGTAAATCGGCATTTTGGGGCACATGAAAAATCAAGAATCGCATAATAGCAAGGGTCTTCGGGTTTGCCAATAGAAAAAAATACGAATTTTCATAGGCACACGTTTTGGTTTATATTTCTTGTATATAGCGATTTGTTATGATATTATATAGGCATGTATATACGTCGCGTTTCTCGAAAAAATAAAAATGGATCCACAACCGCTTACCTCCAATTAGCACACAATGAATGGGATCCCATCGCTAAACACGCCAAAGCCAAGGTCATTTACTCGTTCGGTCGCGAAGATGAAATCGATCGCTCAGTCCTGGAACGCTTGGTGCAAAGCATCGCCCGCTATCTTACGCCGGAAGCGGCTTTGCAAGTACAGAATGCGATCGGCGAAACGGCGCAGTTCCTGTTCCAGTCCAGCAAACGTCTGGGTGGGGCCTGGTTGCTCCATCAACTGTGGCACAAGATCGGCCTGGATGTGATCCTCGAGAAACTGTTCAGCGATCGCAAGCATCAAGCGTCGATTGAACGTCTGATCTTCGCCATGGTGGCGAATCGGGCGCTGAATCCCTCGAGCAAGCTGGCCATGGAAGATTGGGTGAAGGAAGATGTGTATCTGCCAGGCATAAGCGAGGTAAGCAGTCAGCAACTGTACCGGGCGATGGATGAACTGCTGGACGTTCAGTCGGAGCTGGAGCACCAGGTGTATTGCTCTGTCTCAGATTTGCTGAATCTGGAGGTCGATCTGCTCTACTTCGACACCACCTCCTCTTACTTCGAAGTCGATCCGTTCGATGTACCGGAAGACGACACCTTGCGTAAGCAGGGATTTTCGAAGGACAAACGTCCGGATCTGGTTCAGGTCGTCATCGGATTGGCTGTCACCCGTCAAGGCATTCCGATCCGCTCGTGGGTATGGCCGGGCAATACGTCGGATATGTCCGTCGTCGATCAGGTCAAGCGCGACTTGGTCGGCTGGAAACTCGGCAGAGTGATCAGCGTCATGGATCGGGGATTCTCCTCCGAAGACAACTTGCGCACATTGCAGCGCACAGGCGGTCATTATATTGTTGGGGAGAAAATGCGATCCGGCAAAGAAACGACGGACGCAGCGATGAGCCGCAAAGGCCGATACCATCATGTTCGCGAGAATCTGCAAGTCAAGGACATCGTCGTCGGTGATGGAGAAGCACGCAAGCGCTATGTCTTGGTTCACAATCCCAGGGAAGCTGAGCGGGATCGCCTTCGCCGTGAACAGATGATCGACCACCTGCAAGTGGAACTGGATGCACTCAAGCCGTTGAGCGGCCAAGCCCATACGAAGGCAACGTGTAAGTTGCGCTCCCATACGACCTACGGAAAGTATTTGCGCCAGCTCAAGGACGGGACGCTCAAGCTGGATAAGCAGGCGATCCGCGATGCGGAGAAGTACGACGGCAAGTATTTGATCCGAACTTCGGATGACACGCTTTCCGCGGAAGATGTGGCGCTTGGCTACAAGCAACTCGTCGATGTGGAGGATGCGTTCCGTACGCTGAAGACGACACTAGAACTTCGCCCGATGTTTCATCGTCTGGAGGAGCGCATTCGCGCGCATATTCTACTCAGTTGGCTGGCGTTGCTGTTGGTGCGCATTGTCGAGGTGGAAACCGGCGAAACTTGGAGTGCATTGCGCAAGGAACTGGATCGCATCCATCTCGGACATTTTTCTTCGAAAAACGGAGACGTGTACCAGAGCACCGAATTGACCGCCAAACAACGAAAAACCTTTGATACGCTTGGGATTGAGGCTCCTCCGAGGTTCCTCGAAATCCAACCCAAGTCATAGATACACGCCGTTTTACATGCTTATGCCCGAAAACCCAGACTGCACAAGGGATGACGGGCATTTCATTTACCTAGCAACTGTCGAACTCGGGTTAAACCAGCTACATCTTTATTTACTTATCTTTCCAAACATTGAGTTCCACTTTTATGAGTTAATAAGTGTTCATTCCAATCCTCCGCAGAAGGTAAAAACGCCTTGACCTCCACTTGGTGGCCAAAGCGTTCCGTAAATCGTTGGACAGCTTCTCTTCCTGGTCGATCATTATTAAAGGACAAGACAAGCCGCTTAATCAGATACTGTTCAAGTAGTTTTTCTACACTACTTATGAAATCAATCCCACCTAAGGATACCAAGATAGACTGACGGCTTTCAGGATAGAGTGTCGCAATAGAAAGAGCCTCAATAGGTGCTTCCGTTAGCGTTAAAGTTGTTTTTCCTACTGCAGCTCCCCAAATAAAGGGAAATTCTCCGCTACCAATCCGTTGTTTAAAGCTCTTGCCGGTTAGGGTTCCCCGGATCATCGCCCCTCTTGCCTCACCACTTTCATCCCGGCAAATAAAAACGGCATTCCCTTTGCAATCCTGATACAGCAGCTTCTCTCTGATTAACTCCTGGATCAGTGATACCGGAATGCCTCGCGTACGATGCAAATATGCAAATATTCTTCTGTAATTTTCAGCACGTTCGGGCAACACAACCGGCTGTTCTTGCTTGGCCTCTTTTGACAGGGATTCAGGCAATTGTACTCTCGCACCATACTTGTTTAAAGCCTCAACCGCCTCATGAAAAGGTAAGTGGAGCACCTGCATGCAGAAGTCAACGGCATTTCCACTTTTCCCATTCGCAAAATCCGTATACATATTGTCCCGCACGAGGACACCACTGTAACTGGTGAGCCGGTAATTCTTTCCCTCTTTCTTCAGGTCAAATCCCATCGAACACAAAAAAGAAGGGAGATCCGTCTGCCGCGCCTGAAGAATGACGTCACGCTCCACCATTATCACATCCTTTACTTTTTTTCTCTGGTCAGGAAAAACCTCACTCTTTGATCGGGACCTTCACAACAGCGTGTATATCATCGGGTACTTTCTTGCAAGTACCTTTCAAAATTACAATGATGCGGTAGAGATCACCTCCTTCAAGTTGAGACAACCTCATCACGGATTTTCTTTTCAATTGAGAGTCAACCTCAATTGCCAAGACTTCCCCATCCCGATGTGCCATGACATCAACGCGCTCCTGACGTCCGTCCAGGTGATAAATGGTATGTTCACACTCACAAAAGAACGATTCTTGCTCCAAAAAATCCACCAGCTCGTAATGTGCTTTGCCCGCATGGTTCGACAAAGGAACCTTAGCAATTTTTTGTAGAAGACTCACCAGGTGTTCGGGAACAAACTTTGTGCCCAACATCATGAGGATCTCCACCAAGGAAATCGAAAGGTTATTCTCTTCTTCGCTACCGACTGTGGTAAGGTTTGATGAAATGCGGATTGAAGTACACCTGCGGTTTCATCAGATAGAGAAAATACCTCCGGTTGATACGGTAACGAGTAAATCGGCAGACAATATTCTGCCATGTCCTGCTTAATCTTTTTTTCCTGACCCGCCGATGGGTGTTGTAGCAGCAATATCCAATCCTGCCGGTGTCGTGAAATAGAGTCCATCTGTTTTAGATACTCAAAATATCCCCAGGGAGAAGGAGCAACCGTCACACATCCAACAGTAGCTCTTTCCCACTCGTCTATGGTGTCATCCGACCGATCTTTCCAGTACCCGGCATCCACCACAATCCAGTCATATTTTTTCTGTTTTGTTACGTCTGTCGTCCTTTTTACGTAAGCAAAGTCGATATGCGGCATCCCTTTTACCTGAAAAACACCTTCCACATGTTCCGTTGTCAATAACGGCAAACTCCCTGCAGAGTCACCATGCTGCAGCTCCAAGCATGCCACTTTCCCGAAGTTCTGCAGCAACTGTGCTAATTGGATAGCAGCATACGTGCAGCCACTTCCTTTCGTCGCACTTGTTATCACGATGACGGGCGTTCCGATCAGCCGCTCTTTAATCACAACGCTTTTGATGTTCGCCCCTTCTGTTCCAATAGATTTTACTGTCTTGTTCACGCGAGAAAAGGGGCTGTCGTAAATATCCCATCTGGCTGCATCGGCATAGGTTGCAGCCGGTTGTGCCAGCTGTCTCTGTAACGAAGAAAGGATGAGAGAACGTACTTGCTCCTCATCCTTTCCGTCTGTTTCGATATTGACAACATCGTAGATCCCCAGGGATACACATCTAGCCAAAACCGAATCACCCGGCACCCTATTTATCCCTAACAGAATAATGCGGGTGTGAGGTCTTCTTCGCCGGTAGCTTCTAAGTGCCATCAACCCCTCGTCCTCTGCTAAGCAATCCAAGTCAATGACTAATGTTCGGATGGCAGCTCTAGCAGCAGCATCGAGTTCATCACGGATGGACGAACCATCTGATTGAAAGATAGGCGGTTCCCCTATTGCCTCCTGAATCAAACCATCCAAATTAGCGGATACGATTCCAAACACCTTTCCTCACTCCTTCGTTCAGTCATTTGAGAATAGATAAAAAGCTGGATCTACTGGTCTACCATTTACATGAAACTCAAAGTGAAGGTGAGGGCCAGTCGAGCGTCCGGTGGATCCAACACTGCCAATGAGCTCTCCTGCTTCTACGAACTGCCCTCTTCGCACCATAATGGAATCCAGATGGAGATACCTTGTTTTCGTGCCGTCACCATGATCGATTTTCACTTCGTTACCCGCGCTGCCATTCTCATCTGCAAAAACAATTTTCCCTGCCCTTGCAGCCACCACAGGTGTACCGCTCTCTGCAGCCAGGTCAATCCCACGGTGGAATTCATATCTCCCGGTAACCGGATTGATTCGCTCATGAAAACCGTCTGTGACAACCCATTGCCCTACTACAGGAAACACCAGTCCACCCTCACTAGGAACCGGCACATACCCATCAGGGAGAGAACCAACACCTCCCGTATCCCATGGCAACAATAGATATTGCTTGATTCTTTGTAGGTCACCTTCGACCAGCAGACCATCTTGTATCATTTCCTCTACGACTGTTTCGAGAGATTTCTTGTAGTAATGGGTTTCAACCTCTCCCTTCTCATTGGTCTCCTTTTCAATTCGGATGAACTTACGAGCCAATCTCCTGGCGCCAGTGGGAGATGCCTTCTGAAAATCCTGGTTGAACCGTACAGCATCAATCGCAACAAGTTCTTGCCATTCAGTCCTGACCCCTGTATCCTTTTGTATCGCGTCCACTGCATTTTTATAAAAATCCATCTGACTCGGTTCAATCGCCGGCACGTGTAAGACCGATATGGCAGATGAAATCATCACATAAAACAGCACGAACGGCAGGAAGATAAGCCCGATCACACCTGCCATCGCGTTTCGATTCTTCGGTAAAAGAAAGAGTAAAACCCGGATGGCAAGTGGCATTACAAGCCACCCGCCGAACCGAAAATCTCCAACTCCTCTGTCGTCGGCTCGATCTTCACATACAGCCTCCGGTTACCTGCGATGAGGAGAGCATCCCCACGCCCTCCTTTTTCGAGCAAATCCACTTCCTGCTCGGATAAATGCAGAAGGGGAGTCAGGATCTGAATGTCCTTCTCCCCTTGCGGCATGATGACCTTATACGTTGGGTTATCGATAAGTGACTGACCGTATAGTCGTACATCATCATGGAGCAAATCTTCAAAGTTATGAGTGATGAAGAATAGGCCCCCTCTGTATTTCCTGATTCGTTTCGAGATATTTCGGACGGTCCGTAGAGCATCGGGTGCTTTCGGATCCGCAATGAGATATCCCTCGTCCATTCCAAATAGAACTTCTATATACCGATTAAACGCGATTTCGTTCCATGCCCACGTGAGCATGTTGAAGTATTGGGCTGCAATGACATTCTGACTTCCATCCATTAAATTCTTGATGTCCAGAACGGTAAATTCTGCTTGATCCGTTATCGTGGAATGCCCTGCCCACAAAGCCGAATCGGCTCCTTTTGCGGCACTGCGCAGGCGTAGTCCAAGTCGCTCCCATTCCGCTGCCTTCCTGCTACTTTGTTCAATCCACTCATGTAGATGTCCAATATGTGGCCAAGAGTCGTTAGGCACGTCTTCGGGTCGTGTGGTCCATTGAATGTCAAAACGGTGGTACACCTCCTCCAACGCCATTTCCAACCGAGCCTGATCCTCCCCAGTCAAGTCACGTAAGTAGAGAGAAAAAAACGTTCGCAACGTTTGGAAGTGATGCGCAAGAGGACGGTACTCTGCCAACCCATTTTCAATGGCTTCCTCCTCTTCATCGTCCAACGGTACGATGCGAACTTGCAACGGATTAATGCGACCACCGGCTCCTCCTCCGCAATTAATCCAGTTGCCTTTTACGTACTGACACAAGTCTTTGTACTCTCGTTCTGGATCAATCTTGATGACTTTTCTGCCTTGACCGTATTCGTTGTAAATGATTTTTTTCACGGTTGTGGATTTTCCGACACCCGGACGACCGGTGAGCAGCATGTTCGAGTTTGTGCGACTTCCCTCGCGCTTCCAAATATCCAGAAGAACGACACCATCTGATCGATCCGTTCCCAAAAGGATACCCCTGCCATCGTTTAAGTTACTTGAGGTAAATGGGAAAGAACCAGCTACACTTTCAGCAGGCATATTTCTAGCACCCATTTCACGGATCGACTTTGGCAACGTTACCCAAGGACCCGCTGCCTTATATCCATCTTCCTGCCGATACACAGCTGTACGCACTCGCAGCTGTAAACCAGCTAACGTCTGCTCTACATTTTTCACTCTTGCTCGTAGTGTTTTTTCATTAGGAGCAGTTACCCCAAGAACAACGGTTACGTGGAAAACACATTGCTGCTCATCCGTTATTTTTTTGACCAGTTCCTTCGCGTGGTTAAATTTCTTTTCCGTCATCATCGAAGAGTATGGATTACCGCCTTGCAGGAGTTTTCCTTGCAGTTCTCCCATGGCTACTTTCAAATGGTCCAACAGGTCTGCAGAGGATGTGGATTCTACGTGGATGCTGCATACCACACCAGGGAGATTGGCGACACGGGAGAGCCAAGCCACTTCTACACTCTCCGGGTAATCGACGATCACCAGAATCTGTTGATATTGGTCACCCACTACGACCCGCCTTTCCTCAAATTTCAAAGCGGATGGGCTGATCAAGTCAAGAAAGTTTCCCATGGCCGGAGCCGTTTTTTTCGGATTCTTAGCCAAGTGCTTTCATCCTTTCCGGATTCAAAAATTGTGGCGGTAAATAATCTTTGGTATCTTCCGGTATCCGTTCGTAAGCGGCCTGAACAGGATGGGTGAAGACAAATTGCATGTCCATCAACTCCTTGTGATCACACACGTAACAGCCGATTCCCTTGTTTCGCAGTTCCGTTACCAGATGCTTGACGAGTTCGATCAGCTCCGCTTTGTGTTCTGCGGCAAATAGAATAAAAAATAGCGTTTCCAGTGACTCGCCGGAAATCGCCGTTTGTGCAGCTTGTTTAATTTGTGACTGAAGAATTTTCTTTCGAATCGGATCCTCAGTTTTGGCCTTTATCTCTTCCAAATGGGACATGTACCCATCCAAATCTACTGAGCGGCCAACACAATAGATCTGATAGTGACCACGGAGTCCGTTTTGCACTTCCTTGAGATGGTGGATTAATCTTTTCCGCTCTCGTTGACTTAATAAATCAATATTTTTTGGAGAAACTCGTATTCCTGCAACATGCCAGCGATCCTGACGAGTCATATGGTGCTCTGCCACGTCCTGAACCGGTATCCAGGATTGGACGCTTCCTTTCTGATGATGTTGCGTTATCTTGCGAGGGAGGAACTCCTTCAGCTTATTCAAGTTCATACCCGATCTCCTCCAAACTTATACAAGTATCGTTTCTTCGAGCGACGAAAACGATGAGCCATCCACAACGTATCTAGAACCGATTGTTTGGTCATTGGGTGCGGCTGGATGAGGAAAAACGCCCCGATAATCGGGGCAGCCAAAAGGATCAGTCGAATAAACAAACCAGTAGAGAACAAACCCAGTAGAAAAAAGAGGATCAGTCCGACTCCCACACCAGCCAGCATGACCACTATCTCTTTCCATCCTACCCCGTCCCGAAATTCGAATCGTGTGTTCACATTTTTGGGGATTAGGTACATTCCCTATCACCTCTTCATCAAGAGTTTTGTAAGCACCGTTTGCGCCATATTCACCGTTGTTCTCCCAACTCCGCTGCTCGAATATGCTACATACATTTGTATTCGTTGCGGTAGCCTATAAGCGACAAACATCAATAAGATAAACAGAAGTAATTTTAACCCAGGCGTCCCGTTTACATCAGTCCAGAAGACAAAGGCACCCTTCAAAGTCAGTAATTGTACCCCAGGCAATAAGGTGGTACCCAGTAGGTCTTTCCACCATATTTGAAATGAACTGGATTGGGGATTCGTCAACCCCAATGCCATCCACATACCAATTAACACCAGGATGCTGGTTTCAATGGCAAAGATAATACTTTGAAACACAACAAGTAGATAAATCAGCAGAGCGGCTATGACCCCTAGAAAGAGGGTACCGGGTAGAGTAAGGCAATTGAGAAAGAAGTTCAGGAGCGCATCTTGCTCAAACCCCAAATCTGTCCCTGGTAACTGCGTAATGTCTCTCTGAATAGATAGACCAAACATCCACACCTGTTGTACAATCCACGGAGCTGTCGCGATTATTGCCCCAGACGCAATCCCCCCCTTTAGCAAACCTTCTGGATCCGCATCCGGATCTCCGTTTAATCGCAGGATGTGAGTACTCCAGGCTTCAAAGGAGATTTTTACCACCAATACTAAAGCAGCGATCCCCTGAACGTAGAGGATCGCTTGCGTAAAATAATGGCTTGCTAACAGGTCAAGGATGATTTCACGCAAATACACGAGTGCTCCCATGTATTCGTTGACGATTGACTCCACCTGTTTCTGCATGGAGTACATCACGGATTCATGGATCAGCTGTTTTATCCAATCCAAGTGAAATACCCCCTTCTTATATGTCCGCAGTCACACCGTAATAGCTCAAAACGAGTTTGACAATAGCAGCCGAACACTCACCAATTATCGCAGCCCAGATATACTTTTTGATCAGCTTGTCCTTGGCTGCGATCTCTGCCGGTTCTTCCGTTCCTTTCTTTTGAAAATTTGCCCATGCAATGGCTACGGCAGCTGCAACGGGAATCAGGATCAGAATCCAAAACAACGCATCATTGAGCAGAGCTTTCGTTCCTGTCACTAAAATATTGTCTTTGGCGGCATAAACAGCATATGTCGTCATAAGTTGACTGACAAACAGTATGATAGCGGCAAGATATTTCTTCATGTGTTAGTCCTCCTTATCTTCATCGAAGATTGATTTTTTCTTTCTTTCTGGCTCATCCGGATATTCGTAGAGGGGAGTTTCGTCTGACTCTTCCATTCCCGGAATCCATACCCGAACCGGTTCGGACGTTATGGGTTTGTCGTAATGATCGTCCGCCTCTTCCAAGTCTCCATCTGCTGGCCAGAAAGAAAGGTCAGGTAATGGAGTAATCGCCGGAAATTGCCTCGCTTGCAGCACCAACGCCTGATCTTGGGGAAATCGCAGGATCTCATCCGGCATCAACAGCGGGCGGCTTGTTAAGCCACTTGAATAGCCAGTTGAGATGCTCTTCGTCTGCACATTGGCCGAGTGATTTTGTGTCGCAACCGTATATTTTCCCGTCATCTCACTCAACTGCTTTGCTGTATCAATATCCCGTGTCAAAAGGTATATCCATGTCTGGCAGTTCCCGATGATCGTCGTGTAATCGTCTTTATATTTTTTGCGGATTTGACCAAGATCCTGAATGATGAGATTAAACAGAATCCCCCGTCCCGCTGATACCGTAATCTTCGTACCGAAGTCAGGAACCGGTGGTAGGTTTCCAAATTCGTCCAAGAGATAGTGCACACGGACAGGCAGGCGTCCGTGGTTCTGGTTTGCCAATTGGACTAGAGCCTCATAGGTTTGCGAAACGTACAAAGTTGCCAGCACATGCCTTGTTGATTTCTCGTCCGGGATGATCATAAACACCGCCGTTTTTTGTCTTCCAGGGCCCGCGAGGTCATGGTCTTGTTTACTCGTCATCCGAGCTATAGATGGATCCGCAAAAAGTCGAAGGTCAACGGTCGCCCCACCCAAGAAGCTAGAACGCATTTTCTCTGGAGAGACTCGAGCAGTTGCTAACGCCATTCGTGCCACGTGCCCCATGGGAAGATTCCTCAAATACTGCAGCAAGGGATTATAGTCCATTCCATTGGGGAGCTGAATCGTTTCTCCCATTTCTGACAGGATGGTGTAAACAGAATGAAGGTGTTTCTCCTCATCCATTTGGGCTTCTGCGGCAACTAATTGCATGAGTGCAGCAATGATACTCTCTTGCCCGTTTGCCCAAATCGGATCACCATTATGCTGCTTTTGATGGACGATGGTATGAGCGATATCCCAGGCTGCCTCGGAAGCTCGGGCATATTCATCTTCTTCCATCCCCCGGATGATGGGATCCATCAGGTTCCAGTAATTTCCCCTTTTTGGATTACGGAAATCAAGCATTACCACTTCGTATCCACGCTCCCGTAAATATTTATGGGAACGTGCGTACAGCTCCCCTTTTGGGTCTGAGAGAATCATGCTCTCCCCTTTTTGGGCAATGCTCCATATACTCGGCAATACCAACCTGCGAGACTTCCCAGACCGAGTTGCCCCGATGATCAGGTTGTGGCCATCTCTGGTGATTTTCCAGACCTTCAACTTTTTTCTCCCGGCGTTCCTCATGCCGATAACTAATCCGGTTTCTTGTGGTGGCTTATTGGTATACCAAACCGTAGTCGAAGCATCCAGCTCCTCCTCGGTTTGCCACCGACTTGTACCGTGTTGTCCATCACCTGCTGCTTCTGGACCACCGACTCCCTCCCGCAACCGTCTCTTTTTTTGCCGGAGGACCTTGTTCTCTGGTCGCCAAAGAAATTGGAGGAGAAAGGCCCCCACGATGACCTGAAGCAACAAAAAAGTTTTGAGCAAAGTCGGATCGCTCAAAACGTTTAGGTATGTGCCGATCGGTTCAGTTGTCACGTGTGATAACCACACATCCTGCAAGCCACGAATCGTTTGGGTTTCTTTCAGCAACCACAAGAACGCCAGCAGATACGGAAGAAGTACCACTTCGAGCGAAATCAATGAAAACGCAAACCGAGCTTTCTTTGACACGGGTCATATCCCCCTTTCCTTGCTCCTTTTTCTCTTTCTTCCGTTCTTTCGCTGTTTCCATGCTGCTTTCGCTTCGGCTTTATCCCTCTCCCGTTGGATGGTACGAAAGATGCTGCCGAACACAAATTGGGAAACGGATACCGAAGCTGATATCGTATGTACCGGGTCATGGACCACCTGCAAGCTCTCTTCCTGCTCTTGATTCCTACCCCGATCGATATCCGCTGCCGCTTTTAGCAAGACCTGACTTACCCGTTTTTGGAGATCCTCATAAGCACTTTTCTGCGCTTCTTTGCGTTTATCTGGATGTAGTACATGGATTCGTGCTAGTCCCTCATGAGCCTGTAAATAGTTCCGAACATGCTGCTTTACTCCAGGTTGTTGTAAAACCCAATCGGCCATATCCATTACTTTCTGCTTGACCTCTTCCGGCATAAACTTGAACACGATCCGTCCTCTCGTCGGCATCTGCTGCGCTAGCGCATCAAGTCTCAATTGCAATTCACGGGCGAGTGCAGTGGGGGCACCAGGCGCAATCTCCTTGCCTCCCTGTCCCGTCATCTTGAGCTCCAGGACCACATCCTCTCGGTGTTGTTGTAGATCTTGCCGTAATGACAATATCTTGTCCACGTCTTCTTTGACCATCTCGCGGACAAGGTCTCGTTCCGCTGTTTTTTCTCGGCTGAGGTGCAATCTCTCTTCCGCATAGATTTCTTTAGCCAATGTGCGACGGACGTCCTTTCGTTCTGCATGTGAAAGTTTCCCTCTTGTTCTCTTCGGTTCCTTTTCCCACAGCATGACGTGTACATGCGGATGACCAGGTTCTTTATGAAACGCGGCACACCACCGAAGGTTTGAAAGTGGTATGCCCATTTTGTCTGCAACATCTGGAAGAGCGGCACGTAATTTTTGTTCCCACTGTCGGCGGGTCGTCATATCCAAACGTTTGGCATCTTCCTCACGTAGGCTAACGATGAGCCTCCAAACAACACCTTGATGTTTTCCTAACTCCTTTTTGATGTCATCCAGATGCGTTTCCTCCGTAGGTCCAAATAATCCGTGACTCCCCGGACGCTCCTGGGCGTATTTAATGTGGCCAACAGCTGTCCCCGGATCGATGAAATCTTCGTAAAGGGGCTCTACTTCTTTTACAGCTCCCGGCCTGGTCGCAATGTAATTGACGTGTGCTTTGTTTTTGGCTGTATTCGCCTTAGTGGACGTATAAAAGCCAATCTTCACGACGAGTGGGCTTGCAACCCGGCTCACAACGTGTCACCTTCACGTTCCTGCAATAGAGCGACAGCTTTCTTTCGTGCCTTGGTGTAGATATCCTGTGAATCATAACCGGCCTCCTCGATGACCTGCATGGACATGTACATCGACGTTCCGGAGGTGACAGCAACCTTCGCGTTGATTTTTGCCAATCTGTCTTCTAGGGGTTTGAGTGAATCCCGAAGACAATCTCGCAAGGTAGCCGCTACGTAATCCATCCCGTCTTTAGCTGCCTCTTCGGAGACTGAGCGAACAATAATTTTTCTTGCGACCTCGGCCATCGTCTCCCCTCTCCGATCTGCTATTTTCTTCAAGATCTCGTAAATGTCTTCCGTCACCACAAAACGAAGTTCTGGCTTTTTCTTGTAACGCGGCACGTTCCCTCTCCTTTCCCCAATGATGTGTAGACGGAGGTCAAAACCCTAGTTGCATCAAGCGTTTTTATGCAAAAACGGATGAAAGATACAACATCTGATCTTTCCTCCGCCACCTTACGGATGTTTAAAAATGTATTGTTGCAGGCTTTGTCTGCAATCTGTGGATGACGGGGCGGAGCCCCCTTATCCTGCCTTCTAAATCTACATAGGGAGGCCCTCTGTTTGGGTGGATTCTCCCTGGCGGACCCACCTTCTTGACCAGCTTTGTTTGACCTTCTGCAGCATACATAGTCTCCTCATCTCCCCTCTCCTTCAGTTTTTTTACGAAACGGATTTGGACGAACCTTTCCTCACCTCGTTCTGCAGAACAGACATGAAGAAGTTAGGGACATGGACAACCTTCGACTTAGAGATACAATCAAGGGTTTTGACCAAAGCTTCCCCCAAGGTGTTATATGTGAGAGCAAAGTCTACCCTATGTAGCAGTTGTAATATGTCTCTCACGTAATCAATGTGCAATCCTCGACTTTCCGCATAGTGGCTAAATTCTTCTACGATTCGCTTATTTTGTTGCAACTGGGTAGGGGAGAGCCCTGCTTTTATTTCTAAATCCTCATCAAATTCATTATTAGTTAAATAATTATTAGTTTTATTATTATTAGTAGGGTTGGATTTTCCGTTTACGGTATTTCCGTTTAGGGATTTTCCGTTTACGGTATTTCCGTTTACCGGACTGTCATCCCCTTCCAACCTTACCGTAAACGGAATTTCCGTCTGCGGTAACTCGAATACATGGTACTCCATGGATCCGAACTCCCCTTTATCCTTACGCCGTTGGTATCGCAACAGGTAGCCGTTCTGTTCGAGTTCTGTTAGACCGGTACGGACAGAATCGCGACCGTCTTTGGCATGTTTGACCAGGTCATCGATCATGATGGTCCAGTCATCCGGTTTACTCAGCAGATACACCAGCAACCCTTTAGCCTTCCAGCTCAACCGCTTGTCATTTATCGGGGTTTTGTCGATTTGTACAAAGTTGTTCTCTCGTTTCACGACTCGAACCAGAGTTTTTGATTTACTTTGCACGATTTGCACCTCCTCCTGTTTCCAGCCATTAACGTATGACACTTGTCCGACATTGTGTCGGACATTTGTATGACATGCTCAATCCCGCGCCATTCCTGGCTTCTCGGCGGGACAGGGAAAATCGGCTGACGCCTATTCTTCAATTTCCAGCCATTAACGTATGACACTTGTCCGACATTGTGTCGGACATTTGTATGACATGCTCAATCCCGCGCCATTCCTGGCTTCTCGGCAGGACAGGGAAAATCGGCTGACGCCTATTCTTCAATTTCCAGCCATTAACGTATGACACTTGTCCGACATTGTGTCGGACATTTGTATGACATGCTCAATCCCGCGCCATTCCTGGCTTCTCGGCAGGACAGGGAAAATCGGCTGACGCCTATTCTTCAATTTCCAGCCATTAACGTATGACACTTGTCCGACATTGTGTCGGACATTTGTATGACATGCTCAATCCCGCGCCATTCCTGGCTTCTCGGCAGGACAGTAAGTATCGGTTAGCAGATGATTAGAAATTCAAAATACCTTTGGCCAAATCACGAAAAAGAGGTTCTTGTTCTTCCGTGCCTTGCCCATTAGCGACAGGTTGTTGATTGGGACCTCGCAAACCGATTGAACTTGTAACTACTTGTTCTGTCTTGGCATCTACTTTTCTCTCCAGTTGTGCAACAACATCCTGCAGTTGCTGGATCATCTGCTGTAGTTCCGTTGCCCAAACAGGCCGTGTAACTAGTGGTCCCTGATCATACACAGGTTGATGATTTTCCCCAAAAAGATACTGATTCAAAGCATCCAAGATCGCCTCATTTTTATTCTCATGTTCATCTAACCAGGCTGCCAGTTGCTCATCCGAACTACGTAACCGCAACGACACACGATAGTTCATAAACCATCACACTCACATAATGGCCAACAAATAAAAGGAGATGGCATTTTCAAAGATCACCTCGTCCGGATCGTGATCCAACCATACGAACTCGCTGTACGTCCTCTCCTGCAGCTCTATCAAGTAGGGCTTATAGGCAATAGCACCACCTCCGAAGATAAAAAAGCGAGCAGTCGAGACTCCTTTGGGATGCTCCAGGATCTCCGTTATTGCCTGAGCAATTTGTCTGGAATAGGGTCGGAAATGTTCTTCGATGACATCTGAGATGTCAATCTCTCTGATACCAAGTTGCATCTTTCCGTTATCTTTCGTGACGATCTCATCGATCATATGCCTGGTGAAATTCACTCGGTATTCTTTATTGATTCTCTCTCGAATGCTCTCCAAAGCACTCGCGGTACCAATCTGCAAACCTTGACATAACTCCGGGATCGGTTCGAATTCTCGGTCTAAAACCGAGATGTCCGTTGAAAACGCCCCGATATCAATTGCCCCCATCGTCTGGAGATTCCATCTTCCCATGTTTTTTTGAATCTGCCGGAGAGTAACAGCCATTCCTTCCGGCTTGACCTCAATGTTGAGGTGCAGCTGCACTTTCCATCCCTCTCGCCCTGCTGTAGAGACGAATTCCACTTGAAATCTGCCGTTCAACCGTTGTCGGTATTCTTCCTTTAGATCTGCAATCAGATACTCATCCATCGGTAAACCCGCATATCCACTTACCTGAATCTCATCTTGTTCCGACTCGGCATGTGCTGCCAATGCTGTCAAAAACGGAACTAGAACCAAAGGATTCCTTGCTTTTTTGGTTTGCGGATCAATCTCATGCTCTCCGTTCCCGATGGCGAGCTTACCAACAAAAAAACGCTTCCCGTGAAGTTCAGGAACATGAGGGCAGCGCAGAATAACATCAAATGTGTTTTCCATTTTTTCATTATTGCTGATTCGTTTTCTTTCCGTCGGAATTGGAACTTCCCTCACCACATTAGGGATCTTCGCTCTTTTCCCTTCTAAAACCATTTTCAACGCGTTATTCCCTAAGTCAAATCCTCCTTGAACACGTCTCATTAACGGTATACTCCCTCCTCTTCAAATACTGCCTTTAGCTACTAAAAAGGTTGCTCTTTATTCTCTGTAAATTTCACCTCCACAAACTCTGATCTGCGGGTGGACCATTTCGTCTCCCCGTAATGGATACACAAGCAAGGCATATCCGTTACGCGAGGACGAAACAAGGGCGCTCTCCCTTCTTCCAAAAAGAGCACCCTATACTTTCTAAAGCCCACATCAAGCGTCTATTAGAAGCTACGTGGTGGGTAATTGACTCTCCTTACTACCATCATCCATCAGTGAAAAATATTGTTTGTCGGTAATAATGATAAAATCTTTTACAGCGATACCAAGAAAGTCGCCTGCTTTTGTCAATCTTATCGCCATCCATTCATCAGACGGACTTGGCATTAGATCAGACGTAGTAAACCGACCAATCTTAATCGCGTTAGCTTTGCGAAGTATGGAACCGGCAAAGACCTCCGAAGCACGAAGTGGTTGACTCTCTTTTACCGGGATGACTTCCATGCCCAGTAATCGGTTATCTTCATCCAAGCTCATAACCAGCAATATTTCCTGCTTTCCCCTATGGAAGATCTCCGCGAAAGTTCGGAATAGATAAACGGCCTCAACCGAATCCTTAATCCGCTTGTTCGATGATGAAAACTGGGTAATCTTCACGAACGTTGGCCGATAAAAGCTCATTCGATTCATATCTTCCTCTCCCTTCATTACCTTTCCATACCCTCTGTGTTTCTAAACCGGACTGTCTCTTTTACTACTCGATTTTCCCATACGAATCCACCCATCGCTTGCGTATTATTCATGTAGCCCTGTTCCTTAAACGAAATGAAACGGTCTTGACCGATAATGATGTGATCTAAGACAGCAATATCCAAGATTTCTCCAGCTTGTCGAAGGGTTTTTGTGACCTCAATGTCTTCTCTACTCGGTGAGGGATTCCCGCTCGGATGATTGTGACACAGTATGACAGACGCAGCCTTATGGAGCACTGCATCGGTATACACTTCACGAGGATTAACAAGACTAGCGTTCAACGATCCAATGTGGACAGTGGACAAACCCACCACCTCATTTTTTACATTCAAGTACATCGCTATAAAGTTCTCACGATCCGTGTGGCAGTAGTGCTCCAAGTATGTCTGAAATATAGATACTGCATCCTTGGGTGCATGAATGGGTCTCCATTCAAATGATACATCGCCAACCTTTTGCAATTTAACCTGGTAAACCGATATGGTGTTCATACCCTTCTTTCCTTTCTCATTAGTAACCATTTCGCACAGTCAGAACAACGAAAGAGACGCATTCATTTTGATGCGTCTCCTAATGTGTTACCGATCTAGCACCTGCTTATGTGTTAACCTCCTGTTGAATTGATGATCGTGTGCTAAAGATCCGGATTTATTTGTCTCCTCCGCTTGCTGTCTCCTCTTGGAGCTCAATGGATTCAATTGCACTACTTTTTGTACATGATGTACCGCAGCCGTTTTCACATAAACGTTGTAGACATTCTCATTTTTCCGGAAAGCTGCAAATCGGATATTAGATCGTTTGAGCTCTTCAATTTGTCCCTGCGTAACGAACGGTATTAAAAGATTTTTCCCGGGCTCTTTAACAAAATCCGCATATTTTACCGTTCCTGCTTCGGGATCGATTTGAAGGGATCGACCCAAAACTTTTTCAATGGTAGGGATCTGCTCACGTGCAAAGGCTACTTGGATCCCTTTGTACTCTCGATCTTCAATCAATCCTTTCTGCTCCAGCACAGCATACCCCTTGTCTTTTTCTTCTACCATCCGGAATTCGATCTTTGCTTCTCGTAACTTGGTAATATCGTCGGGATCCAACCGAAGCAATCTTTCTTTGATTGAATCAACTTTCTGTGTCTGTTGCGTCCGATCAGCTGCGTTGGACTGTACCCAAGACTTTGTTATTTTAACTGATTCCCGTTCAGTTTTAGCTCGATCACTTGTCTCTCGAAGGGTAGACCACTCTCGTTCTCTCTGCAATTGCTGTTTTTTGATCAGCTCCTTTTGCCAATCTGCTATCTCTTCTCCTAAGCGGTAAGCTACTCTTTCTGAAGGGACCTGCTTTTCATACAAGGATAGCCTTTTTTGAAGATATTCCGCTTGTTTAAGGTACACTCCTTCCGGATGCAAGATCGTTCTCCAGAACGAAAATTCTCTTAATTCCCCCTTTATGTTATGATTTGCTTGGATGTCATCGGCTTTTTGCAAACGTTGTTCTAACGCCCTTCCACTTAGACGCTCTATTGCGTGTTTGAATATCAACTTCAGACGATCCAATCCCTTTACAGAGGCTTTTTCTTGATAGAACCGAATTAAAGCGCGTTCTAGATCTGCCTGGCGAAAAATGTTTATTTCTTTTTTCATTTCGCGGATGTCACGCTTAATATCTCGCTCAGACTTTTCAGTGAAATGTTTACTAAGCGATTTCTTTAAGGCTTTTACTTGCCTGGGACGCGGTGCGGCCAATCTTAACCGATGTATTTCTCTCTCGCTATTGATCAGTTGGTTATGAAGTTGTTCAACTTGCTTGCGACGAAAAAGACTTGTGAGAAGCCCTTGCATACCTTTTGATGGAATTTGCTCACGTTGTTTTTGAAGCTTTTCATAACGAGTAAGCTCTTTCTGAAGTTTTTCGGAAAGAGATAGTTTCTCACGTATGATCCTAATCTTACCTGTCACGTTCTGACTTCGTTCATAGTCTTTTATTTCTTTCTGAAGTTGACGCAAATCCCTACGTAATCCTTTAATCTCGCTCGGCTGGGCAGCCATTGTTCTTAGCTGATCCACCCTGTTAAGCGTTTCCTTCCCTGCTTCTTGTAGTTCATGCATCATAGCTAGTGGCAAAAGGTAGTAGCTTTGAAGTTTTTGTTGGATTTCCGCTATCTGCAGTAACTTATCTGCATACTGTTCATGCTTCATTTATTTTTCCCCCTTTCTTTTCATGCTTTTCGTGATAGAGTGTAGCGGCATTTTGGAAAGCGAGAACAACCGTAAAATAACCCTGATGCGCTCTTACGTTGAACCATTTTGGCTCCACAACGCTCACAGATAATCTCTTTTGCAGGTATGTCTCGTAGAACATTTCTCGGAATCGGAACCAGATCCGGGTGTACCGAAAGGATCAGTTCTGTTAAACCCTTTCGATCTATTAGACGTACATCATTAGAGCTTGCCAATTGACGAGCTGATACTGTAAAATCATCGTTTGTAATAACCCAGGCTTCTGTTGCTTTGTAGTATCTCATGGATGCTGCGACTTCTTGGACTGCACCGATCCCTACAGATTTGCGATGACGTTTGACTTGAACAACGATTTTCTTCTCTCCCTTGATTAACAAGAGATCAGCACCGTAATCCTTGCTCTTTGGGGTAACACTGACTTGGTATCCTAGTGCTTTTAGCAACAGAGCTACGTACTGTTCAAATTGGTAACCATCCATTCGATCAATGTCCGACAATCCATATGAGCGGAGCCGTTCTATCATTTTCTGTTGATGGAACCGCCTAGATGCCATCAAGCTCAAAATGGAACAAAGCGAAAGAAAACCAATCAGCACGATGATCGGTTCAGTAACATAGGAAGCTCCGATGTTTAGATCCCCCCTTTATTTTCTCATCAACCAATACGCATCCCCTTTCTTTTAAATAGTTTCTGGGCAGGAAAAAATCGCTCCCCCCCACTATAGATACACACCTGCTGTATCTATTGCGCGAAGACCAGTTGTCTACGCTCGTTCAATACTTCGAGCTCATCTCAAACGGAAGATACAGGAACCCCTGTCCCATATTTCCTCCAATTTGCTTTGCCTCCTCCTCAATATCCTTTGACTCAATGTGTTCCAGAACGATTGGTTTCCCCTTACGCTTCACTTCGTTAAAGAAACGCGGAAATTGTTTAGCTGTCTTAATGTGGACCTTGTACCCGTCGACGCCATAACATTTCCATTTGTTCCAGTCAGCAGGACTGAGATCATCAACCCAGATCTCTAAACCTTTTTGGCGTATTGCTACCGCATATCGACCAAACGATTCCAGATTACTTAACCCCCACTCGACAATCTCAACTCCTCCTATCCATGACCACGATGTTTGCAGGAAATAGGGCACAGAAGATAATGTCAAATTGTTGGTTCGTGGAACGGAAGACTTCATTTGTAAAGTTTCTTTAATACACAATGCCTCACGTTCCCACAGTTCTCCCGGATCCTTCGTGCAGAAGAACTCCGAAAGCGATAGGGATACGGGTCGGCATAACCATTCCTCCATGATGGCTTGCCTACTCGCCAGATTGACGATAGGTTGAAATCTTTCGAACCGGTACTGTCATGCTTCTTTCCTTAGTGACCAGTAGGTCTCTTTTCGCCTGTCAACTTCAATGGCTCCACTGTTAACGTTTACCCGCAGCATAGCCCGGAAAGGTTTCTGTTGCTTTTCTAGAATAAAAGATACGAGCTCGTCCTCTACATGGATCTGCTGAAAATTCTTCTCCCGTTTTCTTCTCATAACAATCACCTCACTACTCGGTTACATATTTGTCATCATCAAGATGGCATAGCCAACAAAAATAGGTGGAGCAAGTGGGATACATCCATTCCGTTTTCGTAAGATCAAACTCCAGGCAAACGCAACCAACAGGGCAAGTAGAACCAGCAAATGACTTGTTGGAAAACCAACTACCATGGCTAAGAAGGTGAGGAGGTAGACATCCCCACCCCCGATCCCACCACCAGTTAGAAACAACAGTAGCAGTAAGGATGCAAACATGATGGCGCCACTTATTACTGCAGCCATTCCGTTCCCATGTAGAAACGCAACGATAAGGGCTACTATGATAGACGGTATGGTAAGGATGTGAGGGATGATGAGCTTTTTGTAATCGATCCATGCAGCTATAATCGTGACGACCAATGCATACCAGGCCATTGATTGACTCACCTCACCCAAAGTTGTGACGTAAAGGTTGATGAAGCGCCTATCGGCATTTCCACATGTAACCCGATGAAATTTAACGAGAAGAACTGATACGTTGAGCTAACGGCCACGACTCCTTGTCCCCCTTTTAGAATAGGTCCTTGCGTGATCGTTAGATCCCATTCAGCCGGATCTAAACCCGCCTTCTCAAATCGTTCTTGCAAATAGGATATGGTTTCACTGGTTCCTCCTCCGTGCTCTCCCATGAACTGAGAGGTGTCATTGATCACCACTTGTGCACTGTACCATGTTCCACCCCAAAGCATTAAATCTGGCAGCAACATGACAAAGGCGAAGACGAAGAAAAAAACCAGAAGGTATTGAATGGCTGTAAACCCCTTCTGATTTCTCAACGAACACCGTATTCTCTTCCATCTGTTCATTGGTATGTCACACTCCGGAAGGAGTTATTTTTCCCATGTTGTGCCACGTCGTTTGTATAATCATCAAAGTAGGTTTGTAACCATGGAAACAAGTACATGGCAATACCGAAAATCAACACAACGCCAATCACTAGCACCGCCTGATACTGCATCAACATAGATCCCGACTGATTACATAACGATTTCAAACTCCCCCTCCTTTCCATATCAATGGCCGGGCAAACTCGGCCCGGCCTGAACAACTGCCTTACCACTCTACTGACGTGTCAATCGTGCTTTTTTCTTCGATTGTCTCCAATCGATTCTGTGTGTACTCCTGGATGAAAGGATACACAATAGCGGTAATACCAAAAATCGCGATGACGGACACCACAAGAAGCAGCTTGTTTTCAATCAGTGGTCCACCTCTTTCACCTTTCAGCACAGACTTTACGGCAATCCAGTTGATTGCTTTTCCCATTCTTTCATCTCTCCTTTTTGAATTTGTTTGCTGTCCCAATAAAGAACCCCCCAAATGGTTGGGGGATCTCTCATCCTTCTGATCTCATGATCAATCATCCAAATGTCACCCCTTTCTGTAGCGCAGACATGAGGTACAGTATCAGCAGTGTCCCGATAAAAAGCACACCATTGATCATGATCACGAAATTCATTCCCTTCACTTTAGCTGGCCGCACTTCCTTTTCGCGCTCTAACAACTTCTTGTCCAGCTCCCGGAACGTTTGCTCCATTTGCACCAAGATTTTTTCCCCTTCTTCACCGGCTCCTATCGTCATGTACTGGGCCAACGAGGAACCAAACTCAATCAACTCCGGTACTTGTGTTCCCCAAACAAATTTATAAAGCGCATCAGTTGGATTGAGATAATCCAGATCCTCTCTCAGTGCTTTCGCATAAGGGAGAAGAGCAGGGTTTTTTGCATAATCACATGCCAACTTCAAAGCATCCACGACTGTTTTTTGCCCTTTGATGAGCAGTCGAACCGTAATGACAAAGTTTGGCGTTTCCTTCCGGATCTCTTCCTGAAGCTTTTTAAACTTCTTTATTAATTCACGCCGCGGCTCCTGAAAGAAATAAATACTCAGTCCGATTCCTAGCCCAATTAACATCCAGGACGGATGGATGAGATACACAACACAAAAGATGAACAATATACCAACCGAGTAAACAAACTGCTCAATCACGATTTGTTCCACTGTACGGGAGTCTTTGGCGTTTTGTAATTCCTCTTGAATCTTGCTCTGGAACGTTCGCATGTATCGGTTACTAAATTGCGGAAGAAACCGAAAGGCATGATGCCAGGTCTTCTGAGGTTTTACTTCCTGTAAAAACAAACCGGCTTTATATCTTTCCTTTGGTTGGAGCGAAAAGGAAACCAATAAAAAGAGGAGAAAGGCTGTCAGGCCCCCTCCTACTGCCAATATTAACATCATTTCCACCTTTCCTCTCCATCAAATTTCCTTTCGCATTATGAAAAAGCTAACAATGGGTACCACCAGTGCGATGGTCATATACAAGGCCAGAAAAAATTTGCCGAGTATGTTATCTGTGTATACGGAGAATAAGTCAGGCTTCAGAAACCGGAAGAAGAAAACCACCCCGATAAACGCATACATGAGGTATCGATTTTCCTTCACTGCGTTCATCATGGCATTTGCCAGATCCGCCATCGCAATCCTGCGGGTTTGAAAATATGCTCCGGCAACCAAAACCCCTTCGGCTGCATCTTCTCCAATCTCTTCACTGATTTCCGCCATGGTGACAAACAACTGCATTTCAGGCACTTTCAGATTGGCCATCATCCGTTGAAACACTTCTCCAATTGCTACACCGGTGTTATGGAGCTGATATGCCCTTTGAAATTCACTTTTTAGTGGCTCCTGCAATACTGGAATAACCGTTTCCAGTGCACGTTTCCAATTGCGCTGCATTCGGTAGGCGGACCCAAGGTTTTGCAGCGCGGGACCTAGTTGATCCTTCGCCTTCTCCCGTATCATTCTCTCTTTCTGATAGACGTATATCTTGAGCGCGAAAAAGTTTACGCCTACCATCAAAGCTAACAAAAGAGGATTAGAAAATAGCAGGGAGAGGGTAACCCCACTCCCTACAGCTGCGGACCACCACACGACATAGGTTCGAAAGGAAAGGGAGACCCCTTTTTTCTCTGCATCCTCCAGGAATTTCAGCCGTGGTGTGGTCTTCGGTTTTTGAACCTCTATCCACTTGATCCTTTCTCTTTTTTTGAATACGACATGCAGCAGAAAAAGATAAACCAAGGTTGCCATACACAAGGCCAAAATGATTTCACTCAATCTTCATCCCCCACTCCTCACACACTGAGATACCGTTCGTATCGTTCCCTGGGGATCTCGGCATGACGAAATTTTTGGATGAGCCGCTCAGAGATCGGATGGAGACGAAGAAACGTCTTGAGATCCCAGTCGTACTCAAAGATCTTCCGAATGACAAGTTTGCCTTTCTCATCTGTCCCCACAACCTCAGCAATTTCAAAGATTCGTCTTTTGTTTTCTGTCTCAAAATGTTTCTGCATGATAATGATATTCATAGATTTGGATAAGAGAGCGTAGGCGTCCGTTTTCGTCATCTGAAAGCCCAGTAGCATGGCCATTCGTTCCGCTAAATCTTCCGCCGAGTCCCCGTGCATCGTGAACCAGACAGGATGCCCCGTGAACGACGCTTCAATCGCACTGAGCAGGTCATTAGACTTTCGGATCTCTCCAATAATGATCCGATAAGGCGTTTGTCGGAGACTGGCGACAATCAGTTTTTGGATCGTGATATCCGTTTTGTCATCTCCAAAAATCCGGCATTCCTCTGATACAAAGTGATATCTTTCTGCATACGGATACAGTTTGTGTAACCGCATCTCTGCAGTATCCTCAATTACGATAGTGCGTTGCCCTTTCTTGATGAATTTGGCCATCAGCTTAAAGGTGGTGGTTTTTCCGGACCCGGTTGGACCACCCATACAAATGGTACAGCCCCCCTCTACGATTAAGCGGATAAAGTCAAACATTTCCTCACTTGCTGTTCCCTTGTCCAGAAACTCTTCCGGCGTAAGAACGATAGGAGGAAACTTACGGATGGTTAATATCGGTCCCTTCATTTGGGATGTCGGCTGCCAAACGATGCTAACCCGGCAATCGCCAACCCTGGCATCCACAATTGGATCTTTTTCCGACACCTGCTTACCACATGAGTTGAGGATCTTCGTCTGGATCATCGTCTCATAGTGCTTCACATGATCGAACTTGATCAGATGGTCAGCCGGTTTGTTTTGTCCGTCTTGCTTCACCCATGGTTCATCGAACCCGTTGATCATGATTTCCGTAATGGAGTGATCTTCCAGCACCCCATCAAGTGGACCGAGTGAAAACAGGTCCTTCCATATCCGTTCTACCAGCTCGTCTATCATCATCCCTTTGACAATAATCCGTTGAACCTGAATGTACGTCCGAACGACCCGCTCGATTTCTGCTTTTCGCTTTTTATTAAACACGCCTTCCTTTAAAAGCGTGGGGTGTGATTCGATCAGAAAGGAACGAATTTCGTTTTTCACATGTTCATATTTGGTACCGTCCGCACTCAATTCTTGACCGGTTGTCGTTTCGGGAACTACCCGCTGACTCTGGATTTGTTGCAGATCCACCCGATTCCGTGCAATGAACTGCTTCATTGTACTCCTCCTGGAACGGCATATGTACCGACAACTGCCGATTTACCCTGCCTTTCATTCTTTGAAAACCACCGAGTCAAAATCGAGTCCTTACCTTTTTCAGCCGGTTTCAACCCTAGTAAAGGAACGGCCACTTTCTCAATCCCTTTGCGAAAGGAGGATCCCCCCAGTGAGTTAAGGTTGTTCAGCTCCTTCACCATATTTGGATCGTAATCGATAGACAGCGGCAGTGAATGCCGCAAAAACTCCTCAAGGGATGGCAACGTTACCTCATCTGGCACCTTGTTGACCAGGATCTCCGTATTCTCCATTTGCACGCCGCTATTATGGAGAAGAGGCATCCGCTGCTGATACAACCGCAACGCGCATGGACTTGTGTCAATAACGAAGATCCGCTGATCGCAAGCACGAAGAGCTGCCAAATTGACCATGTCATCTGGATCACTTCCCATGGATACGATGATGTTTTGAAAATACGGCTTTGCCCCTTCAAGGATCGTTTTGATCAAGTGTGTTGCCTCTTCCATGTCAGTACCCACCCCCGGAAAATACTCCATCCCCAGATCGGGAGATGGAGATAGAACGTAAAGCTCGTCCGGTAGGGCTTCTATATGTGCAGCTTGCTGCTTTGTCAGGTTCACCTGGTTTGACTTATGCAAAAAGTACGATTCCATCACTGGAGTTTCTTTGTTCAGTAGTGTTTGCAGCAGGTTTTCCAGTGTGTTCTGTGCATGCTTATAGCCGATGATGTAGGGCGACTTGGGGAACCGATAATCCAAGTCAATGTACAAGGTCTTGACTCCCCGCATGGCCGAGTAGAAGGCCAGTCCGCGAGCAACACTTCCAGCTCCCACACCAGGTATGATCCCGTAAAATGCGATTGTGCGTTTGACCTCTAACGTTACCGCTCTGGTTTTTTGGGTGGATCCTTGCGCTTGTTGAATCCAATTTTCAATTTCCATCCACGTCACTTTCTCTCCGGACAGGATCATAACCGATGGAGATAAATGAACAGGGGGCTCATAGGCTACATAAAGTACCTGAACCCCCGTACTGACGAGTGTATTAGCAATCTCCCCTGTCGGATCCGACAGTTCATGGTCCGATAAGATCACCGGATCCCTGACATTCCCCAATTCATATTTTTCCTCACACGCAAACCCATGCTTCCGTGCCAGTGAAGTGATTTGCTCGATTCTACTAGCATTAATAATCATTATTCCACCCCTTTTGCCGTTTGACCCATTTGGGCTTTCATCCACTCTTGAATCCGTTCAACGGACCAGATGGCATCTTTCGTGACCGCACTTCCGCCTTCAACGGTCTCTTCGTATCCAATGCCTGTGATATTGATTTGTCCCAACTGCTCCGCTACCTGAATGTAAGCTGCTTCATCGTTCGTCACGGCCAGCAGCAGCGTTTGTGGCACCGTGTTGGCCCCAATCGTAATGGGTCTATTCTCTTCTTTGACCACCACATCCGTTGTCGATCTGGACTTTTGTGAACTCGTTGCGTACGTCCCGATCACCTTAGCCTTTTCAAGGAACGGTCCCACAATCGGTTCATCATCCTGGCTTTCGGCCACAAGCCAAAGATCAATGTATGCGCCAGGAAGAATTTGAGCGGCTAGGGAAGAACGAAGGTTGACAGAGATGGAGATCATACGCTTTCCCTTATCAATTAACATGGCTGCTCCATCCTTCATCTCCTCTGCCGGTAAGACTTTTTCCTGGAATAGGAAGCTGTTCTTTGGCAATCCGTAGTTGGTAACCGTGTACTTACCAATCACTTCCTTCGGTGAACGGAACACGTTCGGCGGGACTGCCCGCGCCGGTAGTTCCTTCAAAACAATTTTCCCTTCATCAAACATCGTAGGGGTGATCATCGTACGTGGAGGTATCTCTTCTCGCACTACTAAGACGTGAACCGTCTCCCCTTGGACTTTCGCGTATGCCTCGAAGCCAAAATAGGTCGCGCCGCCAACAGCCAAGGCTAGCAAAAAGCTAATGATGATTCTACCTGCTTTTCTCATGTGAAAAAGGCGCTTGTTTTTGCGCCTTCCCCCCTTTCCTTAGTTATTTTCTGTTGTGTATTTCGATTCGATTATCTCTGTAACACGAACGGGGATAAGAGCACGCTCCCCCTGATCGTAATCGCTTAGCTCCAAGAACGAACTTGGATAGGAACCCTCCACAATCAAGGACAACACCGCTGGCGTCGATCGGGCATGATACTCAACTTCCAGTTCAACGCCACGAAAGTTTGTGCTGGTCTCGATGACGTTTTCAATCGTTTCGTCAATTCCCTCTGTTAAAAGGTATGGAGGCTGCCCCACTCGAAGTGCTGCCCAATCCATATGCCTAATCACTGCATTCTTCGCTGCCGACACAGCTGAGCTGCGCAAATCCTCCTTTGAAAAGGAAATGACGGCGATATCTACAAAGTAAGCTACAAAAACCGTTAAGAAGAGAAAAAAGGCGATAAACTTGGCGATCCCAGGCAATACTTCCTCCCTCCTAAGCCATCATCAATACCAGCTCGATTCAGTTATATTCAGTGAATACGTGTCCAAGAATGGATTCTCTTTCCCGTAACTGTTCCAGAAGGGAGCGATTTCGTCAAAAACATGCCTCTTACCCTTCCAATCCCATCCTGGTTCCGTATCAAATGGATAAGGATTGTTCGGATCCACACGCCTAAAAATGTAGTCATCATGTGGACTCCCCTCGATCTCATACATTCCTGGTGTGCAAACCGTCAGACGAGGTGACGTTGACCGTTGGATACTTGTAATGCCATTAATGTCGGTGTAGGTAATCTCACGCACGCCTGCTCTTCTTCCTGTCACGCTGAAAGGGTACATACCATCCTTTTGATAAAAACTTGTGTAGTACTGGTTGCCGCCGTCAACATGCTCACTTTCATTGAGTTGGAGCTGTTGCAAGGTCGGGATATATTCGATCATTTCGAGATCTCCCTGGCCACGCTGAATTTTGGCCCTTGGCATTGACCAGGTCTCGAATGCCTGGGGCGTTGGTAGAGTAGGAACAAGCCCCACAGTCGGCAGATCCTGATCCTCGTCAAATCCAGCTTCAACTTCTTGAAAACCATGTTCGTCCCCGTTATTCGGGTTATCATTGTGATAACGAACAACATATTGATATTCAAATCCCATTCCAGCTTTGACGGGTGTTGGTGTCGGTCCAATGGGTGTCACCGTTATGGACTCATGGTACTTCCCAACACAGATTGAACACCCCGTCGGACCGCAATTGCAATAGTATTCATAGTAACCGGAAACAGCCGATGTCCTGTTTGCAATTCGCGGGCAAGTCTTTCCTTCAAACTCCGGAAGAATGACTTGAGTCGCTTTCACGACATTGTTGTTGTACGTCACTTCCTCCAGCTCTCGCGGTTCTGGATTAATCTCTGCTTCCAGCTGCTGTGTGACCGGCTTTCCTTCTCCCGTTTGTGGAGCCTCCCATGTAAAGGAAACATACTTTCCCTGATCGGGTAAGATATGAACCGGTTCCCGTCCGATTTCTTCTCCATTCAGACGGAGCACAACATCCACCTCTCTGTCCATCGTACCCATCACATTGGCGACCTTCACAACGGTCGTTACTTCTTCTTCCTCGTATGCTGGTGGTGATTCGATACTGATCGCCGCCAGATCCAGGTTATTGCCTAAGTAAAGATGTGATGGTGTAACATTATTTTCTTGGTAGGGCTTTGCTTCCACCACCTCCATCGGCTTATTGATGGAGGCGACAAACATCACTTCTTCCCCCGGAAAGCGAGGCAACTGGATCCTGACGGTCTCTTTTCCTCCCGCGATGACCGAGATTGGGACTCTTCCGTATGAGTACGAACCGTATCCATACCGGATATGCGTGTGAAGTTCCTCTCCTTCCGGTACATTTCTCTCTTCCACAATCGTTAAAAGAAGCTCCACTAAGCTGTCTGACGTGGTGGTTACGTCAATCCTGCTAATGCGTAAGTCCGGGGTGTTGTACTCAATTGGTACCCGTATCTCGTTGTCATCCTCGTTCAATTCAGCTGTGTTTTGGTTTGGATCAATGGCAAACGCTAGCGTGCGTAATTCTTCTGATTGGATGGGGATCTCAAATGTGACCGTTTGTCTTCCCCCATCGACATACATACCGGGGAAATCAATAACTTGCACATCATACCATACATCCTCATCTTCCCATCGCCAACCGACTTCGGAAGAATGCTCCTCCGGCAACCTGTTTTGAAAGGTTACCTGTACGGAAGCCTTCCGACTTCCTGGTTCAAGTAGGATCGGATTCGGATTTACCTCCACTACACGGAAATCCTGCTTGACCCCTACAATGATCCGAACCGTGTAAGGAGTTGACGTTTGTCCATCTTCATCTGTTGCGGTTACGGTAGCCTCATAGACTCCCTCATCCAAAGTAAAGGTACCGGAGTTCGGAGTGTTGGATAACCACTGTGTATACACCTCCGTTACTTGATTCGTGTCCAGATTTGTGATGGAGAACTCTACATTCGCCTTTTCATCTTCTGAATAACTTTGGCCAAGAATGGTGTACGAAATCTCACCTGCCGGAACATATACCGTATTCGTTGTATACCCGTCTATCGACACGAACAGGATGACAGGAGGTTGTGAGGCGTTGACTGTTAACGATCCTGCACTCATAAACACCGCCGAAAGTAGGATGACAATCGCAAGCAGCGGCGAGGTCTTCCCTCTCAACAATGATTCCTCCTTTCTTCATGAAATGAAAAAGTAGACGTCTGCTAAGGTCTACTCATTAAACTGAAGCAATTCTTGCATTGGTGCTTGCAGAACTTCCGGATATGCTCTTGTCGCAGGAGAACCATCTAACGTCAGGTCTGGATGATCCCAGTCACCTGCCAACTCCGTTGGTGCAGGAAGTGCCAGGTGATACCGACCTGAAAAATCTTTTACAGGCAAGGTAACATCGACCGATTGCCCCTTATCAACGGAAATGGTTTTTACCCGCTGATCCGTGTTCCCGTCAACCAGATAGAAAACCAGCGGTCTGCTTTCTGTTGATTCGTTTTTCAAAACCAATCCATCTTTCGTTTTTAGGAGTTTAAACTCCCACTTTGCAAGGGTATAAAAGTATTCATCCCCAAACTTTGTTGCTTTTCCGGGACTATAGTTCTCAGGATTCATGGTCATCCACTCCGCAGCTACGCATCGATCTGGGCTATATTCTATCGACCATTTCACGATGCCCCCAATTCCTTCAAGACCTTCAACAAACGAAATACCTACAACGGGAAAAGCCCGATAGGGGTAAATCAGGACAGTGTTACACGTTCTTGTTTGGTTTAGTGTAATTGTTTGTTCGACCGAACGGCCAAATGGATCACTAACTTTCAATGTCAGCTTATCCTCCCCACCCGAAAGACCAACAATATCCGATAACGGGATGTTCGCTTCATAGGTAACAGAGTGGTTATTTACAGGGCTGTTTCGTCTGAAATACTCCTTTGACAGGTTTGGATCATCGTTCACCGTTATTCGCCCAATGATCTCCGTATCATAATAGGAGTAGGCAGTCGCTTTGATCTTGATACTGCGATCTGGATTCTGCTTGAATTCGTGAATCACCGGCCAGTTGGTTGATTGAGCTGTTGCATGGAACAACGGTGAGTTGATACCGTCTCCATTTTCATTCTCGACCATTTGTGGATCGCCTCCACCCGACAAATAAAAAACAGCCCCGATGTTGAGATAAGGCTGGTTGTTAACTTTATATGAGTACAGCTTGTTAGGAGAGTTTGGATCATTGGGATTTAACGAAACCCACATATTGGGACTGGACTCAGCTTGTGCGTATAGGCTGTTGATCCTACCCCAAACATATTCAGCACTACCGTTTGCTTTGGTCGCCAAGTCTTTGATCAGTTCTTCATCAAGAGGTATAACATGGTATCCGCTTCTTCGGCTAAATTTATCGTCTGGTTCGTTAACATTTGGCTGAATGTCATATTGTACAGTTTGGAGATACTTGTTCCCTTCGGGCATGTATTCTCCTGTGTTGACATTATAGAACCGTAGATCGTGGCGGTGTTTGATTGAATACCTCTCGTCAACTCCTTCAAGACCCGATTTCTCTAAATTCCCTCGAAACAAAATGTTATCCTTTCCGAAACTACCTTCACCATAAGGATAGAGTGTGGCAGCATTAGCTACCACACTCAGCAAGAGGAGAAAAACCATTGATACTAACATTATTGTCTTTCTAGTCATTACCGCTCTGCACTCCATTCTGCTGTCATTGATGGTACTTGTACAAAAACACCATTTTTAACAGCGCCGGTATTATCTGCCAAGCTAAAAGAAATTTGCCCACCTACTCCTTCAAGTGGAATTGAGAAAGTTACTCCTGGTTTCAATTTGGTATATTGTATATCGTTATCAGGGTTCCCCCATTTTCCATTCCTATCAGTGTAGTCAACCACATACTTGTATCCATCAGGAATCTTCGGGATCTTCCCGGTAACAACTCCATCGCCAAGTTTCAGGCTGGCCAAGAATTCCTCCACTGCCGGTTGGGTTTCAGGGCTAGCTGGAAGCAACCAGTTTTCGTTGTCCGGATTTTTTATGATGACGTCACCGATTTTTTCTCCCTCATCTGGAGTTTGTGGAGTTTCCCCTCCATTGGCTGGAGGTTGAGTGGTACCCGGTTGACCGCTCCCCACATCGCCTGTTCCCGGCTGATTCCCCGTTCCAGCTCCATCATCCGTAGTGATGACTACAAGTCGCTGATCTGCAATCCAGTCTACATCTGCCCCAAAGGATTCTGAGACAAAACGGAGTGGAACAAACGTCCGATCATTCTTGATGACAGCTTTTGCGTCGAAAGTAACTACTTTCCCGTCAACCTCTGCCTTATTCTCCCCTACCTTGAGGGTGACAATAAAGCCCTTGCCACCAACCATCTTGTGGATGATTACTTTCCTTGTAGCCTCGTTCCAAAACACCTGATAGCCAAGTGCTTCGGAAACAAAACGGGCTGGCACCATCGTCCGGCTGTTCGATTCGTCGATGTATGGTTGTGCATCAGGGAAATTGACCAGGCTGCCATCGACTTTCACCTTTACCTGAGCAACTTGTGCAGCTACGGTCGGTGCAGATTGTATCCCTGCTGTTAATAATAGAGACATGCAGATCCCGAATATCAGCCCTCTTATTTTGTTCATGCCACATCATCTCCTTATACCGAATTAATCTGGACTTCGCTGAATCCAGGGTGGGGATGGCTGTTTTTGCGGCTGACCAGATCGAAAATCTCAGAGGCTCCATGTCAAGATGGAGCGCCCTACTGGACGAACGATCTTGACATGGAGGATTTCGATCTAAGCTATGCAGCGAACAGCCACGATATTTTCATCTGCAGAAGCCCAGATTCTCCATTTTTCCTGGATGTGCTTTCTATTGTAGTATTGATCGAGATTTCAAAAAAGTAGTTTTAGTGTTTTATTCCATTCTTTGAGATGACCTCAAGAATAAAGTCATCTTGCTGAAGGTAAACCTTCTCCACTTTTGGCGGAGTTCTATTTGGAGTTGTAATCTTGTATTCCCGGCTTTCAGTGAACTCACCGTCAGAGTAAGACACAACAAGAGTGTACTCCTCATTGTCCTCTAATTCTTCAATGCGAACAGGTGTAGTGGAGACATTTACACTCTTTCCGTTCGCCCCGTTCACTGTAGCCGTAACTGTCAGGTTGGTGGAACCAATCTTCATCTCGATATATGCCTTGCCACTGTTCGGTTCCCCATCCGTTACATAATCAAATGTGCCGGCAGCTGCTTGTACCTCCTCTTGAAACTTCTGTTCTCGCTCGTCAGGAGTCGGCTGAGAACTTGGTGGCGTAACAACTGCCTCACCTTGTGTCTTAAACGCCACCGATCCGATGGACATCCAAGTGCTGTCCGGTCGCATGACTTTTATCTGTGCTGTATAGGCTGTTCCAGCATCCAGGCCGTTCAATTCTACTTGATTGGTACCTGTTCCCTGCTCCGAATCGACTGTCACCTGATACACCGAACCTACTGGATTGCCGATTTGTGACAAGTCAATCGTTGCTGTTTCTTCCGTTACTACAACCGTCACATTTTCCTCCGTCACAAATGCTGGTGGAGTAATCAAAATAATTGTCTTTTCAACCCTAGTAGAAGCATCGCTTCCCTTTTGTGCTCCAAAGACAATCTCATATTTAGTGTTCCTCTCCAATTGCTCTTCCAGCCAATCTTCGAGTTCGGTGATAACAGCGACCAATGGAGAAGTAGCAATTACATTACCTGATTTTTTTACGGCAATGCTATATCGCAACTGATCGTTCGGATTTTTAATTCCTCCAATATCAATGTTTCCGTCATCACCCATGTCCACTGTGACATCCTTCACCGTATCGTAGGTAGGAGCAAGTGGATCTGCTGTTGTTTGAACCTCTTTTGTCACCCATGCCGTATACTCATTGTTTGCTGATTTCAGGCGTACCTCATAGGTATAAGAAGTGTTAGGTTTAAGACTCGTTTCGGAAATTTCGGTTCCATTCACAACCGGATTTCCGCCCTCTCTCCTTACCTCTACTACAATGTCTGATGGATTGTCTTTCAAATCTACGGCCAGTGTCACACTGCTGTCGTTGACGTTTGCTACCTGTACAGACGGTTCGACCGGCTTGGTCCATAACGTTACAGTATTATGTGGACTTTCCGAACCATTATCTGCCCAAAATTCGTATGTGTATTGACGAGCTGGCAATACGGTATCATCTTGGAAGATTAGATTTTCCAGCGTTTGTACGACCTCGCTGTCTTGTCGCTTGACCTTATAGGTGGAGGCCCCATTCACTTGATTGATCTCCAACGTTACACCGTAAGCCGTACTCTCTTGTGTTTTAAGAGTAGGCATATCTAGTGGATCAGGATCAGAAAATTGGATGCCAAATGTTGCAGATAGATCTTCGTTTGCTCCCGTAACCTTTGACTGGTCAACGATTACTTGAACAGCCGAAACACTATCAGCAGCTCTATGGTTAGTTGCCTTACCCGTGAAGGAGAGCTCCACCTGCGTATCACTGATACGCGCTACGTTGGCCGTTAATCCATTTGGTAGATTGTTTACATGTACACCATCGAGGATATCCGACGCAAATTTTCCATTGGTTACGGTAATGACCTGTTTTTCACTAACTGATCCATCGTTTTCTGTCGCTTCCTGTATCGTTGCTTGGTTCAATGAAATGGTGGCATACGGATCAATAAAGTCGATTCCGAATGCGGCCACCAAATCATTTGCCGCACCAGTAACCTTTTCCTTTGCGATGGTTACCTGCACGTTGGATATATCATTGACATCGCCATGTATTGTTGCACGACCGTCAAAAGTAATCTCCAATTGTGCATCGCTCGCTCTCACAACATTAGTTGTTAAACCGGCAGGTACATTATCAACTGTTACTCCACTTTCAACATCGGTCGTAAATGTACCATCAGAAAGTCTCACGACCAGCTTTTCCGAAACTGAGCCATCATTCGCTACATCTTCTTGAAGAGTAGATTTGTCAAGTGTAATTGTTGGGTCAGGTAAACTTAATGCTGGATCAACCAAGTTATACAACCTGGTTCTGTCTTCCCCATCCCTTCTCACTGTAAAAGGTACCTTTGTAGGATCATTTGACAGAAGATGAAGCTCAAAATATTCAGTTGGAATGACGAAAACTTGCTCTGGAAAAGCTCCCTCTCCTGTTTCGACTACTTGATATCCTTTAATATCACTATCAGTAGCTAAGTAGGCGTTACCAAATACGAAATACCCAGTATTTCCAATCGGGGAAATACCTGAGTCAGTCCAAATGGAATCCCCATAGGTACCTGTTGCTAAATCTACTGACCAAACATGATGACCTGAGCTCTGCACTTCGTCAACAATCAATGTTTGGTCCACCAAGTACATATCGTCATCAAAACCGTACTTCCGTTCCCAGGAAAGTAATCGTTGCGAAGTCGTCAAATCATATAATTCGACCTTTGATTTTATGTTCTCAGCTGTCGAAGATCGGTATCTATGATGAACCGCTAGGTGTTCTCGTTTGGAGTCGAAAGCTACACTTATATCTGGGCCAAGCGTTACATCATCGATACCGTAAACCGTAAGAGTTATCTTACCCTGAACAACACTGTAAACATATACACGTGATGGACTGTCATTCTCATGCAATAGGACAATTGCATGTCCAGCTTCTGTTACTCCTTCAAGCGTAAATTCCCAGTTGTATCTTTTCCCAACAAGATTTTCAACCTGAGCAAGGACATCTACCTCTTCTCCAGTTGGCAGGTAAACAACATGAGTTTGATTCTTTGCTACATATTCTCCAGCAGCATATTTTGGATCATTATATCTGACAGTCCCTGTATACTGGACACCACTTGGCGATACATACGTAACATCAGGTGGATATGGATAGTTACCGTCTGGTAGCAAAATTCCTGGTACGCTGGTATGCACAATAGAAGATTCTTCGCCAGCAGCGTTAACAGCGCTCACTCCGATATCATGTTGCCCAATCTTATGTAAATTGGTTACAACAGATGAGTCAATAGCATATGAATAGGTGGTTGAGCTACTTGACGGCACCGTTCCAACTTTCGTCCCATCAACATAGATGTTAAAGTGAGTAATGCCAACACCGGATTTTTCAAACGTGATCGTCACTTTGGAATGGTCTTCGTTTGAATAGTCACTTACGTACAAGTTAACTGGCGCTGCAGGTGCAGCTGCATACGCTTTCTGGACCTGAAATGATTGAGGGAACCCATAACAAGTTATCATAGAGAGGGTTAGTGCCGGAATCAGAATAAGTTTGCACATTTTTTTGCTCATCGTTTTCATCCTCCTGTTTCTGATATAAAAGAAATAACAAGAAGCATAAACTCCTTGTTATGGGTTATCACCATTTGCTAGCATAAACCGCATCAAAATGGTTACAGCCTCTGCTCTGGTGGCTAGTCCCTGTGGTCGGAATGTATCATCAGGGTAACCCCGCAATAATCCAGCTCCCGCAGCTTCCCGAACTTCCTCCTGGAACCTGATTTGTTCCAAATCTTTATATGCCGGTATGGTTTTCTCACTTGCGACCTCTTTAGCTAACCACAGGGCCATTTCTTCTCGACTAATCGGTTCGTTTGGCTTCAGAAGGCCGTTTGGATACTTGTCGATTGGGATATTCCCCCTATTCTCTAGCCAATTGACCGAAAGATAGTACCAAGATGACTGAGGAACATCTTTAAACCTTGTGTGAGGTTGTTCCCCTTCTTTTTCAATCCCGATTTTATTTAGTGCTCTCTCTAACAAAGCTGCAAACTCTGCACGCGAGATGGGATTGTTAGGGCGAAAGGTACCGTCTGGATACCCTTGAATAAATCCCATATTGGACAGAGCCAAGATTTCTTCTTCGGCCCAATGACCCTTTATGTCCGAGTGATTCGCCGGCACAAAAACAATCCTATCTCCAGAGTCTGTCGACCCTTCTTTACTATTGTTTCTTCTGCCTCTGTCGCTTTTGTCCTTATCGGAATCATTGTCTTTCCCGTTGTCTTTATCATCATCTCGATCATGGTCATCTTTATCGTCACCTCCTTCGTCTTCTTTGGGAATCACAATAACTTCTCCCTCATCGGAGTCAGGGGAGTCAGGTGGCGTAATGACAACCCGAATCTCATCCTCCTCATGATCGAACGTGACCGTGACACTATTCCCATCCTGATCATAGATCGTGTACTGTTCAGTAGCCCCCGGTAATTTGATGACATCCTTCTGTTCTGCAAAGACAGAGATTGGACTGATGAGTAACACTAGTGTCATCCCCATTGCTGTCATACGTTTCATATTTGCACACCTCCATTTTTGGAATAAAAAATATCCTCAGCGTAAGCGAGGATTGATTGGTTATCGTAGCCATCTTTTTATGAATCCTTCTTTCTGCTTCGGCTTCGCGAATATTTCTGGGAAACTTTTCTTTAACACGCCTCCGCAGGCCTTTGTGAAAGGATGTTTCGGTTGTTCATGCACCAACAACTTTCCTTCATTATGGATGCTTCGCATATTATCCGCCTCTGGAAGATATCCCACGATGGAGATTCCTACTTCACGTAACAGTCGTTCGCATGTTTCCCGATTGATCTTATTCCTTCCTTTCCTGCCCCGATCAAAATTGACAAGGGCAAAGACATTATCGGATATCCCTTGCTTCTTCCATAACGCTGTATAGTTACCTACATCTTTGAGTGTCGAAAAATCATAGTCGATGACTACAAAAGTTTTATCTGCTGCTTTCATCACGGAAACCAAGAGATCATGTTGTTCCGGACCCATGTCAACGATGATTAAGTCAAAGTATCTCTTTAACTCTCGGATGATGGCGGCCGCTGCCTCCATTGGACAAGTCTGTCCAATTTCAACTGCCGGAAGTACGTAATATCCTTCTTCTAGCCGTACTACCAGTTTTGATAAAAGTGTCACTTCGTCCAATTCTTGCTGCAGGTACGGCAGCCAGCTCATTACATTTACTTCACTTTTGATTCTCAGCCGAGATGCAACATTTCCGTGCGGATGTTGCAGATCGACAATGATGGTTCTGCCTTTACCTAAATCATGAAGATGGCGTGCTAACGACATGGCCAAAGTCGTTTTTCCTATTCCCCCTTTGGTTGACGTTACTACCATTACGCGACCGTTTCTCATGGTATTAATCGTTAACCCATCCATTTGAATGAAATTGTTCGCACTTCGAACATTGCTTCTTATTGCCGAACCATTAAGAGCCGACTCTATATGGACAATAGACTTCTCATCCAAATCACGGTTTCGCGGGACGGTGTACTCTTCTGGTTCATCAGTCGTCGATAAAATCCCCTTGTCGCGGGGCCGGAGAAAAATCACTTCCTGCTCGTCCTCTTGTTGTAGGTATAATTGAGTCATTTTTAACGCCTTCCTTCCTTATTTCGATTACCCAGGTCTCCCAATTGCGAGGGATCCGAAATTCTGCAGTCCCATACCATTTATGAAAAACACGCAGCCATTCCTTTTCTGCCTTCGGTACATACGGATCGGCAAGACTTTCGACTTTTTTGATTTGTACATCCAGATCCGCCACGGCTTTAAATGTTAGCCGCCAAAGCGCGGTATGAGTCGTTCCGATATACTTGGCTCGCTTTTTCTGCTGCAGAGCTAGTTGATACAAAATCTGATGGTCGCGAATGTACTGACGCAACAGGCGGGTAGGACTGATGGGCTTGTACGGTTCACGTACATGCACCTCCCACCAGATTTCTGTTTTCGTTTCTTTTAATCGTAAAAGAAACATTCGCTGTAACCCGATTTGATTTGAGTACTTTCTTGCCTTCCAAAGAATGAGACGCCTTACGGCCACTCCAGATACAGGAATGATCAGTGCAGCAAACCAGGTACCAACAACCACCTGCAGCTGCAGATTCAAGCAAAACAAAATGCCAGATAACCCGGCAAATGCCACTGCAATCACACAGTCTACTTGCTGCCAAACCCGCAGATGGTGCATGCTCATCTTTCATAGTGTGATCGGGATGGAATTCGTTTTACTTCTTTGACGTTCGATCCTTTCTTTTGAGCCAGTTCGGTAAACATCCCTTGCATGACATCGCATGTCTCCCAGTCACACGTCGCTAACCAGGTTAGCTTTCTTTTCTCCATGTTCGTTAGACTTCTGTTTAGTGCATATTCCATGGTAGCGATGAATGCCTCTGCGCGCTTTACCATGCTCCCAACAATAGCAAGGTTGAAGCCTTGGTCTTGAAGGTAGGTCCTTACGTTGAATGGCACCTGACTACGCATCTTTTGATTATGATTCTTGTCAGAGCGAGATTCCACTATCCTTATCCTCCCTTGCATTATATTGATGACTTTAACCATCCACACATGTCACACAAAATGCGCCATGTGTGCAGGGTTAAAACCCTGCCTAATTCAAAATGATTACAGGAACGAAAAGCAAGACTTCGGCGGAAACAGCTAGGAGTTTCTGTCCCGATCGCTCACCGGTTAATTAATCAAATCGTCACCTGATCAACCTAACGGGTCGTCGCAACGCCGCACTGGTGCCACCCAGGGATGGTGAGCGGCTTTTTCATATCGCTCACTGCACATGCAGGTCTTGGCAACTCTTGAAAAAGCATCACCAGAGCCATTCACGGCCACTGTCTCCTTCATACAGGCTGTGTAGAACAACTTATACATAGCCATTCGGGCCACTATAGAGTGTAGAAACACTCTTTTTTCAAGGATCTAAGGCGGACGCTCGTCCACCCCACAGGCAGCACACTCTAAGCTGTGCTGCCTGTGCGGAGACGAGACTCCGACACAAACAGGAATGTATGTTCTGTTAGTGGCATATAAAGGCACCCAATCCGTATTGATTTCCGGATAATGTTTGAATGATATTCTGAAGAAGGAGTGCCTAATATTTCCTCGAATAAATAATCTCATGATGACTGGCCGCTAGTTACCCCAGGATTTGCCTTTCTTAAGCACTATCGTGATCCCTTGATGCCTCGCCCTTTGCAACCTGGAGCAATGACTGAATCCAAGCTCGTTTGAACATCCGGACCTCTGGTAAATGGTTGTTCTCATCCCACCAACGTTTTTGTTCTTCTGGTGTCATGAAGGGCAAGGCTGAACGAATCTTGATGGTTGTGTTACCAACTTGTGTCACAAAAACCGGGCGCTCATCGTATTTCATACCTGCATCCCTCCCTAGTCTAAGGGTATGCGGATTGTTAAGTGGGACTACCCTGGTCATTTACTGAACTCCTCTCATATGTATAAACTAAGGATTTAAGCCGAGGACTTATCATTACCTTTTGGTAACAGTTTTTCAAAAATAAAAGCATCTTCAAATTTCACATTGCAATGCTTTAAAACACCGGCAATAAACTTGCTTCCAGGCTTTCTTTTCTTGTTAAGCACTCTGTTTAGCATACTATGAGAGATACCAATTAGTTCGGCAAATTCACCTTCAGACATATTATTTTGCTTAAGATAGTTTTGAAAGAACTCTTCTTTAACAGTGATGCCGTCTTCGAAGTGCATTTTATCACCTCCTACGCTTTTACTTTTTGTTACCCTTTGGTAATAATATAACCTTAATTTTTCCTTTTGACAATGATTTTTTCTAAATACATCATAATAGTATTGCCTGCTGGTAATATTGTTTTTAGAATATGAGTTAATAGGTGGTGTGAACGATGCACTTTTTTGGGGAATACCTTCGACAATTACGTGAGGCCAAAGGTATGACGCTAAACCAACTAGCAGTTTATTCTGGTGTTAGTGCTGCTCAAATTTCTCGAATTGAAACAGGCAAACGCGGCGTACCAAAGCCTGAGACATTAAAAAAAATCTCAGAAGCATTAAAGGTTCCGTATGAAGAATTGATGTCCAAGGCAGGTTACATTCAAGACGACAAGGTAATATCCGATTTTCTTGAAACCGCCCCTGAGGATGTGAAACGCGTACTCTCAACTCCTGATATACTAAGTAATCTTGATAGTTTCTTGAAATATGTGTATGACCTTTTTATCGACATAACTGGTCTAACAACGGAGGCAATGATAGAGATTTTTGATGACTACAGAACCGATTTTGCTGGGACACACAAAAAATTAGGAAAGCAAGTAACTCCTGATATGATTTTTGACAATCTTGATCTAAAGACAAAACTAGATATTCTTAAGCATTTCCAGTATACAATTGAAAACGATTCGTTGAATGAATTATTAGCAAACGCGAAGCAACGGTTCATCAAGGAACCTACAGAGAAATATGACTACAGTAATGACCCGACAATTACCCCTGAGGTTAAGGAACTTCTAGATCTTCTTGCTGACATGCCACCAAATGAACGAAAGGATATTATTGAGCAAGCACGTATATATATTGCTGGCAAACAAGCACTTAACCGGTCATCTGACAAGCAGTGACCGGTTCTTTTTGATTCTGTTTATTATTGAATCAGCATCGTTGTATATGCTATGGAAGTATAGCAATTGTTGAATCAAATCTTTTTCCTCCTTCGTAATAACAGGGACTATTGAACTCCTTAGGCTATTCAGTGAGTTCTGCTTTCTCAATTCAACCACCCCTAATCACTGACACTTTCTGTGTTATGATCCTTCGCTCCAAAATAAAAAAGCGATAGAATATTCTCTATCGCCATTCTACACCCACTTTTTTGTCTTGTCTGTCAAACAAGGTTCATTATCGCAAATTTCGACATTGTCCATTTTACATTTCGCGGTAAATCGACACAATATTGTTAACTTGTTTCTCCAGGTCCATATACGATTACTGTATGCTTGGAATCATAAGAGTTGCATGTGTCACATTTCGCAGGGACTATTATCCCGACAGATAGTACTAAGAATAGGCTAATCGCGATCGAGATTACCTTTTTCATCGCTTAACACCTCCTTGTACTTTTAATTTATCATATTGTACATAATTTCCAATTTATCGACAAGATAGTCTTTTGTCGAATCATATTCGTCCTGAAGATAAGTAACTTTCAACTCTTTTATAATCTGAAGTACATTCTTAAGACCAACATCTCCCTTTGTTTCAAATAGTAACATAGCTTTATTCCTACGATGTAACAGTAACTCAGAATTATACATATGCCACCCTTTATTTCGTGCAATTGGCAGAAGATTTTCGGCCTCCTGGATACATTCCTGAGCTTTATCATAGTTTCCCAAACGTAACTCCATGCACGCAAAATCGTTATTAATATTAATCCTACGAAAATCATCATCTTTCAAAGTTCCCAATAGGTTTGTCCATTTCTCTCTCGCCATATCATATTGGCCCATCATGTAATAAGTTCTTCCAAGATTTAGATGACAAAAATCCTTTAGGTCTTGGTCTAAAGTGAGCATCAAGCAGCTATGAAAATGAACCAATGCCTCCTGGTAAGCTTTAAGCTGCAAGCATATTAATCCGCATCTCGAAAATAGCTTTGCCCTTACTGAATCATCGTTAAGTAGATGTTGGCGCTCTAAAGCATTACGTGATGCGTGATACGCCTTCCAGATTTCCCCTTGGTAATACTTTGCATTAGCATACTGGTACCAAAGAACTGCCAATTTCTCATCCTCATTTTTTACTCGTTCTATTATTCGTTCCGCAATTTCAACAAAAGCGCTGAATTGCTTGTTACTCTTGAATGAAATACCGTACAAATAGGCGAGTTGAGAAATGAAGTTATCTTGGTTTAATGAGTTGAAAAATCGGGTCACGTAATTAATCTTCCTACGGTTGACTTTGTTTCCTCTAGCTGACTCCCACGTGATCCATTGGAACAAAGCATTTACCGCTTTATTGGTGTCATTGTTTTGGAGCGACAAACGAATTGCCTTTTTTATTATAGCTTTTGAGAAAGAGGAATATGTATCTTGACATCTTTCTGCCCATTCAATCAATACGGATATATCATTTTGTATTTTGAGGTATTCTTTGAATACACTCTGCGTTTGATCAAGGACTATTGCCACTGATTCTATCGTATCTAGTCGCGGAGTGTTTGATCCCCTCTCCATGTGGTTGATAGTTTGCCTCGTAACACCTGCTTGTGCCGCCAATTCTTCCTGGCTTAGTCGTTTAGCCTTTCTCATCCCTTTAATTATTCTGCCGAAGGTTCTTAATTCATATACTTTCATAATTGGATCCCTCACGACTCTACTACATGTTAACCAAACCGGACTACTAAGATATGTACTTAGGATAATATCTGATTCGCAATCACCTATGGTATTTAGGGCCTATTCCCTTGTTGAAACGAACACTTTTCATGCTGGATATTGACTCTATAGTACTATAAATGCGAAAAGAATCATCATGCTAATAGTACACTTTTTCTGTACAGGGTCTTATTACTCATTATACTTTTATTACACTTATTTCCCATATTATAAGTGGAAAAACATGCGGTAATACCCAAGCGCACCTTGATTTTTTGCCATGTTATAATCGTGAAGAGGTGATTGCATGAGCCGACCTACTAACTTGGATGTATATATTTATCTACGTAAAAGTAGAAAAGACGTTGAAGAAGAACGAAAAGCACAAGAGAACAACACACCATTTGATACATTGGACAAGCATCGACGAGAACTATTGGAGTTGATCCGTCATGAAGGCCATAACGTAATTGGTATTTTTGAAGAAGTTGTTTCTGGAGAACACCTTTCTGAACGTCCTGAAGCTCAGGAAATGCTTAGACAGATCGAGAAGGGATTAGTGAACGGCGTTGTTGTGATGGACCTTGACCGGCTTGGGCGAGGTGACATGATAGATGCCGGTACAATCTTCCGAGCCTTCAAATTTTCAGAAACTTTGATCATCACGCCAACAGAAGTTATTGATTGCAATGCTGAAGGTGCAGAGCTTCTCTTTGGCGTGAAATCGATCATTGCTCGTGAAGAACTTAAGCAAATTAACAAGCGCCTACAGGGAGGTCGGAGACGCTCTGCGAAAGACGGAAAATCTATAACGCGCAAGCCTCCATATGGGTATCTTCGTGACGAAAATTTAAAGCTCATCCCCCATCCGGAAGAGGCACCTATCGTCCGGAAAATTTTTGAGTTAATAGCAAGTGGGCACGGTCGTCAAGCTGTTGTAAAGTATTTGGACTCCCAAGACGTTAAACCTCCAGAGGGTGACCTTTGGGAACAATCTACCGTTTCGAATATCATCAAAAATGAGGTTTACTTGGGCCATATTATTTGGGGAAAAGAGAAACACCTTAAACGAAATGGTAAGAGAGTACGAAAGAAGGTCCCCCCAGAATTGTGGATCCGTCATGAAAATGCGCATGAAGCAATAGTAAGCCGAGAGCTTTTTAATGAAGCAAACACAGCTCTCCGCGAAAGGTGGAGAGCTCCCGCTAGAGCAGGTGTGGGATTGAGTAACCCCTTGGCAGGAATCATCAAATGCGGCGTATGTGAGAGAGCCTTGTATCTAACTCGAACAGTAGATCGACCTAATCCGCAGTTGCGCTGCATTAACCCTAGATGCCAAAGCATTCAGAAGGGTGTATTATTACCCTTAGCAGAACAACGTGTCCTTCAATCTCTTGAGATTCTTGCCAACAAGTTCTCGCTCTCTGAGAAAGAATTGGCTGCTTCTTTACAAGATAAGCCTGAGGATGTAGTGGAAACCAAGGAGAGAAATATCACCAAACTAAAAAGGGAACTTTCAGAGCTAAACTCAATGAGGGAGACTGCGTTTGAGATGCTTGAAAAGAAAGTTTACAGTGAAGAGATCTTTCTGCAACGGCACAAGAGAATAACTGACAAAATCAAAGAGGTGGAAGCCTCTATTGCAAGACTACAAACCGAAATCGAAGAGGAGCTTCACAGAAGGAAGCATCAAAAAACTATTGTCCCAAAAGTCCGTGCTGTCTTAGAAAGTTACTACAGCCTAGAAACTCCCGAGCAAAAAAATCAACTGCTCAAATCGATCATTAAGAAGGTGTTATTCATCCGAAAAAAAGAATGGACAAAAAAAGATCAGTTCGAAATAGAGCTGATCCCGCGGCTCCCGCTTTAACGGGAGTGGATCGGCTACACTAAGTTGGACAGAAAAAATAAGGGCTTGTAGAATAAACCTATCAAGCTAAGGAGCGGATCTCTACAATGCCCAAGCAACAACAACGACGCACGTTTACAACCGAATTCAAAAAACAAATGGTGCAACTCTATGAAAACGGGAAGTCCAGAGCGGCGATTGTGGAGGAATATGACCTCACCGCCTCGGCTTTAGACCGATGGATCAAACAAGCTCAGACAACAGGCTCCTTCAAGGAGAAGGACAATCGCTCATCAAAGGAAAATGAGCTGATCGCTTTACGAAAAGAAAATCAACGACTGAAAATGGAGAACGACATTTTAAAGCAAGCCGCGCTGATCATGGGACGAAAGTAGCTATCATCCGGAACAATCGTGATAAATACTCGGTATCAGCAATGTGCGGCGACCTGCAGATCGCAAGAAGTACGTTCTACTATGAAGCGAAAGAATCACCAAAAGAAGACGAGATCACCGAAGCGATTGTGGAGATTTTCCACAAAAACCGCAAAGCTTATGGCACACGCAAGCTCAAATTCAAGCTTCAAGAACGCGGCTTGGTCGCTTCCAGACGTCGAATTGGCCGAATCATGAAAGAGCAGGGGCTGGTCTCCACTTACACCATAGCTCAGTATAAGCCCCATAAAACGGCTTGCAATGAAGCGACGACGGCGAATGTCCTAGATCGTGAGTTTAAGCAAACGGAATCCAAGCGCTTTGTCGTTAGCGATCTAACGTATGTGAAGGTCCAAGGTAAGTGGCATTACATTTGTGTGCTCATTGATCTGTTCAATCGTGAGATCATCGGCCATAGTGCAGGTTCCAATAAGAATGCTGCTCTGATTTCCCGCGCCTTTGCTACGGTACAGGGCGACCTGCGTCAAATCCAGTGGTTTCATACGGATCGTGGCAGCGAGTTTAAAAATGAAAAGATGGATGAACTTCTAGAGACCTTTGAAATCGGTCGATCTCTCAGTATGAAAGGCTGTCCTTATGACAACGCCGTGGCTGAAGCCACCTACAAAGTCATGAAAACGGAGTTCATCAACCAGATGAGCTTCCAAAGCCTTCGTCATCTGGAATTGGAGCTATACGATTACGTCAACTGGTTTAACAAGCATCGGATTCACGGAACGCTGGGATACTTGACACCTGTTCAGTATCGCCAGACACCCCTTAAAAAAGTTGTCTGATTTACTGTTGACAATCCAGAGTCTTATTATGCAAAAAAGGGGCAACCGATAACCCTCTTGATTCCGCATAAACCCTATAATTGTCTTTGAGCTTTGTATTAAATAGTATGTAGATTTTTCAATTCATCTACCAACCCGAAACTCATGCTCGTGCTAACTGATGATGGGATTGTGAAACGTAAGTGGCTAGAAAAGGATGGACCCTCGAAATACCAACGACGTTAAAAAAACGAGCATTCTCGATCCTTATAAATCCTATATCAAGGCGAGAATGGAAGAAGGCTACTTAAATGCTGTGGTTTTGTTTGATGAAATCAAAGCCCAAGGTTATCCAGGGCAAATTCGGCTGCTTCGCTCATTCATGGAACCGCTCCGCCCGGTTGTATCGACTAAAGCAACGCTCCGTTATGAAACGGCATCCGGAAAGCAAGCTTGCCTTATTGGCAAGACCCTTTGCATGAGTTGTTATTATTTGATCAAGCAGACACTTTTCAATAGGTAAAATCAATGTTCATACTTCCTTTTTACCCTTGTATAAAATTTACAACAGCATATCACTTACTCAACTAAGAAACTCTCCATACAAATGGAGAGTTTCTTTTGTATATATCATAAAGATGTCTATTGATTCACTTCCCCATACCCAAACATATTGCACCGCTCCATCAATTCCTTCACTAGCTTTACACACCGCTCGTTGTCTGATGTCAGGTTGTCACCATCGGAAAAGTGGAACGGATAGATGTTGTACTGGGACGGTGGATAACGGCTGTCGATGATCTCCAACGCCTTGCGATAGGCAGAGGAGCAGATGGTTCCCCCGCTCTCCCCTTTGGAGAAAAAGGCATCCTCTGTCACTTCTTTGGCCTCTGTGTGGTGGGCGATAAAGGCGATCTCCACCTTCTCATAGCGGGTGCGCAGAAAACGCAGCATCCAGAAAAAGAAGCTGCGGGCAATGTACTTTTCAAAAATCCCCATCGAACCGGAGGTGTCCATCATCGCGATAATCACCGCATTGGAGTGCGGCTTGATCACTTCTTCCCAGGTTTTGAAGCGCAGATCCTCATCGGAGATGCCCAATTCCAGATCCTTATACCCTGCCAGTGCATTGCGGCGAATCGCTGCGAGCAGGGTGCGTTTTTTGTCGATGTTGCCCATCAAGCCCTTTTTCCGAACATCGTTGAAGCGTGTCTCCTCGACGATGATCTCATCCCGGTCTTTCTGTTCCAGATTGGGCAGCTCCAACTCGGAAAACAGGATTTCTTCCAGCTCTTCGACGGTGATCTCTGCTTCGTAATAATCGGCCCCAGGCTGATCACCCGCCCCGCTTCCTTTGCCTGCCCCTTGCGCAGGGTCACCGCCCTTGGCGATCACGTCGCCAACTTTGGAGTCTCCTTTTCCCTGCCCGGTGTGCTGCCCTTTTTGATAGTTAAACCGGAAACGGTATTCATCCAGTGAACGGATCGGAATCTTCACGACATCGCGGCCATTTGACATGATGATGCTTTCTTCGCTTACCAGATCAGGCAGGTTTTTTCGGATCGCCTCTCTCACCTTTTCCTGGTGACGGGTCTGGTCCTGGTGGCCTTTGCGGTGCAGGGACCAATCTTCTTTGGAAACCACAAAAGACGCTTCGTCCATAAAAACCCCCCTCCCTTATCCTGACGCAACTCCCATGATGGCGTTATCCCGAATGGCCAGATCCGGGCGCCCTACTTGCAGCGCTGCAACTACCGGTTCAGCAGGCTGCCTACATATCGCAGCAGTTCATTGGCGCAGATCGGACAATAACCGTGTTCCTCGATTAACCGTTTGGTCACCTCATTGATCTTTTTCAGTTGATGCTCATCCGGTGTCTTGGTTGACGTGGTGATCTTCACAACATCTTTCAGATCGGCGAACAACTTCTTCTCGATCGCCTCGCGCAGCCGGTCGTGTGTTTGGTAGTCGAAGCGTTTGCCTTTTCGGGCATAGGCGGAAATCCGGATCAAGATCTCCTCGCGAAACGCCCGTTTGGCATTTTCTGAAATGCCGATTTGCTCCTCGATAGAACGCATCAAACGCTCATCCGGGTCCATCTCTTCGCCTGTCACGGGATCACGCAGTCGGTTCATGTTGCAGTATGCTTCCACATTATCGAGGTAATTGTCCATCATCGTCTTGGCCGATTCTTCATAGCTGTAGACGAATGCCTTTTGCACCTCTTTTTTGGCCAGTTCGTCGTACTCTTTGCGGGCGACAGAGATAAAGTTGAGAAAACGCTCCCGCTGCTCTTTGGTGATGGACGGATGTTGATCGAGACCATCTTTTAAGGCCCGTAAAATGTCGAGGGCATTGATACACTCCGTATCACGGCGGATTAGCGCACTGGAGATCCGGTTAATGACATAGCGAGGGTCGATGCCGGACATTCCTTCATCGGTATGCTCATTGCGCAGCTCTTCCAAGTCGGCGTCCTTAAAGCCCTCTACAGCCTCTCCATTGTACAGGCGCATTTTCTTAAGCAAATCAGCGCCTTGCTTTTTCGATTCTTTCAGACGTGTCAAAATAGAAAAAATCGCAGCGGCACGCAACGCATGCGGAGCGATATGGACATGACCGAGGTCGGACTGTCTGATCAGCTTGGCGTAGATTTTCTCCTCGTCGCTTACCCGCAGGTTGTACGGAATCGGCATCACAATAATCCGCGACTGCAGTGCTTCGTTTTTCTTATTGGCGATAAACGCTTTGTATTCCGCTTCGTTGGTATGAGCCACTATGAGTTCGTCAGCAGAGATTAACGCAAATCGACCTGCTTTGAAGTTGCCCTCCTGGGTCAGGGAAAGCAGGTGCCATAAAAATTTTTCATCACACTTCAGCATCTCTTGGAATTCCATCAAACCGCGATTCGCCTTGTTCAATTCCCCGTCAAAGCGATACGCCCGGGGATCTGACTCGGACCCGTAGGTGGTTACCGTGGAGAAATCAATACTGCCGGTCAAGTCGGCAATATCCTGTGACTTGGGATCAGATGGGCTAAATGTACCGATCCCGACCCGATTGGCCTCTGAAAAGAGAATCCGCCGTACCGGAAAATCTTCAATCCGGCCGCCAAACTCCGTCTCCAGCCGCATCCGGTTATACGGTGTCAACTCTCCCTCGATCTTCACCCCAAGCTCGGCCTCTATCTCCGGACGAAGCTCCTGGGGAATCAGATGAAGCGGTTCCTCATGCATCGGGCAGCCGTCGAGCGCATAGACCGCCCCTTCATCCGTTCGCGTGTAGCTTTCCAATCCGCGCTTCAACAGGGTGACAATCGTTGATTTCCCACCGCTGACCGGTCCCATCAAGAGCAAAATCCGCTTGCGTACATCGAGCCGACGCGCCGCCGAGTGAAAGTATTCTTCGACCAATCGTTCGATGGAACGATCCAATCCGTAGATTTCCTGCGAAAAAAATGTATAGGTCCGGGTACCGTCTTCATTTTCTTCGATTCCCGCGTTTTTAATCATGTTGTACACGCGAGAATGCGCGGTTTGTGCAATATGAGGATTTTTCCGAACAAGTTCGAGGTATTCAGCAAATGTGCCTCTCCACGCCAGTTTCTCTTCACGGGCCCGGTGTTCAGCGATGCGTCTCAAGATATCCATGCAATTCACTCCTCTCAGTTCCGCCCAACATCAGCCTTCGCAGTGTACTGTTAATTATATGTCCTGTGCCAAACCTGCATTCTTCAAAATACTCCGACGGGATGCGCAAAAAGCTTTGTATTGCTCGTATCTTATTTTTATGCGAGCAGGCGGCACTTGTTGCGCCTCAGAACTGTCATAAATCAGGTTGGTAGGTTGTTTGCAAACAGGGAAGGCTACGATATAATGGGAGTGAATCTTCAGGTTGCGAAAGGAGCGGTCCGCATGGGTACATTTCTCGTTGCGTTGGTTTTTGGTGCATTCCTATGGGCCATTCTCACCGCAGGATACAACGAGGACAAGACCTGGAATCTGTAAGGAAAAGGAAGCGGTCACGGCGAGTGGCCTTTTCTTCCCTTTCTTACCCGTTATCCTTTTGGTCTGTTAAAACAATCTGTCAAAACGATCTGTCAGAACGATTACGGACAGCAAACACTCCCGTTGGAAAAACTGGGCTTGTCGCCGATCAGATGGCGGAAGCCGCAGTTTTTCTTGTTTTTTGCACCAGTATCATCATTCTTGCATCAGTGTCATCGATATCGATAGCGGACAAAATGTACATAAAAAAAACAGGGTATCGTCACCACAATTTTTCATCAGTGGCCGATGCCCTGTTTTCTTGTTCTGTCACAGTCTTGACTGTATGTTACATACTCCTGTATCGATTTATGTACTCTCGTCTGGATTTACGCACTCTTTTCTGGGGGTTACGGACTTCTTGTCTGCAACACATCTCTTGTCCTTGGTATGTACCTTTTCTGTGGTCGTACCCTCTCTGTGTTCCGTCTCCTCCCTACACTGCCGCAAACACACCGGTTCTGGCAGCAATCGCCTGATACAACTCTTCGATCGTCCCCCGCTGATCTACGGGATACACGGGCTCACCGCGATCCTCCAGATAATTGGTGACCAAAAACGTCTTCATCCCCAACTGGCTCGCCACCATATCTTCTTGCATATGGTTTCCGACCATGATGCAGTCAGCAGGTGTTACACCCAGCTGATCACATATTTCCTGATAATAGCCTGGATTGGGCTTGGTATGATGAGAATCCTCGTAGACCGTAACCAGATCGAAATGATCCGGTGTGAGGTCGATCCAAGCCAAGCGACTGTATATCGCGTCCCGCGGGAAAACCGGATTGGTGGCCACAGCGGTCCGGTACCCCTGGCTCTTTGCTTCCTCCACAATTCGTTTGGCCCACGGGGATGGATACGTAAGGTGAGAGAGCTTGGGGAAAACATCGCGGTAAAACGATTCAAACAGCGGCCAGATTTGCTCTTTTTGCAGTCCCGATCCACGCAGAAAACTCTCCGTAAATACTTGCTCATTTGTTTTATCCGGTTCCTTGCTGATAATCATCGCTTTGGTTGCGTCCCAGATCAGCGCTAACAACTTCTGCGTATCGTAGCGGTCTCCGATGTATGCGCCTAGCTCCTTCAGGTAACTGGCTACAAAGGGTTCCGTATGCATTTCCAATAGTGTCCCGTCCAGGTCAAACAAAATCGTATGGCGAGTGCTCATGGGTCTACCCCTTCCCTTCTTTCGGTCCAATTTTTCCTAAACATGTCCGATCGATCCCCAGAAATTTTCAGTCGATTTTCTAGGCCATTCCTGGAAAGCCGATTTGCCGCAGCGCCTCGTACACGACGATGGCTGCACAATTGGACAGATTGATCGAACGGGTCGCGTCGCTCATCGGGAGACGAATAATCTGTTCCTGGTACGGCTCCACTATTTCACGAGGCAGTCCCGTTGTTTCCTTCCCCAGAATGATATAATCACCATCGCGATACGCAACATCAGTGTAGCGCCTGCCACCCCAAGTCTCCACAAAATAAAACTGCCCTGAACGGTCTGCATGCCGCTCGGCAAAGTGGGCAAAGTTGTCATAGTGAAAGACATTGACGGCATACCAGTAATCAAGACCCGCCCGCTTCAAGTAACGGTCATCTGTAGAAAAGCCGAGTGGGTGGATGAGATGCAGATGTGCCCCCGTCGCGGCACAGGTGCGAGCAATATTTCCCGTATTGGCAGGTATGAGCGGTTCGTGCAAAACTATATGTAGCGGCATGTGGACGTTCACCTCAAGTGTACTCAACTTCTTATTATACAAGCTGTCTGCCCCATTTGCGAGCCTGTGGGTGCAGCCAATCTGCAAGGAGTGACAAGAGTTTGGTGCATGCAGGTGTTTGGTGCATACACCAATCAAGCATCTGCCGCTTACTCACACCCGCAAAAGTAAGATAGATGGTGGCTATCTCATTTTTTTCAAGCACTTCTTGTTGTTTATTACGTGTGTAAAAACAAAAAACCCCAAAAACAAGGGGTTTCTCTTCAGTCTGAAGCACGCCCATATTGGCGTACTTGGTATTTATGTATGGTGGAGCCAAGGGAGATCGAACCCCTGACCTCATACTTCCAAAATCCAAACTACACTCTATTCCATCACAGCTTGAAATCTTGCCTGCCCCAAATCGTTTCTTGTGGTGAAGCTATAGTTTAACACCTTACATTCTTGCGTTTGAAACCAAGTTGCCCTTTATCTACTGCCTTTTGAATACGTTCGGACGCATGTAGGAAACTGCTTTTTTTCTTGTCCCGTTTGACTTCTACCGGGCCTACTGCTTTTGCGGTCTCGACCGCCTTATCGTGGAGCGGCAAATAAGATACCCCCACTGTGTAGATAAAATTATTCATCGCGTATTTAGTTCGTTCGGGTGAATCGTGAATCGTGTTTTCCACAATTTCAAGCAGGTTGGCAATTTTGCTTTCCGAAAATTCACCGTCCGAGCGATTGCCCAAAAGCCAGCAGTAACAACTCCAGCCCGCTGACATTCTCAGATCTTCGCCGCTTGCGATCCATTTATCGGCAACTTCTTGCGCAATATCTGTTTCTGCCAAGGTTACTGCAACCACAAAATCCGACAGCATATAAAAATAAGCCCCATCTATCCAACGTTCAAAATCCGCTTCAGTCATTGCTTGTGGATCTGCAATGACGCCGGCAAAGTACATGGCGTCGTAGTTCCCTGTGGCGTAGAGCTGCTCAGCCAAAAGTTGATTTTTCTTAATTTTCTTGGCCATTGGCTTCATATCGCCTGTTGCCACGCCAAAAAGCGGCTCGTGCGCACCATTGGATACGTAAATTTTCTTGGTTCGTTCCTTGCCGAGAGCTTCAAGCTCCTGCATAACTGATTCTAGGTTCAATGTTTAACACTTCCTTCTTTAGCATTAGTAAAAGCGACCATCTAGACCCGTACGATAGATACTTTCCTTTTTACTCTTGTCCTTGAGTTTAGAGCAGTGTAAGTGTGCTACGGCGCTGCTTACTGCCCATCCATCCGTATAAGTTTTCCCTTTTGATTAAGCTTTCCCTTTTGATATCGTGCGATCAACGTCGAATCCTGATCACCCTGTTTATACCCAAGCAAAAACAGGAATTTTGCGCTTCGGGATGCTCCTCTTCCAGACTTGTCTCTTTTGTCAGATCAGCATGTTGAACGGGTTGAACGACCGCTTTCACCCTTTGCCCAAATGTTTCATCACGAACCCGTATAACGCCTACGTCTTCCACCGATGGATGATGGATAAGTCAATCCCGCTCGGATAAACATTTTCACCGGCTGAAACAACCATATCATCTGTTCTTCCGCATAAAAAAAGCCCTGTTTGGGCTAAGTGTGTAGATAAAGCAATAGGATGGCCGGTGAGCATCCCGTTTCCAAAGGGAACAACTTTTCCAACCAAGCCTAGCTGGACCAAAAACCCTAGTCCCAGAGGCGCTAAACACTCGCCGCCCCCGCCGGTCGTATCCGAAAAAAACCGTATCGGATATTAGGCGTATAGGCAGTGGAATCCCGATACTCCCAATAACGGTGTCGGCTGTTGGTGGTATGGGCGTTGACCAAAGGCATGTTGTTGGCATCCTTGGCGACCACGATTGTGTTGTGCTGCCAGCGGCCGTCTCCATCAAAATCGTAGCAAATCACGTCGCCAATCTCCAACTGCGTCGGATGGTCTACCTGTCTGGCGTAAAACGGGGCTTTTCCGGAACGCAGCAAGCTGTATAAAGCATGGGCAACCGCCCAGCTATAGCTCCAGTTTGCCCGGGAACCGCCTCGATACCACCAGCCCTTGCTACGGCTGTTGGAAAATGCCATCGGGATTCCACCCGCATGCAAACACTGGGAGACGAAGTTGGTGCAGTCGACATCAAAGTGTCGGTAGGCTGGATTGTAACTGTTCCAGTACGTTTCTGCATAGGAGACTGCTTTTCTCCGGTTGTATCCCCCGCCGTATGCGGTTTCTTGAACATCTGGCTGCAGCGGGCTCACGCTGCCGCTCTCCGTTTCCCTGCGGGAACGGTCAGGGAAAAACGATCCCCATGGTTCAAGAAACAACCACCTGTTATCCTCTTCCCGCTGCATACTGACGTGTTCCACCCAACTTCTCTCTCTCTGGTAGCTGGTCTTCTCTCGCAAAAAGTACAACCGCTGATGCAAGGATAGTACCGCTTCTGCTTTTTCTTCACCCATCAGCGTCAGTCCAAGCGGCACCACCTGCAGTCTGGCAGCAATCAGACCGTTGCCATCATTTTGCTGTGGCTGCCTCTGCCACATCTCCCGAACCTTCTGCAGGGTCTGCTGACCCTTGAAGTAGCGCTCCAGACGCTCGCTGCGCCCGTCTACACATGTCTGGTTGACGTCCGCTAAATACGCTTTCATCTGCTCAATCCAGGTTATCTCCACAAGCGATCTCCGCCTCCGTCCGTTTTTACCAAGTATATGCGGAGACAGTTTCCTACCATGCTCATGATTGCAGAGGCAGGCTAGGCCCCTGCTGCCGTACCGTTTTGAGGGAGATAGCCTTCCAATCGCAGCAAGCTCTCTTTGATCGACAAGCCCCCACCGTACCCGACCAGTGCTCCATTGGAGCCGATCACACGGTGACACGGGATCACTACCGGTATTGGATTCTGGTTATTGGCACCACCGATCGCCCGTACGGCACGAGCTGCTCCAATCGCCAATGCCACATCCTTATAAGAACGAACCTCTCCATAGGGAATATTCAACAACTCAGACCAGACCTTTTTTTGAAAAGGGGTTCCGTACAAATCGAGCGGCAGATCGAAGGTTTGTCTGCTGCCATCAAAGTACTGCTTCAATTGCCGGATAACCTGCCGGTTGCAATCTGAGTGAGCGCCCTCTTTCCTTTTCAAACCCCACCTTTTGCACCAGCGTTCCAGTGAAAGCAGAGCTGCGTCCCCGGTACCGAATTCGATAAAGCACAACCCTTGTTCCGTAGAGGCAATCAACAGTGATCCGATTGGCGACTCCATCACACCATAACCTACGTAACCTGCCATCTGTTCTCCTCCCAGGATCAATCTTTGCGTCAGCCCGTCGACATTGTTCCCGTCAACATTTCCAACCCTTTTCTGATCTCTGTCACCACTTCTGGCATCTCTTCATTCCGTTCCGCCTGTGCTAACGCCTGTACCGCTTCTTCCCCACCGATCTTGCCCAATGCCCAGGCGGCAGTGCCGCGAATCACAGGGCGCGGGTCGTTGACCAACAGCCGGATCAATTCCGGCACGGCCGTCTTGTCTTTGAAGTGGGCCAGCGCCAAGATCGCATTCCTCTGAATCGGTTTTTTGCCTCTCCAGGCTGCGGACGTATGGCCGAACGTTTGCTTAAACTGCTTGTTGCTCATCGATAGAATCGGCAGGAGCAGCGGTTTCGCCACCTCCGGATCCGGCTGCAGGGCCGGCTGATGAGCATTGTGACGTCCTCTGTTCTTAGGACAAACCGTCTGGCAGGTATCGCATCCATACAGTCGGTTTCCGATCTTCCCCCGGTATTCGTCAGGGATAAAATCCTTTACCTGTGTAAGATAGGCGATACATTTCTGTGCATTGAGCTGCCCTCCCTGTACCAACGCCCCCGTCGGACAAGCGTCCACACAGAGGTTGCAATCGCCGCAACCCTCTTCAACAGGCGTATCAGGCGGCAGTGGCAGGTTGGTGAGCAGTTCCCCCAGAAATACCCACGAACCGAACTCCGGCGTAATCAAAGCACAGTTTTTGCCTACCCAGCCAATCCCGGCTCGCTCCGCAACGGCCCGGTCAGAGAGTGCCCCCGTATCTACCATTGACTCGGTTTTGGCATGAGGCTCCAGTTGGCGGATGAACTGAGCGAGCTTGTCCAGCTTCTCGCGCAGCACATGGTGATAATCGGTTCCCCACGCCGAGCGGCTGAGTATCCCGCGATAGGCACCCGGCTGGGATTTGGGGGGATTTTGCATCTTGGAAGGGTAGGCGATCGCAATCGCGATCAGCGACTGCGCCCCGCTGAGACTTAACCCCGGTTCCGTTCGCTTTTCCAGATCGGGTTCTTCAAAACCGGACTCGTACCCTCTTTGACGATGTTCCATCAATCTTTGTTTCAGTTCCACAAACGGGTCGGCCGAGGCAAACCCGATCTTATCAATGCCGATTTGCTTGGCGTATTGGATGATCGCCTGCTTGGTCTGTTCCCAATAGGTCGATTGTGTCACGTCTGTTTGATCGCCCCCGTGGCCAGTTCGTCACAACGATTGTTCCATTCGTTGTCCGCGTGGCCCTTTACCTTGATGTATTCCACTTGATGAACCTCCATGAGGCGCAGCAACTCCTTCCACAGATCCTGATTCTCGACCGGTTGATTTTTGCTGTTCCGCCAGCCATTCTTGATCCAGTTTTTGTACCAGCCCTGCTTGAAACAGTTAGTTAGGTAGGCACTGTCACTATATAGCTTCACCTTGCACGGCTCTTTTAACGCAGACAGCGCCTCAATCGCAGCCTGCAGTTCCATCCGGTTGTTGGTCGTCTGCTCGGCCGCACCGGACATCTCCTTTTTATGATCGCCGTAAAACAGAACTGCGCCCCATCCGCCGGGTCCCGGGTTGCCGGAACAGGCGCCATCTGTGTAGATTGTCACTTCTTTCATCAGCAGTTATCGCCTCCTGCTATTGTTCCCTTTTTATTGTACAAAAGGTTAGAGCCTTAGACAAAAAGAATTGAAGCGAAGCTCCCAAAGAAGCTATACTACAAAAAAAGTGGACGAACGAGGTGTCAAGCATGCAGGTTTCCATTGATCCATCTGTTGCCGAACGCATCCCTAAACTAGCCCTGGGGATCCTTCACTACCAAGGCTGTAGCGTCACTCCTTCCCCCAAACTGCTGCAGGGACGAGTCAATCTGTACGTGGAGTCGCTTCGGCTGGAGCATGAACTCACCAAACTGACCGAAGTGGAAGGAGTGCGCGAATGGAGGGCAGATTTTAAACGGTTGGGGATTGATCCATCGCGCTACCGTCCATCCTCAGAAGCACTGCTCCGTCGGCTGCTGCAGGGGAATCCGTTTCACTGGATCAATACTGCTGTTGACGTGAACAACTTTCTCTCCGTGCAGCAAGCCTTGCCCTATGGCATCTACAACTACAAGCTGTTGGGAGGGGAAGTTGTCTGCCGACTTGGTCGGGAAGGCGACAGCTATCAGGCGCTGAACGGTCGTGAAGTGAATATGAGCGGAAAAATACTGTTGGCCGATGAGAACGGTCCATTCGGCAGTCCAATCGTCGATTCTGTCCGTACATCTGTTACGGAGGAGGCCGTCGACTTGCTGCAAGTGATCTTCTTTCACCAACAGGTATCGGCCGATCAACGCGACAAGATCCTGGGCATGACAGCCCGGATGTTCACCGAGATCAACGGAGGGGAAGCCGTCTTTACAAAGTTGGTCCTCTCTGAATAATGGATACTGGCTTCGCCCGCTTTTGATGGAAAAAAGTCATGAAGCTTCCAGCTTGTTTCTACCTGGACCATCCTTACGTTTGGAGCGGCGGGGCAGGATGATGTGCTCCAAGAGGAGCGAAACCAACACACCAAGCAGCAGTCCGTTTCCCAGCAGATAACTGAGCAGCGGATGCAGGCCCTGCCAAGCTGCCGATGGAACAAACATCACTCCGATGCCGATCAAAAGTGAACTTCCGATCACAGTAATGTTTCGTTCGTCCATCTCCACTTTGGTAAAATCTTTTAACCCGAATCCAAGCAGTTGCGTGTAGGTGACAAACATCGCTGCGTACGCCACAGGCGATGGTACCGATGCCAAAAACTGTGACACCGAGGGCAGAATGCCAATGGCCATCATTGCCAGCATGGCGAGGATAAACGGTCTTCTCGCGGCCATTTTGGTTGTCTCGATAACGGCTGCTGCCAGCGATAAGGGGATCATGCCAACCACTCCGGATGCGCCGGAGATGACATGGGAGACTCCTGTAAACACGCCACCGCGGTTGTACTGCCGACCGGTTGGCTCCTCTTTTGCCGCTTTGCCGACAACAGCTATGCTGGTGATGAGGTTGGTCAAGAGGACGAAACTGGTCAACAAACTGGTCAGCAGTACGCCTCCATTCCAGGCCGGCGGCCCCCAAAAGAGGAGTCCTGGCAGCACGATCGCCTCATCGCTGGCCCTGACGGGTTCGGCCCATCCCAACATGCCGTAACCGACCCATCCCACAATAATTCCGAGCAGGACGGCAAAACTGGCGACCTGCCGAATACGTGTAAATACTAGCACCAGGATCATGATCAGCACCGATGCAATGGCCACCTCAGGCTGAACCGTCTCGGACTGCTGAAAGCCGATCCCCAGCATCCCCTTGATAAATGCACTGCATAAGGAAACCGCCAGCAAGGTCATATAGGTTCCTGTTACGATAGGAGTAAACCAGAGCTGAATCCGCTCAATCAAGCGAAACATGCCCAAAATAAAAAAAAGAAGACCCGCCAGCATCAAACCAGTCTGAAATGACTGTCCGATCATCCGCGCATCCTGACCGATGCTCTGGCCAATCTGGGCCAAGATAACAAAGATCCCCCACCAGAGACCAGCCGGTCCATCCATCATCGGATAGCGATGCCCCCACAAGACCTGCAGGAGAGACGCCAAACCTGCATAGAAGATCGTCTGCTGCATCAGTTTGGCTGTTTCTGAAGCATCCAGTCCATACACGTCCCCTATCACCAGAGGGACCACGATCGTACTGGACAACGTGACAAACAACCACTGCAGCGCCGCCAGCAATGTAATTCCCAGCACAGGTCGGTCCTGTAATCCATATCTCATACCCGTCCGTCCTCTCCAACTGTCTGTTGATACGATGTATGTCTACTTGGGTTCCCGTTCCCGTGTATAGGTGCACATCCGCCAGCCCTGATCCAGGCTGCCGTCGCATCAAACTAAAGGTACCATACGTTTCTACGTCATTATACACGAAAGAAGGGCTGTTAGGGGGGATTACCTGTAGTTGACTTTCGGGAGCGCTCCAAATACGCAAGTGCTTGCAAGATTGCATCAGGCCTTATCTTGGGAATCATATGAGCGACGTCTGGAAGTACAAGCAAGTGAGAATGCGGGATTGCCTCATGTAACGGGTATGCTTGCAAGTGAGGGTTAAAGGGGTCGTCCTCACCAATGACAATCACCGTCGGCAGTGAAATCTGACCGTATCGCTTGCTTATCGCCTCTACTGCCGGACTAAACGTTAAAATATCCTCTCGATTTGCCTTTAATTGAAGCGGTCTTGGCCAAAGCGCCTCCGCAACTCGGAGATAGTCAGCCGGAACCGGATCTGGGGCAAATGTGGCTCTTACCAGTCGTTTCACGATTATTCGTCCCAGCAGTGGCAGTACCGTATGGACCAACATGTCTCCGACCAGCGGAGCCGTGACGATCCGAGAGAGGATAATGTCGGCTACCCCGGCAGGATAAGCCTCTCCTCCGTAAGCACCTGGGGCTAGAAGCACCATCCCGGAAAGTTCATCGGGATAGGCCAACGCGTAGGCAAGCACGAGGGAGCCGCTCCAAGAATGACCGACCAAAACCGGTTTTTCTATCCCCAGCTGCTGAAGTGCGCCATGCAGCAAACGCGCCTGATCGGCCGGTGTCGCCTGCCCTGTTCCTGGTCGCTCGCTATATCCGTATCCCGGGCGGTCAAACGCTATCGCCTGGTAGTTTTGCGAGACCAGCTCCACTGCCTCGATGTAATCGTGAACGGATAGAATACCGCCATGCAAAAACACAACTGGCGTTCCCGTTCCTTTTCGTATATAGTGCAGCTTGATTCCATCGCACTCCAAAAATCGTCCAAGCGGAGGCACCTTCTCCTCCGTCTGTTTTATTTTTAGCTGGTTGATTCCATACAACGCAGCGAATACCACGACAAGTATTCCCAATCCGATAAGCCCGTACATACTCCCTCTCCCTCTCCCAGAACTTACGATTTGTCAGGTTTTGCCCAAATCAGATGAACCATGCCCGCCCAATACTGTTCCGCTCTTTCAATCAAAATCTCAGATGAACGCAGCAATTCCACTATATTGCGGTTTTGATGGCACCCAATCATCCGGTAAACAAAAGGGTCTACTGCTCTCTGTGCGGCTGCAAGCATCGGGTTTGTACTCGTCCATGTTCAAGCAGCAGGATCCGGCCGCCTTTCCTGCACCAACGATGAAACAGCGTCAGTATCTGTTCAGGATTCCGGTAACTGCATAGTGATAACGTGGAAACCACCGTATCAAACGAATCATCAGGGAAAGAAAGATCCGCTGCGTCAGCTTGTATAAACTCCACTTTTCGCCCGTAATCATCAGCAGCTTGCCGAGCTTCCCTGATCATCTCCCCGTGCAGCGGAGCGCAGTAACGTCTTCCTCCAAAACCACAAATCTTGCCGTTTTCGCCGCTTCCCGTACTTCTGCGCTTGCTTGTCAAACGTGTCGATGTGGTCCGCCTGCCTAATATTCGCTCACCTCCTGGGATCATGAAATAGGTAACGAGACCGACCGAGTTGTTTTTCGTTCTTGTTGTTAATTATATTGTTAACGATAATGATATTATCCTTTATCGATGCCCTAACGTCAAGTACAAAATAAACAACTGTCAGCTAAACGTGCATAGAAAAACCCTGAAGTTCAAGAATAATCTTGATACTTCAGGGTTTTGAGAACATGATGATCCATCGAGAATGATCATTGGTCAGTTCGGATCACTGCCGCCAGCCGGACGATCCCCTCGATGATTTGCTCTTCTGTTGGATTGGAAAAGTTGAGTCGAATCATGTTCTGACGCCCTCCTTGAGGGTAAAATGCGTCTCCCGGCACGAAAACGACTTGCTTTTGCAGACAACGAAGCAGCAACTCTTTCGCAACGATCCTCTCCGGCAGCTCTGCCCATACGAACAAGCCACCATGGGGTTTGTTGACGTTGACGAGGTCGGGCATCACTCTACTGATCGCATGCAGCATCGCATCTCTTCGCCGTCTGTACGTGCTGCGCAGTAGTTCAATGTGGGCATCCAGATCATACAACTCCAGATAGCGTGCAATCTCCCACTGCGTAATAGATGAAGAGTGCAGGTCGATCGATTGCTTGACCAGTTGAAACTTCTCCATATACGGTTGCTCTGCAATCATCCAGCCGATCCGAAAACCCGGACACAATATTTTGGAAAACGTCCCCAACTGGACGACGCATCCTGTATCATCTAATGCTTGCAACGAAGTGCGTGGCTCTCCCTCGTAGCGTAGTTCAGCATAAGCGCGATCTTCCACAACGACTACATCGTACTGCTGTACCAACCACATGAACTGACGGCGCCGCTCCTCCGACCAACACCTGCCGGTAGGATTCTGGAAATCAGGATTGACGTAAATCAACTTGACCTCATCCGTGTGATCCAAGGTGTGGCGAAGCTCGTCCAGATCCATACCGTCCTCATCTGTCTCAACCTGTACAAAACGGGGGCAGTAACCACGAAAGGCATTTAGCGCACCTAGGTAGGTCGGGCTTTCACACAGAATCACATCTCCCTCATCCAAGAACACTTTCCCAATCATGTCTAACCCCTGTTGCGAGCCGCTCGTAATGATAATCTCGTCAGCTGTTATCTTTCTTGCCCCGTGACGATTATGACGGGCAGCAATTTGATCACGTAGGGGTCGATATCCTTCTGTAGTAGAGTATTGCAGCGCCTCCTGTCCTTGCTCTTCTAGGATCAAGCGGCGTACTTCAGCTAACTGGGCAAGTGGAAATAGCTCCGGAGCAGGCAATCCCCCTCCAAATGAGATCGTTCCCGGCTGCTCTGTCACTTTTAACAAATTTCGTATTTCCGAAGCTTTCATCTGTGCCATTCGTGCAGCAAGTCTGGGCATCCAGTACAGTCTCCTCTCCCTCTGTTCATCAACGCGTTTGCTGACAGATTCCGTTCTCTCCTCTCTAGATCAATACTCTTCCTATCCTTATACGAATCCGTCAAGCTTACTTGATATTGTATTGCGAGTTCACACAGGTATAAACATCCAATCAGCTAGAATATATCAGGCCAATTTTTTACCTGATTCCAGATTAAAAGGCGTACATACTGTGCAGTTAGGATCAAACGGCGTTAGCGAAGTTATGCGTTCAAGGTATGTGAAGGGCCACCCGTCATCTGGTGGCCCTTGAAGAGTAGTGCGCTGACAAAAACAAAAAAAAGCCCCATAGTGTGATATTTGATATTATCCCCTTTGAGTAGACAGTGTAAAAAAGCCCCCCACCTGGCGGTGGGTGTTACACTATCCTCGGAGGGGATTTTCGTATGGCTAAAAAAGGACAAATATTCCAACGGTACACGGAGGAATTTAAACAGAAAGCTATTACTCTGTATGAACAAACAGGAATGAGCTTCGAAGCGGTTGCCAAAGAATTAGGAGTGCCTAGTTGTACCCAGATCAAGAATTGGGTTAGGAAACACCGTAACGGAGAAGGATTGAAGGATAGAAGAGGTACAGCATCTAAAAGTAATCATCAATTTATAGGGCGTCCGCGCACTAGATTCGCTACTGTGGAGGAAGAAAGGGACTATTTGAAAGCGCAGGTTGAATACTTAAAAAAGCGCTATCCAAATCTACACGGGGAGGGTGGGTTTCAAAAGTAGCACGCTATGGGGTTATTGATCAGTTGACAACGAAGTATCCTGTTACTTGGTTAGTCGATATCGCCAAAGTTTCTCGCGCTGGTTACTACAAGTGGAAAAATAGACAAGAAGCACGGGCTGCAAGGCAACAACATAATCAACTCATTAAGGAACATCTGCTGGCGATACATAAAATACATGCTTATTTCGGCTATCCAAGAATGCAGATTGCATTAAAAAAGAAAGGGTTTCATGTAAATCACAAACGAGAGTATCGTCTGATGAAGGAAATGAATCTTCAGTCGGTTATTCGTAAGAAACGCCGCTTCTTTGGTCGAACAGCATCAGTTGTTAACCCGAACAGGCTTAACCGAGAGTTTAAAGCAGAAAAGCCAAATCAATTGTATGTGACAGATATTACGTTCATTGCCTTGCAAAGTCGCTTTTATTACCTTTCGGTAATTCAAGACCTCTATAACAACGAAGTTGTTGCCTGGCAGCTCTCTCAACGGAATGATTTAAGACTTGTTATAGATACGGTCGAGGAACTAAGCAAAAAAAGAGACGTGCAGGAAGCAGTCCTGCATTCTGATCAGGGCTTCCAGTACACGTCTAAGCAGTACAATGCACGAATAAAGGATCTAGGCATGAAAGGCAGCCACTCTCGCAAAGGAAACTGCCTTGATAATGCCCCCATTGAGTCCTTTTTTTCGCATCTCAAAACAGAAACATTGTACTTTTCTGAGTGTAAAACAGAAGAAGAGCTCTTACAAGCGATTAAAAAATACATTTGGTTTTATAACCATGAGCGTTTCCAAAAAAAAAATTGAACCAGTGTGCTCCGGTTGAGTACCGTAACACACTGGTTGCCTAGGCTTTTTTAGAGCTGTCTACTTGACAGGGGTAAGTCCATCTATGGGGCTTTTTTGTATGTAGTGTGGTGCCGGTGAAGGGACTCGAACCCCCACTCCCTTGCGAGAACTTGATTTTGAGTCAAGCGCGTCTGCCAGTTCCGCCACACCGGCATAGTAAAGAAAGATATCTATCGTATGGAGGAGGTACCCGGATTCGAACCGGGGGATAAGGGTTTTGCAGACCCGTGCCTTACCACTTGGCTATACCTCCAGAAATGCAAATGGAGCGGACAACGGGGCTCGAACCCGCGGCCTTCGCCTTGGCAAGGCGACGCTCTACCAGCTGAGCTATGTCCGCAGCACATGGCTGGGGCGCCTGGATTCGAACCAGGGCATGACGGAGTCAAAGTCCGTTGCCTTACCGCTTGGCTACGCCCCAACGCGAATTTAATTGTGAAAAATGGGGCGATCGATGGGATTCGAACCCACGAGTGCCGGAGCCACAATCCGGTGCGTTAACCCCTTCGCCACGACCGCCATATTTGTCTCCATGTGTTGTGCATAGTTGGCAGGGGCAGTAGGAATCGAACCCACACCGAAGGTTTTGGAGACCTTTGTTCTACCGTTAAACTATGCCCCTACAGAAGAAAATGGTGGTTCGGGACGGAATCGAACCGCCGACACGAGGATTTTCAGTCCTCTGCTCTACCGACTGAGCTACCGAACCAAACGCGAATGAAAATGGCGGAGCTGACGGGACTCGAACCCGCGACCTCCGGTGTGACAGACCGGCGTGAACTCCAACTTCACCACAGCTCCATGAATATGATTATATTTTAGGTGCACCCAGAGGGTACCACTATCTCACCTTAACATTGAAGTATATTCGACGTAGTAAAGGTGATATTTTGGTTGCGGGGGCAGGATTTGAACCTGCGACCTTCGGGTTATGAGCCCGACGAGCTACCGAACTGCTCCACCCCGCGACGGTATGAGTATTCGTTTCGAACGAATGGTGGAGGCTGACGGGATCGAACCGCCGACCCTCTGCTTGTAAGGCAGATGCTCTCCCAGCTGAGCTAAGCCTCCATATAAGACCCCACAAAGACATTATGCTTCAAAATAAGCTCCGATTCCTTTGTGGGGAGACAAATCAAATATGGTGACCCGTAGGGGATTCGAACCCCTGCATGACAGCGTGAAAGGCTGCTGTGTTAAACCGCTTCACCAACGGGCCATCAAAATGGCGGATGGAGTGGGATTTGAACCCACGAGACGAGTTATCCCCGTCTACACGATTTCCAATCGTGCTCCTTCGGCCTCTCGGACATCCATCCGCATAGAGTGGCTCCTCAGGACGGACTCGAACCGCCAACCTACCGGTTAACAGCCGGTTGCTCCACCATTGAGCTACTGAGGAACAGTATGAGGTGCCACGAGCAGGCGATGATGCCTGTGCCAGTCACACCTTCAAAACCGGATAACGGAATGTATAGAACAAGGAAAAGAAAGTGTGGATAAGTCCTCGACCGATTAGTATTCGTCAGCTCCACGCGTTGCCGCGCTTCCACATCGAACCTATCAACCTCATCGTCTCTGAGGGGTCTTACCAGCTTGCGCTGTGGGAAGTCTCATCTTGGAGGGGGCTTCACGCTTAGATGCTTTCAGCGCTTATCCCGTCCGCACATAGCTACCCAGCTGTGCCACTGGCGTGACAACTGGTGCACCAGCGGTGCGTCCATCCCGGTCCTCTCGTACTAAGGACAGCTCTCCTCAAACTTCCTGCGCCCGCGACAGATAGGGACCGAACTGTCTCACGACGTTCTGAACCCAGCTCGCGTACCGCTTTAATGGGCGAACAGCCCAACCCTTGGGACCTACTACAGCCCCAGGATGCGATGAGCCGACATCGAGGTGCCAAACCTCCCCGTCGATGTGGACTCTTGGGGGAGATAAGCCTGTTATCCCCAGGGTAGCTTTTATCCGTTGAGCGATGGCCCTTCCATGCGGAACCACCGGATCACTAAGCCCGACTTTCGTCCCTGCTCGACTTGTAGGTCTCGCAGTCAAGCTCCCTTGTGCCTTTACACTCTACGAATGATTTCCAACCATTCTGAGGGAACCTTTGGGCGCCTCCGTTACCTTTTGGGAGGCGACCGCCCCAGTCAAACTGCCCACCTGGCATGGTCCTCGCACCCGATCAGGGTGCCGAGTTAGAAACTCCGTACATCAAGGGTGGTATCCCAACGGCGCCTCCCCCGATGCTGGCGCACCGGATTCTCAGGCTCCCACCTATGCTGTACATGATGCACAAAGTTCCAATACCAGGCTACAGTAAAGCTCCATGGGGTCTTTCCGTCTTGTCGCGGGTAACCTGCATCTTCACAGGTATTATGATTTCACCGGGTCTCTTGCCGAGACAGCGCCCAAGTCGTTACGCCTTTCGTGCGGGTCGGAACTTACCCGACAAGGAATTTCGCTACCTTAGGACCGTTATAGTTACGGCCGCCGTTTACTGGGGCTTCGGTTCAAAGCTTCGCTTCTACCCACCGAACACAAGCTTACGCTCGCGTTCGGCGGGGCCCAGAAGCTAACTCATCCCCTTAACCTTCCAGCACCGGGCAGGCGTCAGCCCCTATACTTCGCCTTGCGGCTTCGCAGAGACCTGTGTTTTTGCTAAACAGTCGCTTGGGCCTTTTCACTGCGGCCCCCTCGGGCTCAGCCCACCTGACACAAGCTTACGCTCGTGTCAGGCGGGGACCCTCACCCTACCGGGGCGCCCCTTCTCCCGAAGTTACGGGGCCATTTTGCCGAGTTCCTTAGCAAGAGTTATCCCGCGCACCTTAGGATTCTCTCCTCGCCTACCTGTGTCGGTTTGCGGTACGGGCACCTTGTTCCTCACTAGACGCTTTTCTTGGCAGTGTGAAATCAGGGACTTCGGTACTTGTATTTCCCTCGCCATCACAGCTTGTGCTGGATGGTATGCGGATTTGCCTGCATACCACACTTGCTGCTTGGACGGCCATCCAGTAGGCCGCTCACCCTATCCTCCTGCGTCACGCCCTCGCTCAAACGGAACAAAGGTGGTACAGGAATATCAACCTGTTGTCCATCGCCTACGCCTTTCGGCCTCAGCTTAGGTCCCGACTAACCCTGGGAGGACGAGCCTTCCCCAGGAACCCTTAGGCTTTCGGTGGACAAGATTCTCACTTGTCTTTTCGCTACTTACACCGGCATTCTCACTTCCAAGCGCTCCACCGCTCCTTCCGGTACGGCTTCACCGCTGCTTGGAACGCTCCCCTACCCAGTCCGTACGGACTGCCATAGCTTCGGTGGTACGTTTAGCCCCGTTACATTTTCCGCGCAGAGTCACTCGACCAGTGAGCTATTACGCACTCTTTAAATGGTGGCTGCTTCTAAGCCAACATCCTGGTTGTCTGGGCAACTCCACATCGTTTCCCACTTAACGTACACTTGGGGACCTTAGCTGATGGTCTGGGCTGTTTCCCTCTTGACGATGGATCTTAGCACTCATCGTCTGACTCCCGGACATAAGTCATTGGCATTCGGAGTTTGACTGAGTTCGGTAACCCGATGAGGGCCCCTAGCCCAATCAGTGCTCTACCTCCAAGACTCTCACTGGACCCACCGAACCCAAGCTTACGCTCGTGTTCGGCGGGGTCCCATCCGAGGCTAGCCCTAAAGCTATTTCGGGGAGAACCAGCTATCTCCGAGTTCGATTGGAATTTCACCGCTAGCCACACCTCATCCCCGCACTTTTCAACGTGCGTGGGTTCGGGCCTCCAGTAGGTGTTACCCTACCTTCACCCTGGACATGGCTAGATCACACGGTTTCGGGTCTACGGCAACGTACTTGCGCCCTGTTCAGACTCGCTTTCGCTGCGGCTCCGTCTCTTCGACTTAACCTTGCACGCTACCGTAACTCGCCGGTTCATTCTACAAAAGGCACGCCGTCACACATTGATCGTGCTCCGACTATTTGTAAGCACACGGTTTCAGGTTCTGTTTCACTCCCCTCCCGGGGTGCTTTTCACCTTTCCCTCACGGTACTGGTTCACTATCGGTCGCTAGGGAGTATTTAGCCTTAGCAGATGGTCCTGCCAGATTCACGCGGGATTTCCCGTGTCCCGCGCTACTCGGGGTCCGTCTCGGAGAGACGCGCGTTTGGGTTACGCGACTGTCACGCTCTCTGGTCCACCTTTCCAGATGGTTCACCTACGCGCGTCTTTTGTAACTCCACGTGAGACGCCCCACAACCCCGCAAGGATAACCTTGCGGTTTAGGCTCTTCCCCGTTCGCTCGCCACTACTAGGGGAATCACTTTTGTTTTCTTCTCCTCCGGCTACTTAGATGTTTCAGTTCACCGGGTCTGCCTTCTCGCCACCTATGGATTCAGTGACGGATACCATCCCATTACGGATGGTGGGTTGCCCCATTCGGAGATCCCCGGATCAAAGCGTGCTTACCGCTCCCCGAGGCTTATCGCAGTTCGCTGCGTCCTTCTTCGGCTCCTAGCGCCAAGGCATCCACCGTGTGCCCTTAGTAACTTAACCACACGTTTTTCGTGTCATGTCGTGGGACATGCCACGTCTTGCATTTGCCTTGTCTATACTCGTTATCCAGTTTTCAAGGTACGACAATATCTAAGAGTCCAACCTCGCAAGAGGTCAAACCGCCTGGCAGCGTCCTACTCTCCCGGCCCCCTTCGGGGCAAGTACCATCGGCGCTGGAGGGCTTAACGGCCGTGTTCGGCATGGGAACGGGTGTGTCCCCTCCGCCATCGCCACCAGACGACGCACAGGATGTGCTAGTGCCTGCATTGCCACAGGATGTGGCGCCTTTAGCAGGCCTTCCTGTGTCTTTCGAGACAGGATATTTACTTTACCACGTCTGCCTCAGAGAGGCAAGTGGAAGTTGAAGGAAATGCTCCCTCAAAACTGAACAGCGAAAACGTTTGTAGCCGAAAGCTCCATAGAAAGGAGGTGATCCATCCGCACCTTCCGGTACGGATACCTTGTTACGACTTCACCCCAATCATCTGCCCCACCTTCGGCGGCTGGCCCCTTGCGGTTACCTCACCGACTTCGGGTGTTGCAAACTCTCGTGGTGTGACGGGCGGTGTGTACAAGGCCCGGGAACGTATTCACCGCGGCATGCTGATCCGCGATTACTAGCGATTCCGACTTCATGCAGGCGAGTTGCAGCCTGCAATCCGAACTGAGACTGGTTTTCAGAGATTGGCTTGCCCTCGCGGGTTCGCGTCCCGTTGTACCAGCCATTGTAGCACGTGTGTGGCCCAGGTCATAAGGGGCATGATGATTTGACGTCATCCCCGCCTTCCTCCGTCTTGTCGACGGCAGTCTCTCTAGAGTGCCCAACTGAATGCTGGCAACTAAAGATAAGGGTTGCGCTCGTTGCGGGACTTAACCCAACATCTCACGACACGAGCTGACGACAACCATGCACCACCTGTCACCGCTGCCCCGAAGGGAACCTCCATCTCTGGAGGGATCAGCGGGATGTCAAGACCTGGTAAGGTTCTTCGCGTTGCTTCGAATTAAACCACATGCTCCACCGCTTGTGCGGGCCCCCGTCAATTCCTTTGAGTTTCAGTCTTGCGACCGTACTCCCCAGGCGGAGTGCTTATTGCGTTAGCTGCGGCACTGAGGGTATCGAAACCCCCAACACCTAGCACTCATCGTTTACGGCGTGGACTACCAGGGTATCTAATCCTGTTTGCTCCCCACGCTTTCGCGCCTCAGCGTCAGTTACAGGCCAGAAAGCCGCCTTCGCCACTGGTGTTCCTCCACATCTCTACGCATTTCACCGCTACACGTGGAATACCGCTTTCCTCTCCTGCACTCAAGCCAGACAGTTTCCAATGCACACCGGGGTTGAGCCCCGGCCTTTCACACCAGACTTACCTGGCCGCCTGCGCGCGCTTTACGCCCAATAATTCCGGACAACGCTTGCCACCTACGTATTACCGCGGCTGCTGGCACGTAGTTAGCCGTGGCTTCCTCGTCAGGTACCGTCAAGGTACCGCCTTGTTCAAACGGTACGGTTTCGTCTCTGACAACAGAACTTTACAACCCGAAGGCCTTCTTCGTTCACGCGGCGTTGCTCCATCAGGCTTTCGCCCATTGTGGAAAATTCCCTACTGCTGCCTCCCGTAGGAGTCTGGGCCGTGTCTCAGTCCCAGTGTGGCCGGTCACCCTCTCAGGTCGGCTACGCATCGTCGCCTTGGTAGGCCGTTACCCCACCAACTAGCTAATGCGCCGCAGGCCCATCCGTAAGGGGTAGCTTGCGCCACCTTTCCGTTCTCTCCCATGCGGGAGACAACTCTATCCGGTATTAGCATAAGTTTCCCTATGTTATCCCGATCTTACGGGCAGGTTGCCTACGTGTTACTCACCCGTCCGCCGCTAGGCTCTCAGGAGCAAGCTCCCGATCGCCCCGCTCGACTTGCATGTATTAGGCACGCCGCCAGCGTTCGTCCTGAGCCAGGATCAAACTCTCCATTAAAGATAAGAAAGAAATTGATCTCGGTTCAAAAGCATTTGCTTAGGCTTCATATAAACGCTTCGCTGTTCAGTTTTCAAAGAGCATTGTCGTCACTGACGAGTGTCTAACTCAGAACAGCGACATTTTTAAATGTACCATACTCAGCTCATAATTTCAAGTGGTAATGATTTCAAACTTTCTGTCACGATCACAAATTGTAAAGTGACGGAGCTGTTTTTGGCCTGCTCTATCTCATGGTCAGGACAGCAACCTAAAGAAGAGACGCTTGTAAATATAGCATGACTGCCCCCTTTAAGTCAACAGCTTTTTTAAAATGGGATTTTTTAACCTTACCCTGCCAGGATGTACCCCCGTGTCATCACATTGGCGTCATGATTGTGCAGGACAACCTCTTGGATAATCGACCTTGCCGCCATCTTTTCCAACAATAGCGGCAAATCGATAGCCGTATTGGTCAACCGCGGATGCTGCTGTAATTCTTCAAGTGACCATGGACGGGCGCGCGACTGTAAAATCTCTGTTACAAAAGCGGTGCATGCCTTCATCTTAGACATCACGCTAAACTCGATTGGCAGCAGTTGCAATTCAATTCGCTTGGCGAGAGGTTCCTGGCCACAGATCAGTTCTTCGTACAGTTTGCATACGGAGGGTTCAATCGCCCGAACTTGCTGCCACAGCAGTTCCCCCGGTTGTTCTCCCGCCTCGTAAATAACGAGTCGGGCCCAGTGATACAAAGCGTTTGAAACGGATTGGTAGGCATCCAATACCTGATCCAGACGGAGCAGTTCTTTTGCCTCCAGATAACGCCGGAGAAAGCGAGCATACTCCTCGCAGACTTTCTTCTTCTGCACCTGCTTTGGCAGTGGAATCAACAAATCGAGCATTCTCTTGATGTAATCCTCCTTGTCAAACATGATTTCTGCCTGCGACAGCCAGTGAATGATTTTTTCCGGCGTTCCTTGCACGGTCCACCGTTCCACCACCCATTGGCTTACGTAGTGCTCCACAAGCCGACTCCCTTTAAACATGTAGGACTTACTCTCCCAAGCCGGAGTCGGCCGGTTAACTACTACCAGGAACAAAAAGTTGGCACCATCCAGAAACGCACTGTACTTGTCGATACTCTGAAGCAGCAGTACAGACTGCACTGGTCCACGCTGCACGATCCTCGACACGTGATTCTGCAGAGTTGTTTCCACATGAAGCCCCTCCTTTGTTCCGATTACGCTTATGGATTCTACACACTTGATACGTTTCCTGCCACCTGTAAAGAAAATCGTTTGACAACCTGCTCACAGCTTTCCCTTTCTGCTTGTGGTATACTGGTCGTTAGTAGGAGGAGATAGCATGAAACAGACGGATCACATAAGCAAAATCAAGCGCATGCGCACCTGGGCAAACTGGAATATGGGTATTGGTATCGTCGTCATGTACCTCGGGTACGCTTTCTTTGCGGGATATCTTGGTTCGTTCCTGGAACGTTCCTATCTTTTTATGACACTTATGCTCGTCCTGGGTTTTGTCATGATGATGATCAGCACGGTGCTGTTCATGATTTCCGGGATGGTTTCCACTACTTCACCACAAGTAAAATGTCCCAGCTGCGGAAAAGTAACAAAAATGCTGGGCAAGGAAGATGCCTGCATGTTTTGCGGACAGCCGCTTTTCTTAAGTGACGAAGAACGACCCCATCAGCGGGGATGATTCCGCATACCAGCACACATATCAAAAAAGCTAACAACCACCTCGTTCCTTTCCAGGACAGGTGGTTGTTGTTTTCTGCTTCATCGTTTGTGAAGCCCTTCCTCAATCGTTTCCCAGATGGGCGGCTGCTCAAAGCCCCGCCGCCAGGCAGCAATGCCAGCCAGGTCGTACTTGCGCACCAACGCTGCCCGCTTGGCCATGGAACTGCTGTCTTCCAACCAGATCTTATAGGTAGCTCCGTCTGCGGGATCTACATAACTAGCATATAGTTGACCCGATTCGGCATCCGGCTGCGGAGTCAGCTTGCGCTCTGCCAGCCAACTTTCAGCCTTGGCCATAGAGAGAGCCTTTGAAGTCACTTTGAGTGTTCCATCCGGCTGCTTCTCCTCTTTCCACAGACGCGTATAAAAAGGAACACCCAAGAGCAGCTTCTCGTTTGGCACTTCTTCCAAAACTCCCTGCAGCCCTTTCTCCACCCACGGCAGAGAAGCAACTGAACCTGCAGTTGGACTGCTGGCCCAGTGTTCGTCGTAGGTCATCACTGCTATATAATCGACAACTTCAGCCAAAGCGGCCCGATCGTAAAACATCGACCAACGTTCGCTTGTCGATTTAATCGTTACGTCCATCGAGACGGTTAAACCCTGTTCATGCAAATACGGTGTCAGTTCACGAACAAACTGAACCAGCCGCTCTTTATCCGCTAGATACACATTCTCAAAGTCGAGATTAATGCCGTCCAGATCGTAGAGGTTTGCATAATGGAGAATCTGGGCAATCATTTTCTCCCGCTGATGAAAATCAGACAACATCGCCTGCGTCCAGTCAGGATTAAAGCCGTTGGAGACGAGTCCCCATACTTGGTACCCTTGTTTGTGCGCCCATTGGACATAAGCCGGATCGGCTTTGTTGGCCAGATTGGCTTGATCGTCCGACAATTCAAACCAGGTAGGAGAAACCACATTGACTCCTGTCATTGGCGGTATCTTTGATGTGTCAGGCGTTCGGCTCACAACATGCTCCCACACCAGCGTAATCTTCCGACCTAGCGGCTTCCAGGCCGTCTTCTGTGCTTTCTGCGTGTCGGTACCATCCGGGGCTGCGACATTGCGGATATCTGTCAATGTCACGTTCTCCTCAGGGAGATATCCGATCAGTCCATCAGCGGTTTGTACGCGGTACCATCCCGTCTCTTCCTCAAGGATGTCCACAGCGGCCTTTGGCTTCAGCTCTGCCACGATCGGCGCCTTCTCAGTGGCACCGGTTCGCAGCGGCAGCGGTTCTGTCTGCTCTGACGACCCGGCAGTGACCAACCCCTGTTGAATCGTCTCCCCTGCTCGCTCCACCACGACAACATTAGTCTCCGGGATGTACCTTACCTGATAATCGTACAGCTTCTCCAATGGGGCGTACGGAATGTATCGTTTACCTTCCACATCCTTCACCGGTACCCTTAGTTCTACTGGTGTCTTGTTTAAAAAAGCGACTAGTTTCTCGCTTTCCATGCGCAGCACTTTGTCACGGGTGGTAACCACAACCGACTGACTTGGTTCGTCCCAGTAGAGATGCGGGTCCAACTGCTCCTTCACAAAAGCAAACGGGAGCAGTAGTTGATTCTGCTCCATCTGGAACGATCGCGGATATACCTCACCTTGATAAAGAACCACGTTGGATTGTCCATCATAAGGAGCAACCCGCTCTGTTGAAGGTAACTGCAAGAAATACCAAACCATTGAAGCGACCATTACCAAGAATACGAATGTTGCGAACATAGCAGCAAACGGGACTCGCTTCCGCCTTCTGCGCGGAGGGGTACCCAATGGTACAGACACAGCGTTACCTCCTATCTCCCATTACCAGCTTTCTTCTCCCAATCTGATCATAAATCAGAAGATACAGTTTTCACAACCGCTTGTTAATGTTACCAACTCCAAACATTCCTGGAGGTAAGTACCGTCAATGCCGCCGAGCCTAATTCGAATTGTTGGGTTTGCGGCGCCACTTCCCTCTGAGTGTATAAAAAAAGCCACTTTCCACTCCACAGTTGGAAAAGTGCGCTTTTCTCCAGATGACCCGGCATCTCCCCTATGTCAGGGGAAATATCGCAATCCGATGCGTTAATGTGACTGCTGGTTTTGGCAATCGGGGCAAATCCCGTACACTTCCATGCGATGGCCTGTCACTTTGAAACCTGCCGATTTCCCGGCATCCTCTTCGATCTGATGCAGGTACGGGTAGTGAAAATCCCTGATATCACCACACTTCGAACAGATGATGTGGTAGTGTTCTTCCATCGTGTTAGCATCAAATCGGCTGGAAGCATCGCCATAGGTAAGTTCCCGGACCAGCCCAGCTTCTTTAAAAACGCGCAGATTGTTGTAAACAGTAGCCACGCTCATATTAGGAAATTTACCCTCTAACGCCTTGTAGATCTCATCTGCTGTCGGATGAGACATAGTTTCAAGCAAATACGCTAATATGGCATGACGTTGTGGGGTCATGCGGACACCTGTGTTCTTTAATATCTCGACCGCTTTTTCCACACGCTGTGACATGTCGTCATGCACCTCGCAATCTCAAAGGAAAGTTCTGCAACCATGGCTCTCACCCGTATCAACAGTTGGGCGTTCACCAGGATTTTCTTTGTAACAAACATTTGATTAGAATTGTTACAAATAAGTGTACGCCTATTGTACGCATTGTGTCAATATGGTACTGGTGGATTTTTAGACAAAATCAGCGCTTCTTTTTCTTGGATGCCTGTTTGGCATAGCGGCAGTTTTCTTGCAGCGGACAGTCGCCGCATTTCGGGTTACGGGCTGAGCAGATCCGGCGCCCGTGCCAAATCAACCAGTGGTGGGCATCGGACCACTTTTCTTTGGGGATTCGCTTCATCAACTGGTGTTCCGTTTCGTCCACCTGTTCACTGTTGGCTAGCCCCAAGCGATTGGCGACACGGAAAACATGTGTATCGACAGCGATGGCCGGGATGCCAAAGGCATTGGACAACACCACATTGGCCGTTTTTCGGCCAACTCCAGGAAGGGCCTCCAATTCCGCATGTGTCTGCGGCACTTCCCCGTTGTACTTTTCATATAGAATTCGACAGGTCTCCAAGATGTTTTTACTCTTATTTTTGTACAAACCAAGTCCTTTTATCTGTTCTTCCATTTCTTCCTGGGTCAGGTGCAGAAAATCCTCTGGTTTGTTGTACTTTTCAAATAGTGGTGCGGTAATTTCATTTACTCGCTTATCGGTGCACTGGGCGGAAAGAATGGTCGCGATCAGCAGTTCAAAAGGCGTTCGATAATTCAGCTCACAATGTGCATCAGGGTAAGTTTGCTGCAGGGTATCCAATATCTCGTCGACCGGCACTCGTCTGTGTCCAGATCGTTTTTTTACGGTTTTCTTCTGTGGTGTCGTGCTTTTGTTCATCTCTCTTCCCCCCTTCAGTTCTCTATCATTATAACGTTTTGGGTATAGCAGCAGAAGTGGCGCAGTGGAGCGAAAATACTGTACAATATATGGAAAGATCCAAATCCTTCAGGATGATATGTCAATGCCAGGGGGTATAAAAAATGAAAGTGCTGCTAACTGGAGCAACAGGTTATGTAGGGAAAGGAATATTACCCCAGCTCACCGCAGATGGTCACGACGTCGTCTGTCTGATCCGCCCGGGTTCGGAACGAAAGCTAACAGCTGCCGTTGAACATATGGGGGCGGTCTCCGTGCAGACCGGAGATCTGTTTGATCAGGAGTCGCTAGAGGCAGCCGTGGCAGGCTGTGATGCCATCATTCATCTGGTCGGAATCATCCGTGAAAAACCGAAAAAAGGGATTACCTTTGATCAGGTCCACGTGACTGGAACTCGTCATCTGGTGGAAGCAGCGAAGAAAGCAGGCATCAGCCGATTCATCCAAATGAGTGCGCTTGGCGCCAGGGCCAATGCCGTCAGTTCCTACCATCAAACCAAGTTCGCAGCCGAGCAGATCGTGATCGAAAGCGGCATCCCCTATACCATCTTCCGTCCCTCCGTGATCTTCGGCCCTGATGACGAATTTGCCAACATGCTGGCTGACCTCGTCCGTCTGCCGCTGACACCGGTGATTGGCAGCGGCACGTACCGACTGCAGCCGGTCGCCCGACAAACCGTTGCCGAGGTCTTTACCCAGGCGCTCACGCGAGAAGCTGCTGTTAACCAGACTTTTGAGGTGGGAGGGCCGGAACAGCTTACCTATCTGCAGATTCTGGACACGATCGGGCGTGTGCTCGGAAAATCCAAGGTGCGGAAAGTTAAAGTACCGCTCCCTTTGATGAAGCCGGTCATCAACGTCATGGAAGGATTCTCGTTTTTTCCGATAACTAATACACAACTCACCATGCTGCTGGAAGAGAACATCTGCCAGGATGGCGACCGTCTGTACAAAGCCTTTTCTGCCTCGCCCATCCGCTTCGAGTCGGGGATTGCAACCTATCTGCGTTGATATGCCAAGCCGTCAGCGTTTTCCTAAACTCAGGGAAGTTGACTCTCCCATCGGTGGCTCCGATCGTTCCATTCAGCGATTAGGCGTCAGGAGATTTCTCCTCGCCATGAAGCTGCGCTTCCGCTTTTCCCAGCTTGTGGTTGACGTAGCGGGCAGCGACAAACAAGAAGTCGGATAGGCGGTTCAGATACTGGATGACGACCGGATTCACCGCCTCCTGTCGGTCCACTTCGACCGAACGCCGTTCCGCCCGCCTGGCTACGGTCCGCGCCAGATGAAGCCCCGCTGCAGTCGGATGCCCGCCCGGCAGCACAAAATTGGTCAACTGTGGCAGCGCACTGTCCATCTTGTCGATCTGCTCCTCCAGAAAAGTAACATCGTCGGCTTGTATCGGCCAGCCTACTTTTTTGCCGTCTGGTGTGGCTAGCTCTGCTCCAATGTGAAACAGCTTTGTCTGGATGATGTGGAATACGTTCTGCAGGTCCCGCCAGCTTTCATCATCAGGCAAAAAGGAGAGGGCGAATCCGATCGCCGAATTGGCTTCATCACATGTGCCATAAGCCTCCACACGAGGAGAGTGCTTCGGCACCCGCGTGCCGTAGACCAGCGACGTTTCCCCTTTATCGCCAGATTTCGTGTAAATTTTCACACTTCCAGCTCCCTTCCGTTATTTCCTCGGAAATCGACATGCGCTATGCTGCCTGCGCCACAATGATCAGTTCGGAACTATGTTGATCAAAGGGTGTTTTGTCAAATGATCCAAACCGTTCGACCACTTTTAGACCGTGTAAACGGAGCAGATGGTGCAGTTCTGTCGGGAATATATAACGAAGCGTAAATCTGCCAACCACTTTTTCCAGCAGGCGGCCGTCGGAAGCGATCCGCTCATACGTGCGGGTCACCTCAGCCAACTGCTGAAAGTGATCGTAGCGTGTGTAATCCCACATGGCCACTTGCTCTCCGTTGTCCAGTGGATACATACCGCGGAGTGACATTTTTTCATCTTCCTCGTAGAGGTGACTGATCTTGGGAACAAACACGTTCAGCACCAGCTTCCCTCCGGGAGCCAGATGCTTGCGGATACAGGATAGCGCCTTCATCTGTTCCCTGAGGTGCAGCAAATGCAGAAACGACCGGAACGGGATCATAATCAGCGGAAACGTCCGCTTCAACTCGAAGCCCCGCATGTCTCCCTGCAAAAACTGGATGCGTCCCGCTACACCCGCTTGCTCCGCCTTTTCTCTGGCGCTGGTCAGCATCTCCTCAGACAGATCGATTCCTGTGACCGGAATGCCGGCTTCAGCCAGTGGAATACTGATCCGTCCAGTGCCGCAGGCCAGGTCGAGCACTTCCCCGTCCGCCTTCCTGGCATACTCCATATAAAACGGCAGGTCGCCGCTTATACCACGCTGTGTCAAATCGTAATACTCTGTCCAGGCATATAGATTGTTAGTACTCACGAGGTTCCTCCCTGTACAGTCGTGATGGGGGACTGCAGGTAAGCGAGGATCAGCTTGGCCGTGTTTTCGAACGATTCTTGATGTGTCCGCTCATGTGAATGCGACGCGTCGATTCCCGGCCCGATCAGTCCGTGCACCACGTCATATCCGGCACGCAGCGCCGCACTGGCGTCAGAACCGTAAAACGGATACAGATCGACACGATACTGCAAGCCGAGTTCCTCTGCAAGCTGGACAAAATGTTTCCGCAGTCCATAATGATAGGGGCCGGTTGAGTCCTTGGCACAGATGGAGACACAGTGTTCGTCTGTCGTCTGTCCTTCGCCTATCGCTCCCATGTCAACCGCCACGTACTCTACCGTGTTTTCCGGAATGCTGGCATTGCCGCCATAACCAATCTCTTCATTATTGCTGACCAAAACATGGGTGGTATACGGCAGTTGCAGTCCCGATTCCTTTATTTGCTTCAGTACGCCTAACAAAATGGCTACACTTGCTTTATCATCCAGATGGCGTGATTTGATAAACCCACTATCGGTCACCGTGACCCGCGGATCAAAGGACACGAAATCGCCTACGTTGATTCCCAAGGCAAGGACATCTTCTTTACTTGTTACCTTCTCGTCGATGCGGACTTCCATCACCTCGTCAGTCCGCTCCATCTTTTGTGTTTCACGGCTGTACACATGGACAGACGCTTTGGTTGTGAGGATGGTCCCCGTGTAGATACGGCCATCCGCTGTTTCGATCTGACAGTGCTCCCCCTCTACTGCATTCCAGGGAAACCCGCCGATCATCGATAGTTTGAGTCGACCGTTTTTCTTTATCTCTCTAACCATCGCACCTAGTGTATCCACATGGGCCGTAAGCAGGCGACGCTGCTGATCGACAGCACCAGGTATCGTGGCCAGCAGTGCTCCTTTATTGGTGCGAACAGAGGAGACACCCAACTGCCGCAATTCCGCCTCCACCCAAGCAATCGCATGATCGGTATTACCCGAAGGGCTGGGGATGGAGGCGAGTGTGAAAAACGTCTCAATCATATACTGCAACGGAATCTTCATGCGTTCTCCTTCTCCTTCAAGTGATCACCTGTCTGCTACGTCAGGTGTTCTTCGATATACTGCAGCACTTCCTGTACATGGCCAGCCACTTTAACTTTCGGCCATACATACGCAATCCGGCCGTCTTTATCGATTATAAAAGTGCTCCGCTGAATTCCCATATACTCTTTTCCGTACATCTTTTTCAGCACCCATACCCCATACGCTTCAGCAGTCTGGTGATCCGGATCAGCCAACAGCGGAAACGGCAGTTCGTACTTGGCAGCAAACTTGTCATGGGAAGCGACATCGTCCGGACTAATTCCAAGCACGACTGTACCCAATTCGGAAAACTTGGGGTGGTAGTCGCGAAAGTCACATGCTTCCGTCGTGCAGCCTGGCGTCATGTCTTTCGGATAAAAATAGAGTACGACGTTTTTACCGCGGTATTGGTTTAAGGATATCGTTTGACCGTTACTCGCGGATAGCGTAAAATCAGGAGCAGGTTGTCCCACTTCGATCATGTTTTGATCCCTTCCTTCTTTGATTGGTCTTCTGTCTTATTTTAGCAAAAAGCAGAAGCAACTCCAAAGGGTACAACGACTTGGCCATATATTTGTCGGTTGAACACATTGCAGTTTACTCTAGGACAAAGTAAAATGATAAAATGGTGTTTACAATTTTTTATTTACTGACATTTTGAGAGATAGTTGGACGGTGAAAAAGATGAGGGAATTTTACGATGTGAACGACCCTGAGGCGCTCAAATCGTTATCGATACCCGAGCGGGTAAAAATTTTAGAATTATTTGAAGACCTGGAACCACGGACAGCCAAGCAGATTGCGACCGAACTGGGTGAAAACGCGGCGCGGCTGCACTACCATGTCAAAGAGCTGGTGCGTGTCGGTTTGCTGGAACAGGTAGATACACGGGTGAAAGGCTCAATTGTGGAGAAGTACTACCAGCTGGTGGCCAAAGTAATCCAGGTAAACCTGCGGGTCATGATTGAAGAAAATGCCCAGCAGCTTGGTGAGATCATGTTCTCTCCGATTCGCACAACGGAGCGTGATCTGCTGAGAACGATCAACCGCTTTGTGGAAAGTGACGTCGATATGCGCAAGGAATACTCCGACACGTTTGCCTTTAACGTTGGAGAATTGTACATGTCCAAGGAAGAACGCAATCAGCTGATCGACGAATTGAACGCCATCTTCCGCAAATACAAAGACCTGAAAGCGGCAGAAGGACGACGCAAGTACAAACACCTCGACATCTTGTTTCCCCTCTCACCACCAAATCCGGTCGATGACGAAGAGGCGTGGGACGAGTTGGACGAGGACCAAACAAACGAAACATCATGACAGAAAGACCATCTGCGGATGGTTCTTTTTGTATCTCCGTTTCATGATGGATCAACGTCACAGAAGGAACACACAGAACGAAGCGAAGGCTGTTGACGCGGGTTCAACAGCCTTCGCTTTGCTTGGGTTTTCGTTATATCTCGTCATTTCTCCTGCCCGCTTGTTTTCTTCCGCTGCTCAACTGGCCGGAAGACGCGGGATCAGCTTGAGATAAATAGGATAAGCAATCAGCGATAAAACAAGACCTTTGATCAGATTAAACGGAACAATGGCGTAGACGATGTACGACCAGAGGCTGTCCATCTGGAACATCGCCAGCAGATCCTCTACCGAAATCTGATACATCATCGCATAGGCCGGCAGCAGCAGATAGTAGTTGCCCAAGGCCATAAGCAGCGTCATCAGCAGCGTGCCCAGCACAAGACCGGCGACAAATGCTTTTACCGTCTTGTAGCGGCGCTGAATCGCTACTGTTGCAACGATGAAGCTGGCTCCCGCCAGAAAATTGGCAATCTCACCAATCAGCAGGCCGTCAGAGTTTTTGAAAAAAAAGTGGAGGATGTTCTTCAAGAGCTCAACCACCATCCCGGCCACTGGACCAAACATCAGACCGCCCACCAATCCCGGCAGCGTACTGACATCCAGTTTGAGAAAGGTGGGAACCAATGGAATGGAAAACTCCAGGTAGTAGAGCGCAAATGCAATCGCTCCCAAGAAAGCGAGCAGCACCAGCTTTCGCGTCTGCACCTCCTGCATGGTTCGTACTTCCGTTTTGTGCATCTGTACCATCTCCTCATTTTGTGTTCTTTCCTTCTGTAGAGGATTGGCAACAGCTTTGCGGCACGACTTGGCATGGTCAACGCAATGAGAAACAGTTCAAGCAGCAGACAAGATCTGCCTGCGGATCGCATCTTTAGTCTGTCAGTCACAGCCAGACCACAAAAAAAGCCCGAAGAGTATCACTCTTCGGAGCTTTTCGGACCATTTGGCATACGAACGTATAGGAAAGAAAGGGCTTGTTCCCGAAAACAGCCCAACCCAATATACGTCTGCACGTCGAACCAAGCACGTGCCAAGCGTACTGTCCAAATCCTTCTCCCATCCAGACTGTACTGTCGGCTCTGGAATCGCACCAGATCCTGCACTCCGCCGCCATGCGACAGGAGGCTCGCGGGCTTACACCTGAAGTGATCACCGCCGGTCGGGAATTTCACCCTGCCCCGAAGGAAATGTGAAGTTTTTCACTCGTTTATTATATCCTCTTGCCGACCCGGCTGGCAATAGACAAAACGCTTGCGATGCGTTGCCCGTGTGTTACGACCCTGCCCCCTGGTACCGCTTGATGCCCCAATTCCAGATGAACAGACCTAACGCGAAGAAAGCGATGCCCATCACCGGTGTCAACAGGGTATAGGTGTACCATTCTTCTTTTCGCAGAAAATAGGCTGACGGGTAAAACCCGACGAAGGCAAACGGCAAGATCCAGGTGAGGATGAAGCGGATCACCCCATTATAGACGTCCACGGGGTATCGGCCGTAGTTCTGGATATTCCAGATCATCGGCGAGATGCCGGTCCGCGAGTCGGAAAAAAAGCTGATTGCAGCGATCGCTGTGTACACGCCGGCATAGATCAGCACACTGCTGATGACCAGTCCGATGAACAAAAACAGATCATACCAGGCAAATGAGAGTTCCAGCTTAATGGTGGCGTAGCCCATGATAATCAAACCACTGATCACGCCGAAGATCCGATCGGGTGCGATCGACTCCAGACTAACCTGAGCCAGGTTGTAGACGGGGCGGGTCAAAATGCGATCCATCTCTCCACGAATGATGTAGCGTTCGTTGAAATCCCAAAAGCTGAAAAACATGCTGAACAGCGCATAGGGGATCAAGAAGTAGCCGTAGACAAAGATGATTTCATCACGACTCCAATCTTTCATCAAGGGGACGTGTTGGAACACAACAATGATAAACACCAGATTGATCAGTTCAAAGATCAGGTTGGACACCAGCTCGCCAAAAAAATCAGCACGGTAAGCAAGTCGTGTCTTGAAGTATTGGCTCAAATAGTCGGTAAATAACCGTAGTACCTGCAGCATGAGATCACCCTCCTTGCACGACCAAGTTGCGTCTGGCCCGACGCCAGAGTACAGCTAACGGCACCAGCAGTACGGCTGTCCAGATCGCCTGCAGCGCAATCACCTCTCCCGCCTGCTGCGGACCGACCGCTCCAGCGAAGATCATGCTGGGATAGTAGTTGATCGCCTGAAACGGGAGCCAGTTCATCACGGCTTGCGCCCAGCCAGGGAAAAAACTGATCGGCAGGATCAATCCGGACAGAAGATCGACAATCACCCGTTTTGCCCGCATCATGCCATCGTTGCGGAAGAAGAAAAAGGTGATCACTCCGGTCAGCAGGTTAATCTCGGTGTTGATGATGAAAGCGAGCAGAAGGCTGACCGCATAGATCCCCCATACTTCGACCGTCGGCGGAAAGGTTAGCGGCAAGAACAGGCTGACCATGACCATGCCCGGTACAGCAAAAAACAGCAGGCGAAACAGTCCTTCTCCCAGCGCCTGCGCGGTCTTTACAGACAGGTACCGGTAGGGGCGGATCATCTCGATTGCCACTTTTCCCTCGCGCACGTCCTGGGCAATCTCAAAATCGATGTTGTTAAAATAAAAAGCGCGTGACATCCAGGCGATGGAGACATACACCGTCATCTGTTCCACTGACATCCCTGCCAGGGTTTGCTGGCCAGAGTAGATGGCATTCCAGAGGAAGTAGTAAGCTCCGATATTGATCCCGTAGATAATGATGCCGCTGTAGTAATTGACTCGGTAGGCGAGCAAGGTGAGAAACCGGATGCGGATCAACTCTGCGTACAACCTAAGCATGAACGGCGACCTCACTTGTGACCGAGTAGATGTTGCGCACGATTTCTTCTGTACTGGTTTCTTTCACTTTTACATCGCTCACCTCGAAGCGAGCCATGACGGTTGACAGCACGAATGGCAGCATCTCCTGACTGCGAGGGATGCGGATGGCCATGGCGTACTCGTTTTCCGGCGCCAGCTCACAATCCACCTGAGCCAGTGCAGCGCGCACCTCCTCAGGTGTCGTCCGCTGTTTAAACTGAAAGACGACCTCTGTTCCCGAGCCCCACTTCTCTTTTAAATCATGGAGCAGTCCGTCAAATATCAACTTGCCCTGATCCATCACCAGTACCCGCTTGCAGAGCGCTTCGATGTCGGATACATCGTGCGTGGTGAGCAAGATCGTGGTTCTCTCCGTCTCATTTAACCGACGCAGAAATTCTCGAATCTTCTGTTTGACCAGCACGTCCAAACCGACAGTCGGCTCATCCAGGAACAGCAGTTTTGGCTTGTGAATCAGGGAAGCGGCGATTTCGCAGCGCATCCGCTGACCCAGGCTTAACTTACGGACCGGCTGGTGGATAAACGGGCCGAGATCCAACTCCTCGATCAGTCGGTTCAGCCAACGGTTGCCCGCTTCCTCTTCCACTTTGTAGACACGCTGCAGCAGGCGAAATGACTCGGTAGGAGACAAGTCCCACCAAAGCTGTGAGCGCTGTCCGAATACGACCCCGATCGAGGTGACGTATTGTTCCCGCTGCCTGTAGGGAACATACCCGTTGATCACGACGTCACCCGCAGTCGGTGTCAGAATCCCGGTCAGCATCTTGATCGTCGTCGACTTGCCGGCTCCATTTTCACCGATCAACGCAAAAAATTCTCCCTCTTCCACTTGAAACGAAATCCCGTCCACCGCTTTCACTGTCTTGTACTGGCGGTTGAACAAATCGCGAAAGGCACCAGCCAATCCGGCACGCGCCTGGTGAATGCGAAACACTTTTTCCAACTGGTTGACTTGAATCATTTCCTGCACGTCCTCTTTTTTTATAATCATGCAAAGATTCCATAGTTAGTTTATATGAGCAGGACGTTTTCTGCAAAACTGAATGTGCGGAAGAGCGCGGTGAATGTGCTATGATGGAGGGAAAGAGGCTTGGTGCATGAGGCAAGCCAAGAGAACAAAAGGAGTATGAGAGATGAACCGGAAAACGTCGGAACAATTACATAGAGAAGCGACAGAAGTGATCCTGGGGGGTGTGAACAGCCCCTCCCGTTCGTTTAAAGCAGTAGGCGGCGGTGCCCCCGTCGTCATAAAACGGGCTAAAGGCGCCTATATGTGGGATGTAGACGGAAACCGCTACATCGACTATCTGGCAGCGTACGGGCCGATTATTACCGGACATGCTCATCCGCACATCACAAAAGCGATCAGCCAAGCGGCAGAAAACGGGACGCTGTATGGCACTCCTACCCCGTGGGAAATCCAGTTTGCCCGGATGATCCGGGACGCGATCCCTTCGATGGAGCGGATCCGTTTCAACAATTCAGGGACGGAAGCGGTGATGACCTGCATCCGCGTCGCACGCGCTTACACCGGTCGAACCAAGATCATCAAGTTCGCCGGTTGTTACCATGGACACTCCGATCTGGTGCTGGTAGCGGCCGGTTCTGGTCCGTCCACCCTGGGAATTCCCGACAGTGCAGGGATTCCGCAAACCATCGCCAATGAAGTGATCACCGTTCCTTTCAACGACGCGGAGGCATACGCCGAAGCGATCCGGCACTGGGGGGATGAAACAGCCGCGGTGCTGGTAGAGCCGATCGTCGGCAATTTTGGGATCGTACCGCCGCAGCCCGGGTTTCTGGAGCAAGTAAACCAGTTGGCCCATCAGGCTGGTGCGCTCGTGATCTACGACGAGGTGATCACCGCATTCCGGTTCTGTTACGGCGGTGCCCAAAACCTGCTTGGCATCCATCCCGACCTGACCGCACTCGGCAAAATCATCGGTGGCGGCCTGCCGATCGGCGCCTATGGCGGTCGCCGCGAGATCATGGAGCAGGTCGCACCGCTTGGCCCTGCCTATCAAGCGGGTACAATGGCCGGCAATCCGGCATCGATCACAGCGGGGATCGCTTGCCTGGAGGTGTTGCGAGAGCCAGGTGTCTACGAGGAACTGGATCGTCTCGGAAGCCTGCTGGAGCAAGGGATTAGAGAGGCCGCTGCAAGACACGATGCAACCATCCAGCTTAACCGGATGATCGGAGCGCTCGCCGTCTACTTCACCGACCAGCCTGTAACCAACTACGCTGGGGCAGAGAAGGCTGACGGAGAGCGTTTTGGCCGCTTCTTCCGGTTGATGCTGGATCAGGGCATCTGTCTGGCCCCATCCAAATACGAAGCCTGGTTCATTACGACTGCCCACACCGAACGAGATATCCAAGAGACGATTGCAGCTGTGGACAAGGCGTTTGCGAAGTTGAACGATTAACCAGCCAACCCGTGAAGCGGATAAAGCGCCATGTGAAAAGAAGGGTGCGCCATTCTCTGCTCGAATATGCATTTGGGGCCATATATTTCCCCTGCTGGGTTGGATTTATCATCGGCTTCCTGGAGATACTATCGATACCGCTCATCTAAGCGGCATTTCCGCTAACGATCGGAAGCATACGGCCCGGAAGTCGGGTAATCCTCAGACAGGAGTGCGATCTGCCGTGACAAAAGGCGAGAATGCCTATCCGCAGTCCCCTGAAGCAAGAGACCCCAAGATGAGTTCCAAGATGATGGAAGTGGTCGGCTTTGAAAACCCGGACAAAACGGAACACCACAAGCAAGACCAAGGAGCAAACAGGAGCCGTGACGTTGCCCGGTGATGGTGACGAATCGGCAGACGACAAAGGCGCATGGGAATTCCCATGCGCCTGTTTCATATGATATGGTATTAAAAATCTCCAAAGTCGCCGAAGTCGCCAAAGCCACCGTCTCCGCCGAAGAACCCGCCATCGTCTCCACCGTCTCCGCCCAGCAGATCATCGGCACCCATCAGATCCCCGGCACCTTCCATCATCTCGCCCAGCAGCAGTCCGCCCAGCAGCCCGGCAGCCATTCCGCCGATCATACCGCTCATCGGCTGGTATCGCCCTTTGTGTCCCTTCCGTCCATATCCAGGCAGTGAGAAATACGGGATTGCTTGCGGGTTGTTGGCATACGTTTCAATTTTCTCTTGCAGGTAACGGGCCAACTCTTGTTCTTTACCCGCCTCCAGCAAATCGTGCGGCACAGGGATTTCCGCTTTTCGTTCCACTTCTCGTCCTAGGAAGCCGGTTGCCAAATCCAGTTCAACCAGCAAGTGCAGCTGATCCGGAGCATCGAAAAAAATAACTTCCAATTCTTTTAATGGTATGCCCATTGGACGTATAGGAGCGAACGAGAACTCTTGTCCATAAGCGGTCAGCTTGCCCGACCCTGGCTTTTGCCGGAAATCAAGCTGCTCCAATGCCTGAAACACCTTTTCGATATGCAGTGGCGGAAGGATGGCGACGTAATCCTGGTCGGTCGGATCGAGCGCCTGCTCCACATCCAGTCTGGTGTGCAAAAAGTACTGAACCGCCTGTGACGTCATCGCCAGATCATGTGGCAGCGTGAATTGAAAGGGCACTTCCTGGACAAAAGGTTTCTCCTTGACAACAAACTTGCTCAATACCGGGATCATCTGCACCGGCCGCGTCACATGGTTTCCCTTGACGTGAGCGCGCATCATCAAGACCACCTGCAGATCGTGAATCCGCTGCTCCACCTCACCGCCTTCGATCCGAATCGAGCCGGTCATCGTCTCACCCAGCCGCCATTGATCGCGGTCCAACTGCAGGTCCACCGTCGCCGCTCCTACTCCAAACTTGGCCATCAGTTTCTTTAACATGCCTGTTCCCCTCTCTAGTAATAGATTCCTATGTTCTATTGTAACCAACCGTTAGGAAAAGGTCATGTATAGATATTCGTATTTCATCGCAAATCGTGCGGTGTCGTATTCACTCTCCAGCCAACGCCGTCTATTTTTTTCATCTCCACCATTGTTGTTTCCGTATCCCGATGCTCTCCTTCACCAAAAGGAATCGTTAATTCAAACCGCTTGATGTTGTCTTCCTCCGCGATCAGGCGAGCTTGCGCATTCTGCCACTCCAACAAGCTGCCGTAGTCGGCATCGGGCTGTGCGAGGCGCCCCTCGTGCTCTACGATTTTTGCCTGCTGGATGAACGTCTCGATCGCTTCAATGGTGTACCCCTGCTCCAGATAGCGGATCAGTTTTTCCCTGGTATCGAGGTCTTGGCCCATGTATCGATAATGCTGGTCACCGATCAAAAAACCTTGTAGTCGTTCTCCTTCCAGATGGCTATAGTCTCCCCCTGACGATACATGGAAATAGCGACGTATCGCTTCAGCAGCCAGCTTCACGGCAGCTTGTTCATCCATATCCGCTGGCACACTGTTCTCTGCTGCTGAAACATCTCCTGTATTGCCTTCCTCTGCTCCCGCTGCAGCATTTCCTGTATTGTCGTGCTCTGCTGCCGCATTGCTTCCCTCTGCAGCTGTTGGTTCAGCATCGACCCGTTGCTGCATGGGTGGATCGGTCTGATCCGATGTCGCTGATGTCTCCGGTTCCCCTGATTGTGAGCAGCCGACCAACGCCAGCGAAAGGCAGAAGGCAATCAGCCACTTGTTGTTTCGTTTTATCATACTAGATCACTCCTCTATCCCGCTAAGACGGACCGATCGGCAAAACGTTGCATAGGGAAGCAAGAATTGCCCGGGCAAGTCTCACATGCTCACATCGCTTGTTTCATGTATCGGTTTTCTGGCCAGACTATACGCCACCCACACAGCATTGAGAAAGAGAAATGCACTGGTCATCAGAAAAACACCGCTTAAACTAATGTAACCGGCGACCAAACCGCCGATCGACGGCCCCAACATGCTTCCCAAGCAGACAAATGTGTTGTTGTATCCGTATACCCGGCTAACCCTCTCCGGCGGGGTGGAGCGACGCAGCAGTGCATTGACTGCCGGCAGCAGGCCGCCGAGGCAAAGCCCGAGCATAAACCGCAGCACGATCAACTGCCAAACAGTGGTCACCATCGCCTGAGGAATAAAAATCAGTGCAGCGGCGATCAGACAGACAAGCAGTACTTTGTGCGAACCATAGCGATCACCCAGTTTTCCCAATTGGGGAGCAGCCAGCACGTTGGCAAGTCCCATCGCCGCCGCCACCAATCCAGTATAAAACGCTACCCGATCATCCCCTCCCAACAGACTCTGCACGTAGATCGGCAGCACGGGAATAATGCTAAACAGCGCGAATTGAATCATCACGGTGACAAAAAATAACGCGGGCAGCGGACGAGTGGAAAAGATGAGCCGGGCATCTTCTCGAAAACTGGTTTGTTCGCGAGCTGGCGGCGGCGTAAAGCTTTCCTTTACCGTCACCGTGATCAACAGGGTGGCGAGAAAGACCAGCAGACCTGTACAGCTAAAGATCAGCCTAAAGCCAATATGGTCAGCCAACAGTCCGCCAAAAAACGGGCCCATGATCCCTCCTGCCACCGCCGATGACTGCAGCATCCCTTGAGCCCAGCCGGCTTGTTCGCGAGGCGCGCTGGAAGCGACCAGCGCCGTACTGGCCGGAATGATCCCACCGACCGTACCGTTTAGCAGGCGCAGTCCCAACAACTGCCATATGCTGCCGACAAACCCAGTCAAGGTAATGATAACCGACATGCAAAAACCGGAGCGAAGAATCATGATTTTGCGACCGTATTTGTCAGCCAGACTTCCCCAAATCGGAGAGACCAGACCAGCCGTCAAAAAGTTGGCCCCAAACACGATCCCGGCCCAAGCTGTTACCTGGTGCGGATCGCTGATTCCCAGCTCTTGCTGGATAAACAACGGCAAAAACGGCATGATCATGCTCATCGCAACCATCACGATAAACATGGCAAAGCATAACACGTATAAGTTGCGTTTCCAACTCTCCAAGGTGCATCAACTCCTTTCTGCAGAAAAGCAAAAAGCTGCCGACAGTGGATCGTGCAGCCTACACTTCCGTACCAACCTGCACGGAAACGCTAAAATCTTGAACATTCCAAAGTTTGTAATAAACCTGCCGCCTGGCCAACAACTCTTCGTGACTGCCCATTTCGACGATCCGCCCCTCTTGCATCACCACAATCTTGTCAGCATGGGTGATCGTCGACAGGCGATGGGCCACGATGATCGTGGTCCGTCCTTTGGCAAGTTGTGCAAGTGATTCCTGAATCATGTGCTCCGATTCCAGATCGAGCGCTGAGGTGGCTTCGTCCAGGATCAGAATCCCCGGATCTTTCAGAAAAACGCGAGCAATCGCAATCCGCTGTTTTTGTCCGCCGGACAGCTTGACCCCCCGCTCGCCCAGTTCGGTGTCGTAACCATCTGGCAATTCCGTAATAAAGGCATGGGC